>JAURMH010000029.1 GCA_030830805.1 Bacteroidota bacterium
GAAATATGAAAATCAATGTTCAATCAATTCATTTTGATGCAGATGTGCAGTTATTAGCATTTATTGAGAAAAAGGGGAGTAAGCTCGCGCAGTTTTTTGATCAAATTATTGATGCCGAAGCTATTCTTAGACTAGAAAGATCATCAGAAGACCAAAAAAACAAATTAGTAGAATTTAAAGTGAATATTCCTGGTCAAATGTTATTTGCTAAAGACCATGCAAAATCATTCGAAGAAGCAGTCGATATATGTATTGAATCGTTGCGTAAGCAAATTGTGAAGCACAAAGAAAAATTAGCTGTTTAGCGTAATTCCTAAAAATAAAAAAAGGGGAGCTTTGGTTCCCCTTTTTTATTTTATAATAATCAATAAATCAGCATATTAAATATATAAAGTATTGCTTTTTAATTTTAAACGAGACCCTTTAATTTGACAGAACTTTTAAATCCCAAATTCCTTCAGAAAATTATTTAAAATAAATTTTGATGCTAAATGGAAATTCGTACATTTGCAGTCCCTAAAACAAGGCTATTCGCTATTTTTTAGGGAATGTACATTGAAATAAGCTATTTTAAAAGCCTCCTTAGCTCAGCTGGTAGAGCAACTGACTTGTAATCAGTAGGTCATTGGTTCGATTCCGATAGGAGGCTCAATATTGTTGGGGAGGTTCCAGAGCGGTCAAATGGGACGGACTGTAAATCCGTTACTTCGGTTTCGAAGGTTCGAATCCTTCTCTCCCCACATTTTGATTGTTTTGAAATAAGCGGGAGTAGCTCAGTTGGTAGAGCGACAGCCTTCCAAGCTGTAGGTCGCGGGTTCGAGCCTCGTCTCCCGCTCAATAAAAAAGATAGCAGGAAGTTGGGATGCAACTTCGTTTATATAAAAAATAGAATAGGCATTGATTTTTCATTTAGAAGGGAAACCTTCCTTGAAAAAATTAATATCCTGAGATTTTTCTTAGGTTTTTACGCTGTAAAGCAGAAGAAATTCAAAAGCCGATGTAGCTCAGGGGTAGAGTACTTCCTTGGTAAGGAAGGGGTCAGGGGTTCAATTCCCCTCATTGGCTCGATTTTAAAGTATAATTAACAATAAAAAAAATAAATAAACATTAATAATTAAAAACATGGCTAAAGAAAAATTTGACCGCTCGAAACCACACTTAAACATTGGTACTATCGGTCACGTTGACCACGGTAAAACCACTTTAACTGCAGCAATTACTAAGGTATTAGCTGACAAAGGGTTATCAGAAGCAAGATCATTTGATTCAATTGACTCAGCTCCTGAAGAAAAAGAAAGAGGTATCACAATCAATACCGCTCACGTTGAATATTCAACAGCAAACCGTCACTACGCTCACGTTGACTGTCCAGGTCACGCGGATTACGTAAAGAACATGGTTACTGGTGCTGCTCAAATGGACGGTGCGATTATTGTGGTTGCAGCAACGGACGGTCCGATGCCACAAACACGTGAGCACATTCTTTTAGCACGCCAAGTAGGTGTACCTGCATTGGTTGTATTCATGAACAAAGTAGACATGGTTGACGATCCAGAATTGTTAGACCTAGTAGAAATGGAAATTCGTGAATTATTATCATTCTATGATTTCCCAGGTGATACTATTCCAGTTATCCGTGGGTCTGCATTAGGAGGCTTAAACGCTGATCCAAAATGGGTAGATAAAATTATGGAATTAATGGATGCAGTAGATAACTTCATTCCAATTCCTCCACGTTTGACTGAACTTCCTTTCTTAATGCCAGTAGAAGACGTATTCTCGATCACAGGTCGTGGAACTGTTGCTACAGGTCGTATCGAAAGAGGTGTTATTAACTCTGGTGAAGCAGTAGATATCTTAGGTATGGGTGCGGAGAACTTGAAATCAACTGTAACAGGTGTGGAGATGTTCCGTAAGATCTTAGATAGAGGTGAAGCAGGTGATAACGTAGGTTTATTGTTACGTGGTATTGAGAAAACTGATATCCGTCGTGGTATGGTTATCTGTAAACCAGGTTCAGTAACTCCTCACGCAGATTTCAAAGCAGAGGTTTACGTATTATCAAAAGCAGAAGGTGGTCGTCATACACCATTTTTTAACAAATATCGTCCACAATTCTATTTCCGTACAACAGACGTTACAGGTGAAATTACCTTAGCGGAAGGTGTAGAAATGGTTATGCCAGGTGATAACGTTACAATCAGTGTAAAATTGATCAGTCCAATCGCAATGGAAAAAGGTCTACGTTTTGCAATCCGTGAGGGTGGTAGAACAGTAGGTGCTGGTCAGGTTACAGAGATTACTAACTAATCAAAAGGTAAATATTAATTAGCATTTTTCACAGAAGCAGTCCCGGCGTTAAGCCGGGATAGCTTCTGTTTTCTAGCAAATAAAGGTTACTAATTTTAAAGCGGTTTTTCAGCGTAAAAACCTCATTTTCAAAACCAATATTATTAGAAAAATAATTTATTGAAGATTTTTCTTCAGCATTTAATAGAATAAATACTAACGGGTGTAGTTCAAGGGTAGAATGTCGGTCTCCAAAACCGCTGATGGGAGTTCGAATCTCTCCACCCGTGCATACCTTAAAAAGCATAAAAAAATGAATAGGTTAATTACATACATCAAAGAAGCATATAACGAACTAATGAACAAGGTAACTTGGCCAACATGGTCTGAGTTGCAAAGTAGTGCTTGGGTAGTAATGGTAGCTGCTTTAATTATTGCAGTGGTAGTATATGTAATGGATGCAGGATCCGGATCATTAATGAAGTTATTTTATAGTATTTAACCAAATTCAAACGCAATAACAATGAGTGAAGAATTGAAGTGGTATGTAGTGCGTGCGATAAGTGGGAAAGAGAAAAAAGTAAAGCAATATCTTGAGGCCGAAATCAACAGATTAAATGCTACGCATTTGGTGACTCAAGTATTGATTCCTACCGAAAAAGTTTTTCAAATTCGCGATGGTAAAAAAGTAATTAAGGAGAGAAGTTATTTTCCTGGTTATGTTTTAATCGAAGCAAATTTAAATGGCGAATTAGGACACGTAATTAAAAATATTACGGGTGTAATTGGTTTCTTAGGTGCAGCTGGACAACCAGTGCCATTAAGACAATCAGAGGTTAACCGAATTTTAGGTAAGGTAGATGAAATGTCAGAAAGTGGCGCGGCATCTTCTGTAACTTATTATGTTGGCGAACCAGTAAAAGTAATGGATGGTCCATTCAATGGTTTCAGTGGAGTAATCGAAGAGGTAAACGAAGACAAGAAAAAACTGAAAGTAATGGTGAAAATTTTCGGAAGAAGAACACCATTAGAATTGAATTACATGCAAGTAGAAAAAGAATAAAAACATTGAGTGATGAGTGCATCGTATTAAAGCTTCCACTTTGTACAAATGCTCATACTTAAACAAACAAATATATGGCAAAACAAATAGGCGCGCTTATTAAATTACAGATCAAAGGTGGTGCGGCGAATCCATCACCTCCTGTAGGTCCTGCCTTAGGTGCTAAAGGGGTTAACATCATGGAGTTCTGTAAGCAGTTTAACGCTAGAACTCAAGATAAACCAGGAAAGGTGCTTCCAGTCGTGATTACAGTGTATATCGACAAATCTTTCGACTTTATCATTAAAACTCCTCCAGTTGCAATTCAACTGTTAGAAGTGACTAAACTAAAAGGCGGATCAGCAGAACCTAACCGTAAAAAAGTTGCCTCAGTTACGTGGGAGCAAGTGAAAACCATTGCAGAAGAGAAAATGACGGATTTAAACGCATTTACTATTGATTCAGCAATGAGAATGGTAGCAGGAACTGCAAGAAGTATGGGTATTACCGTTTCAGGTAATGCACCATGGAACAATTAACCAATTAAAAACGAGAGAAAGTGGCTAGATTAACTAAAAATCAAAAGTTGTCATTGTCCAAGGTGGAAATTGGTAAAGCTTATTCTTTGGATGAAGCTTCAAAATTAGTAAGAGAAATTTCAACTACTAAATTTGATTCATCTGTCGATTTGGATATTCGTTTAGGGGTTGATCCTCGTAAAGCGAACCAAATGGTAAGAGGAGTAGCTGTTTTACCACACGGAACCGGAAAAACTGTTCGCGTATTAGTATTATGTACTCCAGATAAAGAGGCAGAGGCTACAGCAGCAGGAGCGGATTTCGTCGGTTTGGACGATTACATTGCAAAAATCGAAAAAGGTTGGGTTGATTTTGATATCATGATTACTACCCCAAGTTGTATGGCTAAAGTAGGTAAATTGGGACGTGTTTTAGGACCAAGAAACCTAATGCCAAATCCAAAGTCAGGAACAGTGACTATGGAAGTTGGAAAAGCTGTTGCAGATGTTAAAGGTGGTAAGATCGATTTCAAAGTAGACAAAACTGGTATCGTGCATGCTTCCATTGGAAAAGCATCTTTCGCTGCAGATAAATTGTATGATAACGCATTAGAGTTATTACAAGTTATCTCGAAGTTAAAACCTTCATCAGCTAAAGGAACTTATTTCAAAAGTATTCATATTTCGAGCACAATGAGCCCAGGTATCCAAGTTGAAACTAAATCAGTAACGGGAATTTAATTATGAAAAGAGAAGAAAAAAACGAAATAGTTCTCGAACTTAAAGACAAATTGTCTGCTCATAATGCATTCTATATTACTGACACATCCAACTTAACGGTAGCTCAGGTAAATGTGATTAGAAGAAAATGTTTTGAGAGAGACATTACATTCCGTGTTGCTAAAAACACATTGATTCAAAAAGCAATGGAAGCAAGCGGTAACGATTATTCTGAATTATTTGTTGCCTTAAAAGGTACTTCATCAATCATGTTCTCATCAACAGGAAATGCTCCTGCTAAATTGATTAAAGAACTTCGCTCAACTGGCGATAAACCAGTTTTAAAAGCGGCATGTATTGATTCGGCAATCTTTGTTGGAGACAATCAATTAGACGCGTTAGTAAGTCTTAAATCTAAGGAAGAACTTGTAGGCGATATCATCGCATTATTGCAATCTCCAGCTAAAAATGTTATCAGCGGTTTAAAAGCTAGCGGTGGAAAATTAGCAGGAATTTTAAAAACTCTTGAAGAAAGAGGAAATTAATTATTTTTTAAACAATTAAAAATTAAATAAAATGGCAGATTTAAAAGCGTTTGCTGAACAATTAGTAAACTTAACAGTAAAAGAAGTTAACGAATTAGCTCAGATCCTAAAAGACGAATACGGTATTGAACCAGCAGCAGCTGCACCAGTAATGGTAGCAGGTGGTGGTGCAGCAGCAGCAGTAGCTGAAGAGAAAACATCTTTTGATGTAATCTTGAAAGAAGCTGGTGGACAAAAATTAGCAATCGTTAAATTAGTAAAAGACTTAACTGGTCTTGGCTTGAAAGAAGCTAAAGACTTAGTTGATGGTGCTCCAAAAGAAGTAAAAACTGGAGTTACTAAAGACGA
>JAURMH010000008.1 GCA_030830805.1 Bacteroidota bacterium
CTTCTTTTGTGGAATTACAAGATGCAAGCGCCCGTATTCAATTATATATTAAACGCGACGACATCTGCCCCGACGAAGACAAAACTTTATACAATACGGTTTTCAAAAAACTATTAGACATTGGCGACATTATTGGTGTAACCGGTTATGTGTTTACCACACAAACCGGCGAAATTAGTTTACATGTTGCTTCTTTTACTATTTTAACAAAATCTTTAAGACCATTACCTGTTGTTAAAACAGATGCCGATGGTAAAGAACACAACGCCGTAACCGATGCCGAATTTAGGTACCGTCAGCGTTATGCAGATTTAATTATTAACCAACAAGTACGCGATGGTTTTCGCAAGCGTACGCAAATTGTACAATCACTTCGAAATACTTTTAATGCCAATGGATACTTAGAGGTAGAAACACCAATTTTACAAGCTATTCCGGGTGGTGCAGCGGCTCGTCCGTTTATAACGCATCACAATGCTTTAGACATTCCTTTGTATTTAAGAGTAGCAAACGAATTGTATTTAAAGCGTTTAATTGTGGGTGGATACGAAGGCGTGTATGAGTTTGCTAAAGATTTTAGAAACGAAGGCATGGATCGTACGCATAATCCAGAGTTTACTGTTTTAGAAATTTATGTAGCCTACAAAGACTACAATTGGATGATGGATTTTACCGAAGAAATGTTAGAGCGCGTAGCACTTGATTTACACGGGCAAACCAAAGTACAAATGGGCGAACATAGCATTGATTTTCAACGACCATTTAAACGCATCAGCATGTACGATTCGATTAAAGAATTTACCGGTGTGGATATTTCGGAAATGGACGAAAATCAATTGCGCGCTACCTGTCAGCAATTAGGTATTGAAGTTGCCGACTCGATGGGTAAAGGAAAATTAGTCGATGAAATTTTTGGCGCCAAATGCGAGCATCATTATATTCAACCAACTTTTATTACCGATTACCCAGTCGAAATGTCTCCGCTTACGAAAAAACACAGAACAAAAGCAGGCTTAGTAGAGCGTTTCGAATTAATGGTGAATGGAAAAGAATTAGCCAATGCTTATTCAGAATTAAACGACCCAATAGAACAACGCGAAAGATTTGAAGAGCAAGTTGCTTTAATGGAGCGTGGCGATGACGAAGCGATGTTTATTGATCATGACTTTTTAAGAGCTTTAGAATATGGCATGCCGCCTACAGCAGGCATGGGTATTGGAATTGATCGTTTAGCGATGATCATGACCAACAATACATCAATACAAGATGTATTATTTTTCCCGCAAATGCGCCCCGAAAAAATTACACCAACAGGCAGCGTAGATGATTTTGTAAAAATTGGTGTACCTGCAGCATGGGTTCCTGTTTTACAAAAAATGGGTTTTAATTCGGTCGAAGAATTAAAAGCTGGCAATGCGAATAAAGTATTCAACGATATGGGAGGCATGCGCAAAAAGTTAAAATTAGAAATTGCTATTCCTAGCAAAGAAGAAGTGATGCAATGGTTTGCATAATCCAACCATAAAAGCTTCATTCAAAAAAATAAAGCTTCATTCAAAAAAAGCTCATAAAAAAACCGCTAAAATATTTTAGCGGTTTTTTTATGAGCCGAAGCTTAATAAATTATCTTATAAGTTTAGTAGCATTATATTCCATGTCGACTTTAACGATACCAAACATAGTGGTATCAGTTTGTGAACCCTTCATGTTTAATTTATTACTAGTTATGATAGCGGTAAAATTAATTGTATCGTATGGAACTGCAGATCTATCAACAATCTGTAAATTGTTACCCGTTAAAGAATAAAATGAGGTATCATAAGAAAAAGCGCCTAAGGAATCTTTTTCAATGCCAATAGCTAAACCATCTGCTGTAAAATTTAAAGTTAAGCTATCTGTAGAAAAAACAGAGGTATCAGACTGAACCAATTGATTATCGATGTAAAATGCAGTATTTGCTGAAGTTACTCCCCAAAAACCAACAATAGCCGGAGTTGGTTCAACGGTATTATCTTCGGTACATGCTGTAATGCTCATTAAAGCAAAGGCTAATAAGCCTAAAATTTTAAAACTCTATTTCATAGTATTTTTTAAATGGTTAATGAATACGCTTAACGCTTGTTTGTATCTTTGCCAAAGAAAATCAAAATATTGCATATTTGAAAATGGATTTAGCTTTAATTAAATATTTAACATCTCCTAATTGGGCTAAGGCATTGGCTTCCAATTTTGAAATGCCCTGTTTTGTGGAATTAGCTAGCTTTCTCCAAAAAGAAATAGCTGCCCAAAAAACCATTTTTCCTGCTTTGCCGCAGGTTTTTGAAGCATTCAATTTATGTGATTTAAACCAAGTTAAAGTGGTGATTATTGGCCAAGATCCTTACCACCAACCGGGGCAGGCCAATGGTCTGGCTTTTTCGGTTGCAAAGGGCCAACCATTGCCACCATCCCTTCGAAATATATTTAAAGAATTAGCAAATGATAAAGAAGCGGCACAACAAAGCAAAGAAAAGCTTAATGGCGATTTAGCTGCATGGGCTAAACAAGGTGTTCTTTTGTTGAATACTGTTTTAACAGTCGAAGCCGCAAAGCCAAATGCACACAGTAATAAAGGATGGGAAATATTTACCGATCAAACTATTCGCTTGTTAAATGAACAAGAACAGCCGCTTGTTTTTATACTTTGGGGTAAACCTGCGCAATCAAAAATTAAATTGATAGATACCAGCAAACATTTTTGTATTGAATCGCCACATCCTTCTCCATTGGCTGCTTACAGGGGTTTCTTTGGATCAAAACCATTTTCGAAAACCAATAATTATTTAAAAAGCCTAGGTAAAGCACCCATAGTTTGGTAATATTTCTTAATTTAGATTGCATCAAAAAAATATGTCCGAAAACTCTTTAGATCAAGTACACCGCAGTGTTAAAATACCATCGGGTAAAAACCCTTGGAAAAAGCTTTTTGCTTTTGTAGGGCCGGCATACCTGGTGAGTGTAGGTTATATGGATCCGGGCAATTGGGCAACCGATATTGCAGGTGGTAGCGTTTTTGGCTACCAACTTATTTGGGTTTTATTGCTTTCTAATTTAATGGCGCTTTTATTGCAAAGTTTAAGTGCGCGTTTAGGCATTGTGCGGGGGCTCGATTTAGCGCAAGCCTCGCGTGCCAGTTATCCTGCAATCATTAATATTCCATTATATATTTTAGCCGAAATTGCCATAGCGGCTTGCGACCTTGCCGAAATAATAGGTATGGCCATTGGCTTACAATTATTATTTGGCATGCCTTTAATCGTGGGTATTTCGATTTCGGTGCTCGATACTATTTTGCTTTTATTTTTAATGAATAGGGGCATTAAATTACTGGAACGATTTATTATTTCTTTAGTGGTTATTATTGGCATTTCATTCTTATTAGAAATGTTTATTGTGCAGCCCGATTTTGTAGCCATTGGCAAAGGCTTTATTCCATCGGCTTTGAGCGCCGATGCCTTGTATATTGCCATTGGAATTATAGGCGCAACGGTGATGCCGCATAATTTATATTTACATTCTTCTTTGGTTCAAACCCGCTCCATCAAAAAAACTTTTAGCGGCATGAAAGATGCCATAAAATATAATTTTATTGATTCTACCATTGCCTTAAACTTGGCTTTTTTTGTAAATGCAGCTATTTTAATTTTAGCAGCTGCCGCATTTCATCAAAACGGCTACCAACAAGTGGCAGAAATTCAAGATGCGCACCGATTGCTTTCGCATATTTTTGGAAATTTAGCGCCTACCTTATTTGCCATTGCTTTAATATGTGCTGGCCAAAGCTCAACAGTAACAGGCACTTTGGCCGGGCAAATAATTATGGAAGGCTATTTAAATTTACGCATTAGGCCTTGGTTGCGTAGGTTAATTACCCGTTTATTGGCGGTGGTTCCAGCTATGTTTACGATCTATTATTTTGGCGAAGCATCACTCGGGAAACTACTTATTTTTTCGCAGGTAGTGTTGAGTTTGCAATTAGGTTTTGCCATTATTCCGCTCATTCATTTTACTTCTGATAAAAAAGAAATGAAAGAATTTGTTATAGGTTGGAAAGTAAAATTATTGGCTTGGCTTGCAGCAATTATAGTTGTTAGTTTAAATGTGAAATTGGTCATCAATCAATTAAATAGCTGGTTAGCCCTTACGCCAGATAATTTAAATTCAATAGAAATAGTAGTGATTTTGATATTGCTAATTGCGGCACTTTTATTGATTTATATTTTTCTAGCACCCTTTTTTAATATTCAGTTAACTAAAAATTTAATTCCACATGGCATTGCAGAAAACTTTAGTTTGCAAATTCCTGCTAAACCCAAAAGAATTGCTGTGGCCATTGGGTTTTCGGCAGTAGATAAACAAACCATTACCGCTGCCATTCAGCAAGGTGGAACCGAAGCCACTTATTTATTAATTCATAGTATTGAAACGGTGAACGCCAATTATGCAGGCCAGGCCAGCGACGACCACGAAAGTAGGGCAGACCGCAGTAATTTAGAAAAATACCAGCAAGATTTAATAGCGCAAGGCTACCAAGTAGAAATTGCCTTAGGATATGGTAATCCAGCCAAAGCCATTGCACAAATTGTGAATCAATCCGAAATAGATTTATTGGTTTTGGGTGCACATGGCCATAAAGGAATAAAAGATATTATCTTTGGCACCACATTAGATTCGTTAAGGCACCGCGTAAAAGTGCCTGTATTAATTATTCGATAAACATGACTGCCGGGGTACTGATTAAAAATAAACAAGCCAATTTTGAATACTTTATTATTGAAAAATATGAAGCGGGTATTCAATTAATGGGTACCGAAATTAAATCCATCAGGGCTGGCAAAGCCAATATTACCGATGGTTATTGCAGTTTTATTGGTAACGAATTATTCTTAATCAATATTCATATCTCCGAATATTCTTTTGGTTCATTTTATAACCATACACCTAAACGAGATCGCAAATTATTATTAAATAAAAAAGAGCTCAAAAAAATTCAAGGTAAATTAAAAGATGTCGGCATGACCATTATTCCACTTGCCATTGTAATCAACGAGCGTGGTTTTGCCAAAGTAGAAATTGGTTTAGCTAAAGGGAAAAAATTGCACGATAAACGCGATTCTTTAAAAGAAAAAGACGCTAAAATAGAAATGGATCGTCGCTTAAAATAGTTTTTAATTAAAAACTACCATGCTTGCTCGCCTATTAAAGGCACAAATCTAAAGGATTCTAGCTCTTGTGTATGAAATTCTTTTTCGCTTACACGCGTTACTAAATTCATTTTCTGATTTTTTTCATCGCCAACCGGAATCACCATTTTACCTGTAATTTTTAATTGTGCTAATAAATTGGTAGGGATTGTAGGAGCACCTGCGGTGCAAATAATTTTATCGAATGGACCTTTTTCTGCTAGGCCTTTAGAGCCATCGCCAAAAAATAAATAGGCCTCTAATTTTAATTGGTTAAAAAGTGCTTTTGTTTTTTCGTATAATTCTTCTTGTCTTTCTATCGAATAAACTTCGGCACCTAAGGCTAACAACACGGCTGTTTGATAACCCGAACCAGTGCCAATTTCTAAGACCACATCGCCTTCTGTAATCTCCAATAATTGACTTTGGTAAGCAACCGTGTGCGGATGCGAAATGGTTTGCCCTGCACCTATTTGAAAAGCTTTGTCTTCGTAGGCATGGTCCCAAAAATCTTTAGGAAAGAAAAAATGTCGAGGAACTTCTGCGATAACCGCCAATACCTTTTCGTCGTTGATGCCTTTTTTCTTTAATTGTGCTGCTAATAGCTTTCTTTCGCCTTTTTGGCGGTAGGTATCGGTAAATACTGGAAAATTCATTTTTTATATACTATAAAGCCTTTTTTAGCGTTAAACGTTCAGTTATTTTCTAATAAATGGCTATAATTGCGCAAATTTAATTTGTTGTATGAGAAAACAAACCCTGTTTTTAATTTTATTTGCCTTTTTTACAGCTCAGCTATTCTCATCATGCGAAGTTATCAATCCTTCTGAAGAAATACCATGTTATCTTAGAATTGATTCATTTTTATTTGTCGATACGGTAAATGGCTCGCCCATTGTCATCAATAGAAATACGCAAAAAATTACCGATGCTTGGGTATTTGTTGATGGAAAGCTAGTTGGTATTTATGATTACCCATCTGTTTTTCCATTGTTAATTTCGGAAGGGACACACCGCGTAAGGGTATATGCAGGGGTGCTTAAAAATGGCAATACAAACGATCGCGAACTATATCCTTTCTTTACTTCTTATAATCAAGATATTTATTTTGAGAAAGGAAAAGCAGATACCATTTTACCTAAATATTCTTATAACAAAGCGGTTCTTAAATATCCAATAGAGTGGGGCGATGATAAGGCAGAGGGATTTGAAGGTGCTGGAACAATTTTTAAAATTGCAGCAGGTAGTGCAGCCGATACCATATTCAAAACCAGTGTAGATTCTTTGGTGCTCGATGGAAATTATTCTGCCGAAATCATATTAAATAAAACGGACTCTAACCTTAACATGGAAACGTCTAAATCATATACTTTACCTACCAATCGCAGACCAGTTTACATCGAAATTTCTTATCGCACACAAACTACTTTAAGTGTAGGATTATACGGTATTAATATTGTTTCTGGTTTGGTTACCAATGTGCCTTTTATCAATTTAAACCCCACCAATGGCGAATGGCGTAAAGTTTATTTAAATGTGGCCTCGGAGGTTTCTTCGTTTACTAATACCAAATTCAAGATCTATTTTAAAGCAGATCATATTAAAACGCAAGCACAGTCGCAAATTTTACTCGATAATATTCAGCTAATTTATCAATGATCAATAAAAGGGTTCAAGCATTTAAATACATTATACTAGATTATATCTCGGCAGTATTGGTATGGGTATGCTTTTTCGCTTATCGAAAAATATATGTAGAGCCTTTAAAATTTGGCTATAGTATTCCGATCGATTTAGATAAAAACTTTTATTTAGCATTAATATTTGTTCCAATTTATTGGATGAGTTTATATTATTTAACAGGTACCTATAAAAATGTATATAAAAAGTCGAGGTTAAAAGAAATGGTGCAAACCTTTAGCCAAACATTTTTAGGGGTATTGGTAATTTTCTTTGTTTTAATTTTAGACGATCAAGTAGCTAATTATACCGATTATTATTTGTCTTTTTTGACACTGGTAACACTGCAGTTTTTCTTTACTTATATCCCTAGATTTATTATTACTACGCGAACAAAGTTATTAGTAAAGCAGCGTGTAATTGGTTTCAATACTTTGTTAGTGGGTAGTAACGACAAAGCATATAAGCTTTATAAAGAAATTGAAGATGCCAAAGAATCGGTAGGTTATAAGTTTTTAGGATTTGTGAATGGCACTATCAATCATCAAAATGATTTAGCAAAACACTTAAAACAATTAGGTACTTATGCCGAAATTGCAGCGGTTGTTCGGAAGTACCAAATCGACGAAGTAATTATAGCCATTGAATCTCGCGAGCACGATCATTTAAAAGCTATTATCGATGAGCTAGAAAATTCGCAAGCAGATGTAAAAATAATTCCAGATATGTACGATATCATTACCGGTTCGGTAAAAATGAATCACTTATTTGGTATTCCTTTAATTCAAATTAAAACAGATTTAATGCCTACTTGGCAAATGAATTTAAAAAGGTTTATTGATGTGTTGGTTTCTCTTTTCTTTTTGATTTTACTTTCTCCTTTATATTTAATTACCGCTTTAATTGTGAAATCGGGCTCTGCTGGTCCGGTGCTTTTTAGACAAGATAGAATAGGTATGCATGGAAAATCTTTTAAGATTATTAAGTTTCGTTCTATGTACCTTGATGCGGAATCTAAAGGTCCACAATTAGCCAAAGAAAACGATCAAAGGGTAACCAACTTTGGAAAATTTATGCGTCGCACGCGTTTAGATGAAATACCCCAATTTTATAATGTATTGCTAGGAGAGATGTCTTTAGTGGGCCCACGTCCAGAAAGACAATTCTATATAGACCAAATTATGGCGCATGCACCCCATTACAAACATTTGCAAAAAGTAAGACCAGGCATTACCTCTTGGGGGCAAGTAAAATATGGTTATGCCGAAAATGTAGAGCAAATGTTAGCGCGATTAAAATACGATATTATTTATATCGAGAACATGAGTATTGCAGTAGATTTTAAGATTTTATTTTTTACCATTGCCACTGTTTTACAAGGCAGAGGAAAGTAAATTACATTGGGTCTACATCAATTACTACAGTAACCGATTTAAATTCTTTAACGCCTCTTATCCAATCAATTTTTTGTACAATTAACTGTTTTAGTTTGGCCGCGTCTATGCCATTGCGTTCAAATTTAATTAGAATGGTATTGATGTACTGGTTGCGAATGCGGCTAACCAATGGGAACTCGGGACCTAACACTCTTTTTTCTAAAGTCTTTTTAAGTGAATTAGCTAATTCTTGCGCAGCTCTTTGGGTAATACCCATGTCTTTGTGTTTAATGTTTATTTCAATCATTCGATAAGCTGGCGGATAATGAAATTGATTGCGTTCAAACAATTCATAATTAACCATTTCCTCGTAAGCATGCCTATGAACAAATTGTAATATAGGATGATCAACTTTAAAAGTTTGAATAATTACTTTTCCTTTTTTACTTCGTCTGCCACTTCTGCCGCTTACTTGTTCGATTAATTGAAAGGCCCTTTCATAAGCTCTAAAATCGGGAAAATTTAAAATAGCATCGGCATTTAAAATACCCACTAAGGTTACATTTTCGAAGTCGAGCCCTTTAGCCACCATTTGTGTACCAACTACGATATCTATTTTTTGATCTTCGATGTCGGCAAGTAATTGCGTGTAAGCATTCTTCTTGCGCGTGCTATCTAAGTCCATGCGTGCAATGCGTGCAGTTGGAAATAATTCTTGTAATTCGTCTTCAATTTTTTCGGTACCAAATCCTTTCCATTCCACATGATTAGAACCACATGCCGGACAAATACTTACTGGTTTATGGTGGTTTCCGCAATAATGACAACGCAATTCATTGCTTTGTTTATGGTATGTTAAATTTACATCGCATTGCGTGCATTTGGCAGAATAACCACAAACATGACAAAGCGAAATAGGGGCATAGCCTCTGCGGTTTTGCAATAAAATAACTTGTTCGCCGGCTTGTAGTTTTTGGTTAATCTCCTGAATTAATACACTGCTAAAATGAGATTGACTTAATTTCTTTTTTGTTTCTTCGGCCATATCGGCAAATACAATGCTTGGTAACTCAATGCCTCCGTACCTTTCGTTGATTGCAACTAATCCATATTTTTCTAATTTTGCATTGTGATAACTTTCGAGCGATGGGGTAGCAGAGCCTAATATTACTTTTGCTTGGTGTAGACTGCCTAAATAAATAGCCGTATCTCTTCCGTTATAGCGAGGTGCCGGATCGTTTTGTTTATAAGAGGCATCGTGTTCTTCGTCTACAATAATTACGCCTAATTGTTGGAAAGGTAAAAATAGGCTACTTCTGGTGCCAAGTATTACTTGAAAGCTACCATCGGCCACATGGTTCCAACATTCTACTCTTTCATTGTCGCTAAATTTAGAATGGTAAACACCAATTTTATTTCCAAAATGTTTTCTCAGTCGATTAATTAATTGGGTGGTTAAACCAATTTCGGGTAATAAAAATAATGCTTGTTTATTTTGTTGTATGGCTTGTTCTATTAATCGAATATAAATTAATGTTTTACCCGAAGAGGTAACACCTTTCAATAGCACGCAGTTCTTTGTTTTCAGCGATTCGTTGATAGCTTCATACGCTAATTGTTGTGCAGCGCTTAATTCAAAATTTGCAGCTAATGGTATGTCATCTATTTTTAACCTGCTGACTATTTTTTCTGATGAAATAAAAATATTTTTATCAATTAAAGCCTTAATGGCTGCAACAGAAAC
>JAURMH010000030.1 GCA_030830805.1 Bacteroidota bacterium
AGATCTTTCAAAAATTTTATCGTTCTGGCAACGAGCTTACGCGTAAAAATAAAGGAACAGGTTTAGGTTTATTTATTGTAGCGCAAGTAGCCAAAAATCATCAAGCAAAAGTATTGGTGAGTAATAATCAGCCTAAAGGTACTATCTTCGAAATCATTTTTAATTTGCCACAATAATGAGTGAGTATAGAATTTTATTGGTAGAAGATGAGGCTAATTTATTAGCAGCCATTAAACTCAATTTAGAGTTGGAGGGCTATCATGTGTCTACCGCAACAGATGGCAAGAAGGCTTTAAAAATGATCAAAGAAGAACGCGTGAGTTTGGTTATTTTAGATGTGATGATGCCCGAAATGGACGGCTTTCAAGTAGTCGAAAACATTAGGTTGCAGAACAATCCGGTACCTGTTTTATTTTTAACAGCTCGCAATACTTCCGAAGACAGGGTTTTGGGGCTTAAAAAAGGAGCAGACGATTACTTAAGTAAACCTTTTAA
The DNA here is from genome assembly GCA_030830805.1 of Bacteroidota bacterium. Lineage (GTDB taxonomy): Bacteria > Bacteroidota > Bacteroidia > Sphingobacteriales > Sphingobacteriaceae > CAIKLP01. Next base: position 496 of record JAURMH010000030.1, read on the forward strand.
TTTAGAAGAATTAATTTTACGCGTAGGACTTTTAATTAAAAGAGGTTCGCATGCAGACCACATAAAAAACTTAGATCAATATCAAATTGGAGATAAAACTATTTTGTTTGCAAGTTATGAAATCAAAGCAGCCGATGGTACAATAACACCTTTAACTAAAAAGGAAAGCATGTTGCTTAAATTGCTTATTGAACGCAAAGGCGAAGCTGTCTCCAGAGAGTTAATACTAGAAACCGTTTGGAATTACGATGTTTATCCATCAACTCGTACCATCGATAATTTTATTTTATCATTCAGAAAACATTTTGAAAAAGATTTAAAAAATCCTCAATACTTTCATTCTATTAGAGGCGTAGGATATAAATTCACAGATTCATAACATAGGAGAAAATGAAGAAATTTGGTTTACTTTTATTTTTTGTGCTCTTGCAAATAGGTTTGTTTGCGCAAATAGACAATACTTCGCTAGAAAATAATTTCCTGTCTAATCAAAGCAATACGCGTGGTCTTTATTTCAGGATGTATAATTTTAATTACATGCGTAATTACGAATACTTCAATAAATTCGCAGATGGCTTAACTTATTTTGGCAACATTTTACAACCCGAATTTACATTTGTGCAATCGCCTAATTTGAGTATGTCTGCAGGTATAAATCTTCGAAAAGATTATGGGAGCAAGGGCTTGTATGCTACCCAACCTATATTCAGGATTGATTATCACCGAAATAATTTCAGGTTAATTAATGGTGCCTTAAATGGAAATGTGGCGCATCGATTACCCGAACCTATTTATAATTATGATCGAATTATTAGCGATAATATTGAATATGGTACCCAATTTATTTTAGAAACTGCGAATAGTAATTTAGATGTTTGGTTAAATTGGGAAAATATGATTTATAAGATTTCTCCAGTGCAAGAAAAAGTATCTGGCGGTTTACATTATCAAAAAAACATCTATAAAAAAGGTAATTTAACCATAGCCACACCATTTGATTTTTTAGTGTTTCATCAAGGAGGACAAATTGATACGCCGGATCGTTATTTAATTACTATTTTAAATTCTTCCTTTGGATTAACCTTCTCCTATGCATTTCCGAAAGCAACCTTGCATTCTGAAAATTATTTAATTACTTATAAAGATTTTTCATTTACTAAGCAAAATCAGTACTTGCAGGGGCAGGGCGTGTATTTAAATTTGGGTATTAAAACTAAAATAGCCGATTTTATGCTCAGTTATTGGCAAGGAGAAGGCTTTCAGTCTACACATGGTGCGCCAATTTTTTCTTCTGTTTCTTCTCAAATTAATAACAATGGGTTTCATCAAGATGAAAGGTCATTATTATTTTTTAGGATAATTTCAGAATTTCCAATTTCAGAAAACTTTAGCATTTCTTCTCGTATCGAACCTTACCTAGATTTAAAAAATCCGGCTTTTGAATTTTCGAATAGTTTGTTTTTAACTTATCGTGAAAATTTTAGTTTAACAAAAAAATAAAAATGGATTTCGCAATCGGCAAGGGATATAATGCATATGGTGCTTATCTAAAAGATAAATACCAAGGGCAGCGTGTGTATAAAGTAATTGTAGATGGTAATTTTACTTGTCCAAACCGCGATGGATCAAAGGGTTTTGGCGGTTGTACCTATTGCAATGTAGATTCTTTTACGCCCGAACTTTCGCGCAAATTACCAAGCATGAAAGAGCAGGTAGCGCAAGGTATGGCCCGAGCACGCGCAAATTACCGTGCAGAAAAATTCATCATTTATTTTCAGCCTAATACCAATACTTATGCGCCGGTACATTATTTAAAAGCAATGTACGACGAAGCCCTTTCGATCAATACAGAAGATATTTTAGGTTTGTCTGTTGGTACTAGGCCAGATTGTATCGATGCCGAAAAAATTAAATTGCTAGAATCTTATACCGATCGTTTTGATGTGGATATTGAAATGGGTATGGAATCTATTTATGACGATACCTTAATCAAAATAAATAGGGGTTGCTTGCATGCAGAATTTGAACAGGCGCTTGATTTATTAGTTGATTCAAATTTAGAAGTTTGTATACATACTATTTTTGGTTTTCCTTGGGAAACAAAAGAAATGATGTTGAAATATGCCGATGAAATTAATCGTTTCGAAAAAATAAAATTTGTAAAATTCCATCATTTACATATTGTGGAGGGCTCTGTAATGGGCGTAAAGTATAAGAGAGAGCCTTTCGAATTATTTACAATAGAAGCCTATGCCGATTTTCTTTGCGAATTAATTCCTTTAATTAGACCAGATATTGTTATTCAACGATTATTCGGTTTATCAGATTTAGACTTATTAATTGCGCCAAATTGGGGTTTAAAGAAATCAGAAATTCAACATTATTTCGATAAAACCATTCAAGATAGAAATATTGTTCAAGGATCTAAGTACTTAAAATAGTTCTGCTATTTTTTGTTTCCTGAATTCAAAAATTTCTTTAACTGCATTTTTTACAAGTAATACATTTGCAATACTACCAAGCCAGCCAAATGGAATAGCATAGTCTACAATATCTGTCATCATTACGCCGCCTTCTACCACTTCGAAATGATGCTGATGATGCCACATGGCATAAGGCCCAAAGCGTTGTTCGTCTACAAAATACACCTGATCTTTAACATGCGTTATTTCGGTACACCAATCTAATTTAATACCCAATAAAGGACTTACTTTATAGGTAATAAGCATACCTGGATACATTTTACCAACATCATATTTATTAGTAATCTGAAATCCCATATGTTGAGGAGTAATTCTCGCTAAATTTTTAGGAGATGAAAAAAAGTCCCAAGCAGTTGCTAAATCTACAGGAACAAACTGTTCGTATTTTACGGTATGTATTTTCATACACCCATAACATTTAAACTATGCAAATGTTTTATTGGACCATTTTATTTGCACAATAAGAGCTAGCGAAGGCTTCTGGTTTAGCCTTGAACACGAAACCCATACTCAATATATAACCCATCGCTTCCTGAAGCGCAGTATTTGATTTAAAGTTAGGATTCGTATTGATATCGGCATGTACTTCTAAATCGACATCGTATAAATCTAAAATTGGACAAAGTTGGTAGGCTGTTTCGATGCTTCTTTGTACTTCGCTTAACATCCTTTCTTTGATTCCCATTTTTTGGGTAATTTTTTCTTGTTGAATGAACATAAAACCGCCACGCTGTTCTCTTAAAAAAACAATGACTGTTGCAAAGTCTATTTGTTTTCCTTTTACCTGTGAGTCGGTGCCTATGCACACTTTAAGCTTATTGCCGAGTGCAGATTCTCTTTCGATGGCTTGCTCTACTTCATCGATAATATTCATATTGATATTTTCGCCACTAAATTTTTTCCAGCTCATAATAATTTATTAATTGGTTTATTAATTGGGCATTCAATTTCAATAGCTAATTTATCTATTTGGCTTTGTATCTTTTTTTTAAATAGGTTAAGTTTTTATTAACATTTTAACATAAAAAAAGCCCGATAACTCGGGCTTTTAAATTTAAGTACTTAATTTTTTATATCGAATGCGTTTTGGGGCTTCGTCACCCAATCGTTTCTTTTTGTTTTCCTCATATTCTGAATAATTACCTTCAAAGTAATAGACTTGAGAATTGCCCTCAAAAGCTAAAATATGTGTACAAATTCTGTCTAAGAACCAACGATCATGGGAAATGACCACTGCACAGCCTCCAAACTCGTCTAAGGCCTCTTCTAAAGACCT
>JAURMH010000031.1 GCA_030830805.1 Bacteroidota bacterium
AAAATATTGCGACTGTAAAGAAGATTTTTGAAGCTTATCTAGAAAATAGAAACCTAAGAAAAACGCCAGAACGATTTGCCATTTTAGAAGAAATTTATAGTAGAAACGACCATTTTGATGTGGAATCTTTATACATCCACATGAAAAACCGCAAATACAGGGTAAGTCGTGCTACAGTTTACAATACACTAGAAATTTTACTTGCTTGCGATTTAGTAACCAAACATCAGTTTGGTAAAAACATGGCCCAATTCGAAAAATCATATGGTTACAAGCAACACGACCATATTATTTGCGTTGATTGCGGTAAAGTAGTAGAATTTTGTGATCCAAGAATTCAACAAATTCAAAGCATGATGGGTGAAATACTTCAGTTTGATGTAACACATCATTCTCTGAATTTATATGGTGCTTGTACCAAACTTAAAAAAGAAGGAAAATGCGAGTCATTTTCAAAAAATAATTAAAAAAAAATAGCAAAGCATGAGTAGTGTAGATGTACTTTTAGGATTACAATGGGGTGATGAAGGTAAAGGTAAAATAGTTGATGTTTTAAGCCCAACCTACCACATGATTGCCAGATTTCAAGGTGGCCCAAATGCCGGTCACACCTTAGAATTTGAAGGCAAAAAATATGTTTTAAATACCATTCCATCTGGTGTATTTAATCCTAATACCCTTAACTTAATTGGTAATGGCGTGGTTATCGATCCCGTTATTTTTAAAAGAGAAATAGACAATTTAAAAACAAATGGATATGATCCAATTGCTACTCATAAATTAGTAATTTCAAAAAAAGCGCATTTAATTTTACCAACGCATCGTTTATTAGATGCGGCAAGTGAATCAAAAATGGGTAATTCAAAAATTGGATCAACCTTAAAAGGCATTGGCCCAACTTATCAAGATAAAATTGGTAGAAGTGGTTTAAGAGTGGGCGATACGATGCTCCCCGATTTTAAAGAGCGCTATGATAAACTTATAGCCAAACACCTCGAAACATTATCACATTATAATATTGATATCGATTACAAAGAATACGAAGCACAATGGTTTGAAGGCATTGAATTGCTCAAAGCAATGAAACAAGTTGATGCGGAGCATTTGGTAAATCAATATTTAAAAGAAAATAAAAAAGTTTTAGCAGAAGGCGCGCAAGGTACTTTACTAGATATTGATTTTGGATCTTATCCATATGTAACCTCTTCTAATACTACTTCGGCTGGTGCATGTACTGGTTTAGGCGCTGCACCCAATAAATTAGGTAGTATCATTGGTATATTCAAAGCTTATTGTACTCGCGTTGGTGGAGGCCCATTTCCTACCGAATTAGACAACGAAGTGGGAGAAGAATTAAGAAGAATTGGACACGAATTTGGTGCTACAACCGGCAGACCTAGAAGATGCGGTTGGATTGACTTACCTGCATTGAAATATGCTATCATGTTAAATGGTGTAACAGAGTTAGTCATGACCAAAGCAGATGTACTATCTGGATTCGAAAAAATTTATGCTTGCACGCATTATATTTATAATGGAGAAACCATCGATTATATGCCATTCGATATTTTATCGGTAACGGCAACTCCCGTTTACAAAGAGATTGATGGTTGGAAAGAAGATTTAACACAGATTCATGAAATCAATGAAATTCCTGAAAAATTAATGGCTTATATTAAGTATTTAGAAAAAGAACTTGGTGTGCCTGTTAAATACCTTTCTGTAGGTCCAGATCGTAAGCAAACATTGATATTGTCTTAAATTTTACATTAGGGCTTCGGCCCTTTTTTTATGTCAACACAACAAATTTATATCAGCGAAAATCTACCTTCATTAAAACAAATTGATGAAGCAAATACTGTTTTTTGTTTATTAAATTCAAACCAATATCAAGACGATAAAAGTAAATATGCATTTATATTAGGCATAGGCGTGGTCGATCAAATGCTAATTAATACTTCCGAAAATGCCTTTAATCAATTAGCTGAATTTCAAAAAAAACATCTTGGAACATTCCTATTTGCAGCCTTAAGTTATGATTTAAAAAATACGGTTTACACAAGATTAACATCAGCAAATACGCAATTACATCAATCTCCATTAGCACATCTTTTTGCTGCACAAAGCGTTTATTTAAGCAATCATACAAGCGCTAACTTGTTGTCTGAAAAAGCCATGGAAGCCAATAAAATCAAGCTAGATATGCTTCAAGCGAGTGTGTCTAAACAAGCCTATATTGATAATGTAAATCAATTAAAAAAACACCTCATTGCTGGCGATATTTACGAAATAACCTATTGCATCGCTTTTAGTCTAAATGACATTACACTCGATCCCATTGCACTTTATACTAAATTAAATTCGCTCTCTCCTATGCCCTTTTCGGCATTATATAAAAATAATGCCCAATATGTTATTTGTGCAAGCCCCGAAAGATTTTTAGGAAAAAGAGCAAACCAAATTTTTTCTCAACCCATTAAAGGAACAAGAAAAAGAAATGATGACCCCGTTTTAGATGAACAGGAAAAATTGAAATTACAAAACGATCCAAAAGAAATTGCAGAAAATGTAATGATAGTAGATTTGGTTAGAAACGATTTAACGAAGAGCGCAAAACTAGGCACAATAATAGTTTCGGAGTTATTCGGTATTCATACATTTGCCAATTTGCATCAAATGATTAGTACTGTTGAAGCAGAGATAAAAGAAGATTGTAGTATTTTTGAATGTATACAAAATGCATTTCCAATGGGATCGATGACCGGAGCACCGAAGTTGCGCGCCATGGAGCTGATTGAGGAAGTGGAAAACACTAAAAGAGGGTTATATTCGGGTAGTATTGGATACATCGATCCAATTGGTGATTTCGATTTTAATGTAATTATTAGGAGTATTTTTTATGATAAAAATACGAAGTCACTATCCTTTCAAGTAGGCAGCGCCATTACCTTAGACGCCGACCCCGAAAAAGAATACGAAGAATGTTTACTTAAAGCAGAAAGTAT
>JAURMH010000032.1 GCA_030830805.1 Bacteroidota bacterium
CCGAAGCAATAATTTGTTGACGCAATAACTCACCCAATAGACCCATTAAGAAAGACAACAATACAATGCTCAAAAAAACACCTATTAAAACAATAGCGTTTTTTTTGGTTAAATCGAATGCATTTAAAAAAATTGATTTGATCATTTTATTTGTTTAGTATGGCTTTTGCGTAATTCTCCCAACTTAAATGCTTGGCAGTTTCTGATACATTATTTCTATCAATGGGTTCATCCAGCATATGTATCATTTCCTTTGCCATCGATTGAATGTCTCTGTCTTCAGCTAAATAGCCATTATAGCCATGTTTAATGGTTTCGGGAAAATGACCAACCTTAGTAGCTAAAACAGGTAAATTGAAATTATAACTAATGGATTCAACACCAGAAGGCGTAGCTGTTAAATAGTATAATAAAATAGCGTCTGCTATTTGAAAATACTCATGTACTTTTTCGTTTGATACAAATTCGTTGACAACCGCTACCCTATTTTGTAATTGATATTGTTTAATGAGTTCAAGTGGTCGGTAATCTTGCTCGTTATCGGTTTGATTTAGAAAAATAGATTTTGCCGAATTAAATAAGGCTTTTTTTATTCTTGTACTCCATTTAGACTGGTCTAAAGTTTGCCAAAAAGACTCTCCAACAATTAACAAAGAAACATCGTCTCTTTGTTTAGCCACTTCGTTAAATGCCGCTATTACTTGGTGTAAACCCTTATATTTTCTAATAAAACCAAAAAACAGCAATACTTTTGGCGCAAGTTTTAATTCGCTTTTTTTCGCAGCTATGTCAAAGTCTGCTTGTGGTTTGAACATGTCATAAATTGGATGATACAATTTAATAACGGTGCAAGAATCATCTTTTGCGCGCTCCCCATTTTCATTGACGGTTAACTTTAAATCTGGAAAAGTTAACTTTAATTCTTCTACTGTTTTGTATGCATGAGCAATATAGGTGTCGGCTACTTTTAACCCGTATTTTGTAAATATTTTATCAATAGAACTGGCTTCTTTTTGAATTACTAAATGCAAATCAAAAATAACTTCTATATTTTTCTTTTTTAATCCTCTGGCAATATAACCCATCGGTAAACCTTGAATAGCAATTGCCCATTGAAATATAACTTTAGTTGGCTTTAATTTTACAATAAAATCAATAGTTTCAGACCAAGTAAAAGGATTATTATAGTTTGTAATATATGTGATTTTAATATTGGTTCCAGCCAATTGATCGGCTTTAGAACTTCTATCAATAAAATCGCGTGGAATAATTGCAGGGTATTGTTGTGTCCAAGAAACAATATGCACATCGTGGCCTTGCGCATCAAGCGCTTTAGCTAATGAGGTATTGTAATTGGCAATGCCCCCTTTAAATTGTGGCCCAGGTCCAAATAATACAATTGTTTCGATTTCCATTTAAAATAGTATCAATTAATTTTTACTATTTTCAACTGCTTTATCGTATACTCTTTTTAAACCTTCTGCTAAAGAAATCTTTGGAGTCCATCCATATTTTTCTAATACATAACTCATATCTGAATGTCTTGCATGCACGCCCACTGGCTTATCTAATAAAGGTTTGATGGTTGGTTGATAACCTGCAAAACCTGCAAAAACATCAATAATTTCTAAGAAAGAATATAACCTACCAGCACCAATATTGATCGCAGAACCGTCGGTAATATTATCCATCGCTAAAAAAATGGCGTCAATACAATCATCAATATGAACAAAATCTCTGCCTTGCTTACCAGAACCCCATACTTCAAATGGATCTTCTTTTTTGGCTGCTCTAAGCGCGATAGCTGGTATTGGATAGGTTAAGTCTTGGTCTTCGCCATATCCAGAAAAAGGACGCACACAAGCCACAGAAATGCCATAATATTTTGCAGCAATTCTTGCTAAATATTCTCCAGTTAATTTAGACCAACCGTAAGTCATGTCTGGCTTACCTAAATTATGTTCAAAATCAATGTCGCTTTCTTTTAATGCAACAAAGTCTGTATCAGATTGTAAATCGATTGGATATGCTGCCGAAGAGCTTGGATACATTACCCTTGCTGGTTTGTGGTTACATACCCAATAGAAAAATTCTGCATCAATGGCTAAATCTATCGCAACCATCATAGGGTCACCATCAATTTTTGCACGACCACCAACAATGGCAGCAAAATGAAAAACATCTGTAAATTTGTCGAAAGCTAAACCGTAATGATCTTGAATGTAATCTTGATTAACGGTCATTTTATTTAACAGCACTCTAAAATCGCCATTGAAAAAATAAACCCTTTCATTTTCATAAACTGCTAAATCTTGCAATGAATCACTAGGATTTGACAACCATTTATCAGGATGAATACCCGTCGATAAATTATCGACAATGATGATTCTATCGTTATTACTTTTTAATATTCTTTTGACTAAATTTCTTCCTACAAATCCGCAGGCACCAGACACTAAATGGTATTTCATTGTATTAAATAATTAAATATGTTTTTCAATTTGATAATTGTTTCGATCATGTGTACTACGACCAACCATTTCGGCAATAAAGCCGGTTAAGAATAATTGCACCCCAATAATGGTCATCACCAAAGCGATGTAAAACAAAGGTTGCGCAGTTACATCCCTAGAAATATGTTGGCCTTCGTAAATGGTATATAATTTATCGGCGATAAGGTAAATAGCAATTAACATTCCAGATAAAAATGACAACACTCCAATGGTGCCAAAAAAATGCATGGGTTTTTTTTGAAATTTTCCAACAAAGAAGATCGAAAGTAAATCTAAAAATCCATTCACAAATCTGCTTAATCCAAATTTGGTCACTCCGTATTTTCTAGCGCGGTGTTCTACTGGCTGCTCCACAATCTTAGTAAAACCAGCCCACTTAGCAATTACAGGAATATAACGGTGCATTTCGCCATATACCTCAATGTTTTTCACCACTTCTTTGCGATAGGCTTTTAAGCCACAATTAAAATCGTGTAAATTATTAATACCAGACATTTTTCTAGTAGCCCAGTTAAACAATTTAGTAGGTATTGTTTTCGATATTGGATCGTAGCGTTTCTTTTTCCAACCAGAAATTAAATCTAATTGCTCGTTTATTAAACGATGATACATGATGGGTAATTCGTCGGGGCTATCTTGCAAATCGGCATCCATGGTAAAAACAACATTTCCTTGTGTGGCTTCAAAACCAACATTTAGCGCAGCAGATTTACCATAATTTCTACGAAACTTAATACCCTTTACATTTGGGTTTTTAGCTTGTAAACTTTCAATCACCTTCCACGATTGATCTGTACTGCCATCATCAATAAATAATAGCTCATAGCTAAATTGATTCGCATCCATTACCTTTGCAATCCAATCATGCAATTCTGGAAGCGATTCGTCTTCATTCAATAAAGGAATAACAATTGATATATCCATTCAAATTTTATTTATTCAAAAACAGGTCTTTTCTTTTTCATAATGGCAGCCACTATGAATGACAATACAAAGCCAAAAGCCGATGTGCCCAAGAAATTTAAACCTACTCTTTTTAAAGTAACACTATAATCTTGTTCGTTTAATCTTTCTAATGCTTTAGAAATGTCAGCTTCAGATGCGCCAAATTTTTGCATCATCGCAACTGCATTTTCAATAACAGTATCTTTTATAATGATGGGCAAATTAGTATCAATGAAATTCATTAATAGATATCCAAATAAAGCCGAAATCAAGGAGCCTATCACAAAGGTGAAGAAGCCTGTAAACAAGGCTTCCGACAAACTGATATAACCCTCTTGTGTTAATTTGAATTCTTTAATAGACAACACAATAAAAGTGATGATAAAAACCATGCTTAGGCTTGTCCATGTTCCGCTTGCTAATAATTTTGCATCAATCACATACAATAAAATGGTATATAAAATGGATACTAAACCAGAAATAACTCCCCATTTTAAAGCAACACTTCTAAATTCTTTAACTGCTTGATTTTCCATAATTATAAATTAAAAAAAGATTTGTTAAAACGATCAGTTCCGTGGTAATAAGCTAACAAAGAAGCTAAAATAGCAGCATCCATTGACTTGTGCGGCGCAGCTGTTGTATATTCTTCAAAATCCTGCTCTTTGAAAGATGGATTTGAAAAGAAAGAAACAATTGGATAAAACCATTCTTTTATTTCAGAATTAGCATTTAAGGTTGCCTGCACCCTAGCGATTTCGGAAAAAGGTGCCTCAATTAACATTTGATTAGCAATGATATCTTCGTAGATAGCATGCTCATCTTGAAACTCATCATCTTCAACCAATAAAAACTCTTTTAAATAATCGTCTAAATCTGGATCAAGGCCTTCTTCTTTACATTCTTTGATATACAATAGCAAGTTTAACATTTCTGTACCTCTGTCTATTGTTTGGTCTTCGATGGCTTCCCATTCTTCCGACTCTAAATAATCTTCTTCTAATTGCAAAGCATCGGCTGCAAAAAAATTAATCATTAATAAATCGAACAAATACTCTCTGATGTCATCAAACTTTGGATTATCATCAATGCATTGATCGAGTAAGGCCACTTTATCCATGAATTCTTCGGTTGATTCAAAAACATGAACCAATTGTTCGAAAATTTCTTTCACTTCTATAGCATCACCTTGTAAAGCGGAGCCCTTTTGAAAGCCAGCTATGGTAGCAGCTAAAGCATCTTTGATTGAATTATCCATAGTTATTTTAGCTGTTGATTATTAATAATTGAAATTACTTTTCCTTTTAATACTTGATTAAATAAAGCAGAATTTTTAGATTTTGATACATTATCGCTTGGTTGAAATTTCCAAGAAGTAGCAGGGTCAAACAAAGTAAGAGAAGCCATTTGATTTACTGCAATACTTTGAGCTGGTAATCCTAAAATGGCTCTTGGGGCAATGGTGAATTTGGCTATAATATCACTCAGGTCCATTTGTTTTTCTAGTGTCATCAAAGCCAATGAAAATGCAGTTTGCAAGCCTATCATACCTTCCTTAGCATATTCAAATTCTACTTGCTTATGTTCAATGTCTTCAGGTGTATGTTGAGAACAAATAGCATCTATGCTGCCATCTTTTAAACCTTGCTTAAGTGCTTTAATATCTTCTTTGGTTCTGAGCGGTGGCGATAATTTAAAATTGGTATCGAAAGATTCGAGTATGGTGTCGTCAAAATAAAGATGGTTGACGCTCACATCTGCGGTCACTTTTAATCCCTTTTTCTTTGCTGCTTTTATTAATTCAACAGACTTTGCAGATGTAATACAAGTAAAATGAATTTTTGCATCTTGGTATTCTGCTAAGAAAATATCACGCGAAACCATCAGCTCTTCTGCAAGTGATGGATTTCCTTTCATACCTAGCAAAGTGCTCGTTTGCCCTTCATTCATTTTAGCATTTTGTGCTATGTTTTTATCTTCTGGTTTTGAAATAATTAAACTGTCAATCCCTTTAGCATAAAGCATTGCACGAGACATCAGACCTGCATCTTGAACGGATGAATTGCCATCCGAAAATGCTTTTGCTCCGGCTAATTTCATGTCATACATTTCGGCTAAATCTTTACCTTCTCGATTGGCAGATAAGCAGCCAATTGGAAAAATAGTAACCGCATGATTATTCGATTTATTATTAATGTATTCGATTTCTGATTTACTTTTTAAAGCAGGCTGTGTATTTGGCATTAATGCAACCCCAACAAAACCGCCTTTTGCTGCTGCATTTAATCCCGAAAGAATATCTTCTTTAGTTTCAAAACCTGGATCGCAAAAATTCACATGAAGATCAATCCATCCAATAGAAATATATTGACCTTTACAATCTAGTGTTTTGGCACCCGCAACACTTAATTTTTTACCAATTTCTTTGATTAAGTTATCTTGAATAAAGATATCTACCACCTTTAAATGATGAGCAGATGTAGGATCGATAACTGTTACGGATTGTAAAATTACTTTCATTGCTGTTAATTGACACTCCTAATTTCGAGGAATTTTTATAGCACCTAAACCAACCTCTATTCATTATGATTAAAAACGGCTAAAGAACCTTAAAATAAGCACTTCTGACGCTAAAAATACTAGTGCTAAAATAACACATATTTTCCATAATTGAAGACCAAAATTGTCTTGTGCGATGGTATTTTTGAAATTATGAAAAGAAGCCTCGTAAATAATCGCTGTTTTAAAGCCAAAATCGCTTAATGCTGAGCTATTTAAGTA
>JAURMH010000033.1 GCA_030830805.1 Bacteroidota bacterium
AACTATCCACTCCGCCACTCATGGCTACTAAAACACGACCTAATTTGCTCATAAATTTGTCTGTAAAGATAATCGGATAAACTGAGAAATAGGAATTTGCAACGAATTTTTGACAAGCTAGATTAAGCTCATTGAGTACCCGGGACGAGATTCGAACTCGCATACCTTTCGGCGCCACCCCCTCAAGATGGTATGTCTACCAATTTCACCACCCGGGTATTAAAAATGTTTTCAAAAATAGTAATTTTTTGAAATAGCCATTCAATAATTATCGTTTCAATGCGTACTTTTCTATTTTAGCATAGAGATGACTGCGCTGCATAGCCAATTCATCGGCTGTTTTAGAAACATTCCAATTATTTTTTATTAATTTATTTTTGATGAATTCGCTTTCCATATAATCTTTGAAATCTTGGAAATGATTGAAGTCATCAAAACTAAAGGCAGTATTATCCGAAGTTTGTAAAGCCGAATCTGCATTTTTGATCGCAATATTATTTTGAATATCTTCCACGCTAATGGTGTTGCCTCCTAAAATAACCAAGCGCTCTACCACATTGTGTAATTCGCGAATATTTCCTGTAAAATGAATGGTTTGTAAATAGGCCAAAGCCTCTCTGCTAAAGCTTTTGAGCGCGCAACCATAATCTTCGCAAATGCTAGTTAAAAAATGATTAGCCAGCAAAGGAATGTCTTCCTTTCTTTCGTTTAGCGAAGGCACATGGATCAGAATCACACTTAATCTATGATATAAATCTAATCTGAATTGATGCTGTTCAATTTCTTTGAATAAATCTTTATTGGTTGCTGCTATCAAGCGCACATTAACTGGAATTTCTTTTTCGCCGCCAACCCTGGTAATTTTATTTTCTTGCAATGCACGCAATACTTTTGATTGAGCCGAAGGACTCATGTCTCCAATTTCATCTAAAAATAAGGTACCTCCATTGGCTTGTTCAAACTTTCCAATGCGTTGTTTAATAGCCGATGTAAAGGAGCCTTTTTCGTGTCCAAAAAGTTCGCTTTCTATTAATTCTGCTGGAATTGCGGCACAATTTACTTCTATCAAAGGACCATTGGCGCGATTACTTTTTTCGTGAATCCATTTGGCCACTAATTCTTTTCCCGAACCGTTTTCGCCTGTAATTAAAACACGCGCTTCGGTTGGTGCAACTTTTTCAATGGTTTCCTGAATTTTTAAAATAGGAGAAGACTCGCCTATAATTGCGTTTGTTTTAGCAACTTTTCTTTTGAGGATTTTGGTTTCGGTAATTAATTCAGATTTAACTAGTGCATTGCGCACGGTAATTAATAAACGATTAAGGTCTGGTGGTTTAGCAATAAAATCGTAGGCGCCTTTTTTAGTTGCCTCTACGGCGGTATCGATGGTGCCGTGTCCACTAATCATAATAAAAGGAAGATCGGGTTGAATAATTTGGCTTTGTTGTAAAACTTCTAAGCCATCCATCTTAGGCATTTTGATATCGCAAAGCACCAAATCAATCTGTTCTTTTTTAATCAGCTCGATGCCTTCTAAACCATTGCTGGCTTCCATTACATGGTATTTCTCATAAACTAAAATTTCTTTTAGCGTACTACGAATACTGTTTTCATCGTCTATAATTAAAATCGTAGCTACTTGCATGCAGATCTTTTGTTTGATTGAAATAAAAAAGCAAATTCGTAAGCCGGGTTCTGTTATTTATCGGGTTACAACCCAACAAACTTCTATCATTTATCTAGGATAACAATTGCTTGTTACCTCCATCAACCTACCCATCCCGATTTGGTTTTGCAACCTTGAAGCGAGCAGCTTCATGATCGGGACCTATTTGGTCTTTCAACTCCTGAGGTTTACCGCAATGTATATTACTATACAAAGCTGTGAGCTCTTACCTCACATTTTCACCTTTGCCCTTTGCTTGCGCTCCAGGTAGTTTATTTTCTGTGGCACTTGCTGTTCAAATAAATTGACCTTCCCGTTAGGAAGCAGGATGCTCTATGTTGCCCGGACTTTCCTCCGATAATAAATTACCGGCGATAGAACGATTTGCTTATTTCAAAAATACGATTTTTATCCTAATAATGTTGCTTTTGTGGCATCAAGTATCGCGAATGAATCGGCTGTATTGGCTGCTTCGGCATAAGTACGGAGCACAGGCTCGGTACCAGAAGGCCTAATCATTACCCAAGTACCATTGCCTAAATGAAATTTAAATCCATCTAAGTCTTCTACTTTTTCAACTTGATAATTTCCAAATGCTTTATAATTTCCTGCTTTGCAATTAGCAATAATGGCTTGTTTTTTATCTTCTGATAAATGTAAATCGTAACGCTCTACTGCAAAACTGCCCACTTCGGCATATACTTCTTCAATTAATTCGCGCAATGATTTTCCAGTTTTAGCCATAAATTCCCATATGGTTAAACCAATCCAAATACCATCTCTTTCTGGAATGTGGCCTACAATGGCAATGCCACCCGACTCTTCGCCACCTACTAAAAACGGTTTTTTATTTTCAACTATTAATTCACAAATATATTTGAAACCAATTTTTGTAGTTTCTTGGCTTACGCCATATTTTGCACAAAGTTCTTCGATCTTTTTCGTGCAAGAAAAAGTTGTAATGGCATGGCCATTTTGTTTTTTATATTTTACTAAATAATGAATCAACAATAAAATAATATGATGTGAATCCACAAAGTTTCCTTCGTGATCATATAAACCAATTCTGTCTGCATCTCCATCGGTAGCTAAACCAGCATCAATATCTCCTGAAATTTTAATTAATTCAGAAAGCTCTGTAAGGTTCTTGTGTATTGGCTCTGGAGCTTGTCCATCAAAACCAGGATTGTGGTCGCAATGTAAGAAAGTACAATCTGGCAAAATTCTTCTCATGACGCTTTGGCCTGCACCATACATGGCATCGTAAGCAAAATTCAAACCCGAATTTTTGATAGCGTCTAAATCAAAAGATTTTTCAACATGTTTGAAATACATTTCTTCCATGTCTACGTATGTTATTAATCCTTGTTTTTCGTAATCAGCAACACTTAAGGTTGCTTGGTTGAAAGTATCTGGTATTAAATCTTCGATGGCTGCAATTACACTTGGAATGGCGGGCCCACCAAAATCAGCTTTAATCTTGAAACCATTATAGCTAGGTGGGTTGTGGCTTGCGGTAATAATAATACCTGCGCTTGTTTTTAATTCAACAGTAGCTAATGAAATCATTGGCGTAGAAACAAATTCGTTGCTACACATTTTTACTAAAATACCTTCCGATGCCATTACACGCGCAACTGCATCAATAAATAGTTTTCCAGCAAATCGGCAATCATTACCTAAGGTTACACTTGGTTTATCGAAATTATTTTTCAACCAGATGGCAGTAGCCATTGATACACGTTCTACATTTTGTACGGTAAAATCTTCTGCAATAATTGCACGCCAACCGTCTGTTCCAAATTTTATTTTATTCATCGTATTTTTAACAAGGCCTCAAAATTAAGTTTTTATTGCCGATTTACCATTAAAATCTACTCTTTTTAAATCTTTTACATTCTGGTATTTTTTCCAATTATTGAATAATTAATAGTAAAATTTTCTATTTTTGACGCAAATTATAGTAATATATGAAAGTAATAAAGTTTGGAGGTACTTCTTTAGGTAGTCCAGAAAGGATGAAAAATCTTGTATCATTAATAGATTTTTCATCCAAACAAATTATTGTGTTGTCGGCAGTAGCAGGCACCACCAATAATTTGTTACGCATATCTGAAACATTATTCGAAAAAAAATCGGAGCAGGCTAATGAGTTGATCGATTTATTAGAAGATAATTATATTGATTTTATCAAAGCATTATTTAACGAACAACAGTATTTAAAAATAGCTGCACAATTAGTTACCGAACATTTCAACGAGATCCGATCTTTCACCCAAGATTTATTTACCGTTTTTGAAGAAAGAATAATTTTAGCAAAAGGGGAATTAATTTCTACTGCATTATTTACTTACTATTTACAACAAGAAAAAATAAACGCAGTATTGTTGCCCGCGCTCGATTTTATGAAGATAGATGAGCACCAAGAGCCCGACATCCCTTATATTCAGCGTAACTTAAAGCCTTTACTAGCGCAACACGCAACAACTAATACATTTATTACGCAAGGCTTTATTTGCCGAAATAGTTTTGGTGAAATTGCCAATTTAAAAAGAGGAGGGAGTGATTATACCGCTTCCTTAATTGCTGCTGCTATCCAAGCCAGCGAGGTGCAAATTTGGACCGACATAGATGGCATGCACAATAACGATCCAAGAATTGTGCAAGGAACGCAACCCATCCGAAATTTATCTTTCGATGAAGCAGCAGAATTAGCTTATTTCGGTGCTAAAATTTTGCATCCACAAAGTGTATTTCCTGCACAAAAATATCAAATACCAGTCAGGTTGTTAAATACCCTAGCACCCAATGCAGAAGGCACTTTGATCAGTAATCAAACATCAGATGCAACCGTAAAATCTATTGCTGCAAAAGATGGAATAACGGCCATAAAAATTCAGTCTTCCAGAATGTTATTGGCTTATGGTTTTTTAAGAAAAGTGTTTGAAGTATTTGAAAGATATCAAACACCAATAGATATGATTACAACCTCGGAGGTAGCCGTTTCTTTAACCATTGATGATACCCATCACCTCGATCAAATTTTAATCGATTTAAAAGAATTTGGAAATGTGAGTATAGATACCGACCAAACAATTATTTGTATTGTAGGCGACTTCTTAGCTAGTAAATCGGGCTATGCAGCCATGGTGCTCAATTCCATGAAAGATATACCCATTCGAATGATTGCTTATGGCGGTAGCCCAAATAATATTTCATTATTAGTCAATTCAAACTTGAAAGGTGCTGCATTAAATGCCTTGCATCAAGGATTATTTGCTTCTCGTTAACAGCTGTCAAAATGGATTTAAAAAAATATCAATCGCAATTAAATAATATTCAAACACCTTGTTATGTTTATGATTTAAATTTACTCGAGCAAACATTACTTGCTTGTAAAAATGCAGCGGATAAATACAATTTCGAAGTACATTATGCTTTAAAGGCAAATGTAAATCCAGCCATTTTAGCAGCTATACAAGCCAAAAATTTTGGGGCAGATTGTGTAAGTGGTAACGAGGTCAAAGCAGCTATCAATGCAGGTTTCAGCAAAGATAAAGTTGTTTTTGCAGGTGTTGGAAAAACAGATCAAGAAATTAATGAAGCCCTAGCTTTGGATATTTTTTGTTTTAATGTAGAGTCATTACAAGAAATCGAAATTATTAACGAATTAGCGCATGCGCAAAATAAAATTGCCAAAATAGCTTTACGATTGAACCCCAATGTAAATGCCAATACGCATCATTATATCACAACTGGTTTATCAGAAAACAAATTCGGAATTAATTTTTGGGAATTAGAAAAGGTCATCGATTTAATTAAAATATCTCCGAATATTGATTTAATCGGTTTACATTTTCATGTCGGATCACAAATCAACGACTTACAGGTTTTTAAAAATTTATGTGCAAAAGTAAATGAGTTTACGGCTTGGTTTGATGCTCGTCAAATACCGCTGAAAGTATTGAATTTAGGGGGTGGGCTAGGTATCGACTATTACCATCCAACCACCAATAACTTGGTCAATTTCGAAGCTTATTTTGCGATTTTTAATCAATTTATTGTGCGTAAACCTGGGCAAGAAATTCATTTCGAATTAGGTAGATCTTTGGTAGGTGCTATTGGAGCATTACTCTCGAGGGTAGTATATATCAAAGAAGGAATACAAACAAATTTTGCAATATTAGATGCCGGCATGACTGATTTATTAAGACCCGCATTGTATCAAGCTTATCATAAAATAGAAAACCTAAGCAAGCAACACGAAAGTATTTCAAAAAAATACGATGTGGTAGGACCCATCTGCGAATCTTCGGACTGCTTCGGAAAAGCAGTAGAATTGCCCATTACAAGCCGAGGAGATCTCATGGTTATTTATTCCACTGGTGCTTATGGCGAAGTGATGTCGTCTAATTATAATTTACGAGAAAAAGCAAAGGTGTTACTTTTGCAATAGCCTATTTTTGCAATAACCTATTGAAAAGCATTTAATCCAGTAACATCCATTCCTGTAATAAGTAAATGAATATCGTGTGTACCTTCGTATGTTACTACAGATTCTAAATTCATCATGTGTCGCATAATTGGATACTCGCCTGTAATGCCCATTCCGCCTAGCATTTGACGCGCTTCGCGTGCGCAATTCATAGCTGTTTCTACACTGTTTCTTTTAGCCATAGAAATTTGAGCAGGAGTGGCACGATCTTCCGATTTCAATACACCTAATCTCCAATTCATTAATTGGGCTTTGGTAATTTCGGTAATCATTTCTGCTAATTTCTTTTGTTGCAATTGAAATCCACCAATCGGTCTATCAAATTGAATTCTTTCTTTTGAATATCTTAAAGCAGTATCATAGCAATCCATTGCAGCACCAATTGCGCCCCAAGCAATGCCAAATCTAGCTTGATTCAAGCAACCTAATGGGCCTTTTAAGCCTTCTACATTTGGTAAAATATTTTCTTTAGGAACTTTCACATTATCGAATACCAATTCTCCGGTAGATGATGCGCGCAATGACCATTTATTGTGAGTTTCTGGTGTGGTAAAACCTTCCATGCCTCTTTCTACAATAATGCCTTTGATTTTTCCTTCTTCATTTTTAGCCCAAACAACCGCAATGTCTGCAAATGGAGAATTCGAAATCCACATTTTTGCACCATTTAAAATCACATGATCGCCCGCATCTTTATAATTAGTAGTCATGCCACTTGGATTAGATCCATGATTAGGCTCTGTTAAACCAAAGCATCCCATCATTTCGCCAGTAGCTAATTTTGGTAAATATTTATTGCGTTGCGCTTCGTTTCCGTAAGCGTAGATTGGATACATTACTAAAGATCCTTGAACAGATGCAGTAGAACGAATGCCCGAATCGCCACGCTCAACTTCTTGCATAATTAATCCATAAGCGATGTAATCCATTCCGCCGCCACCGTATTGAACAGGAATCGTTGGGCCAAATGCACCAATTTCGCCTAAGCCTTTTATTAAATGTTTTGGGAATTCAGCGCGTTGAGCGTAATCTTCAATTATAGGACTCACTTCTTTTTTAACGAAATCCCTAACTGCTGCTCTAACCAATTTATGTTCCTCGGTTAATAATTCATCTAAGAAATAATAATCTGGTGATTCAAAAAGATCTGTCTTTGCCATTCGGTGTCGAAATATTTTATAATTTTATGACAAATGTAATAAAAAACTCATTTTTAAAAGCATGTACCATATTAACCTTAAAAACCTCGAATTTTATGCCTATCATGGCTATTATCAGGAAGAAAATCTAATCGGGAATACATTTCTAGTAGATATTATGATCGCTATTCCTGCTGCTATATACGAAAATGAAAACTTGGGCAGTACGATTAATTACGAAATCATATATGAGATTGTAAAAACACAAATGCAAAATCCGCAAAAACTCTTAGAAACTGTTTTACAAAATATCGAAAAACAGCTGCTAATTTTATCTAATAACTTGCAAAAAGTAGAAATTCATTTGACAAAAAAACACTTACCCATAGATGGTTTTATTGGCCAAGCAATGGTAAGTTTAATTAAGAATTATGAAAAATAATTACGAAGTCCTCAACGCTCAAGACCTTGCATTCTTTGAATTGATTGTTGGGGAGGCGATGGTTTTAATATCTGCAGAAGCAAAAGATAATTACGGGCACGACGAAACAGAAGATTTAGTTTTTCATCCAGATGTAATCTTAAAACCCAATACTGCGAATCAAATTTCGAGTATTTTAAAACATTGCAATGAGCGTAACATACCTGTAACCACTAGGGCTGGCGGCACTGGATTAAGCGGCGGCGCATTACCAATTTATGGTGGCGTATTGTTGTCGATTGAAAGATTCAATCAATTAATTGAAATAGACGAAAGAAATTTACAGGCAACGGTAGAGCCTGGCATGATCACGCAAGTGTTTATGGATTTGGTAAATGAAAAAGGATTAATGTATCCAGTAGATCCATCGAGCAAAGGCTCGAGTATGTTGGGTGGTAATTTAGCCGAATCATCTGGTGGACCAAGAGCAGTTAAATATGGAACGGTTAGAGATTATGTATTGAATATGGAAATAGTTTTACCCAATGGCGAAATTATTTGGACCGGATCTAATACTTTGAAATATTCTTCGGGATATAATTTAACACATTTAATGATTGGCTCGGAAGGAACTTTGGCCATCATTACTAAAATTGTTTTTAAACTAATTCCACAACCCAAACATAACTTATTGTTATTGGCTTCTTTCCCAACAGAAGAGCTAGCCTGCGATGCAGTTTCGGCTATTTTTAGAGATGGCAATAATCCATCGGCAGTAGAGTTTATAGAGAAAGAAGCGGTAGATTGGGTGGTAAAATACGAGCATTTAACCATACAAATCAATCCTCAAGCAAAAGCGTTTTTACTGATTGAAGTCGATGGAAACGATTTAGATCTTTTAATGAACGATTGCGAAAAGATCTCGAATGTATTAATGAATTATCAGGCAGAAGATATATTGTTTGCCGATTCTGCGCAACAAAAAGAAGATTTTTGGCGCATGAGAAGAAGTATTGCCTTATCTGTTAAAGCAAATTCTATTTACAAAGAAGAAGATACTGTTGTGCCGCGTGCCGAATTAGCTAAACTATTAAAAGGCGTAAAAGCAATTGGTTCGAAATATGGATTTCAATCTGTTTGTTATGGACATGCTGGCGATGGCAATTTGCATATCAATATTATAAGAGGAAATTTAACAGACCAGCAATGGCATGTAGAATTGAAAAATGGCATCAGAGAAATTTTTGAATTAACAGTTCAGCTTGGTGGTACACTCTCTGGAGAGCATGGCATTGGCTATGTTCAGAAGGAATACATGGACATTAAATACCCAGCAGCACATATCAATTTAATGAAAGGCATCAAAGCTATTTTTGATCCGAATCATATTTTAAATCCAGGTAAAATCTTTAATTAAGGCTCCAATTATGAAAAATAC
>JAURMH010000034.1 GCA_030830805.1 Bacteroidota bacterium
ACATAGGCTCTTTAGCCTCATAATGGCCCGCTTTTAGCTTTTCAGCTATCTGCGAATAGGCATTTAGGGTCTCTTCTACATCGGCTAAGGTATGCACCGCCGAAGGTATTAACCTCAACATTATCACGCCTTTAGGTACTACAGGGTAGGTTACAATAGAGCAAAATATGCCATAATTCTCCCTCAAATCCATTACAATATTGGTGGCCTCCATTAAGGTACCAGACATCATAACTGGGGTTACAGGCGAATTGGTATGGCCAATATTAAAGCCTCTTTCTCTTAATCCAGACTGTAAAGCCCTCACAATCTTCCATAAATTGTCTTTCAACTCGGGTTGGGTTTTCAATAATTCCAACCTTTTTAACAATCCAACAACCATGGGCATTGGAATTGTTTTAGCAAAAGTTTGAGAACGCATGTTGTATCTTAAGAAATCAATTACATTTTCTGAAGCTGCAACAAAGGCACCAATTCCGGCCATCGATTTTGCAAATGTTCCAAAATAAACATCTACTTGCGCTTGTACATTTTGTTCCTCGTCGGTACCTGCACCAGTTGGACCCATGGTACCAAAACCATGCGCATCGTCTACTAATAAACGGAAATTATATTTTTCTTTTAATGCTACAACGCCTTTTAAATTTCCTTGAACACCAGACATTCCAAAAACGCCTTCGGTAATCACTAAAATTCCACCTTGTGTACCTTCTACTAATTTTTTAGCATGTTCGAGTTGTTTTTCTAAACTCGCCATATCGTTGTGTGTATAGACAAAACGCTTGCCTTGATGCAAACGAACACCATCTATAATACAAGCATGCGATTCTGCATCGTATACAATTACATCATGACGATTCACCAATGAATCTACAATAGATACCATTCCTTGATATCCATAGTTTAATAAAAATGCATCTTCGCGCTTTACAAAAGCAGCTAATTCTCTTTCTAATTGTTCGTGTAAATTAGAATTACCCGACATCATGCGCGCACCCATTGGCAAAGCTAAACCGTATTGTGCTGCACCTGCTGCATCCGCTTTCCTTACTTCGGGATGATTTGCTAATCCTAAATAATTATTTAAACTCCATACCAATTGTTCTTTCCCACGAAAAATCATTCGGTTGCTTATTTCTCCTTCTAATTTTGGAAAGGCAAAATAACCATGAGCCATTTTTTGATGTTGCCCGAGTGGGCCTTTGTTAGCGAGTTTGTCAAATAAATCAGTAACCATATTTATTAAATTAATGTTAAGCAAGTTTACCAAAAAAAATGCTTTTAAACAAAAAAAGTGCCACCCCCTTTCGAGAATGACACTTACGGCTATCTTTAATGTTAATCTACGTTATCGTGTAGAAAGGAATTATTGGCTTTAATTTGAGTTTCCCCATTTTCTTCTCCTAAAGTATACCTAGATACTTGTGATTCGGATGAATGAGGCGCTGCATCAAGGGCTTGTTTTTTTCTTAAATAAGCTGGCTCTGTTTCTAAATCGTGGATGCCACTTGGGGTACGCAATTTCATACTCAATTCTTTCAACCTGGCAATACGCTCTTTGTTTCTGCGATCTTGCTCTGCTAACATTTGTTCTTCTGCAGATGGTTGTGGAGTTTTATTGATAACGGTAAATTCTAATTCTTCTTTGTTTAATAACCTAAAAGGTTCTGCAGCGATTTCTTCTGTTACTTGATGATTAGATACCTCTGGAACAAAATCAAATAGATTCACTTGTTTAGGTTGCGAAGGTGCTTGAAATTGCATTGGAGCATTTACTCTTTCTTCTTCATTCAACAAACGATTCTTTAAAACCATTACAGGTTCTTCTGGTGCAGTGAATGAAATAGCTGGTGCTACTTCTTCTTCTTGGTAAGAATTTGTTGTTGATAAATCAGATTCGTCTAGTATCAATTTACTAGTGGCTACAGGCATTTCGAAGCTAAATGAGGGTGCCGCTTGGCTTTCCATTTCCATTTCTTCTAATTCTTCTATTGCAAAATCTTCGTTTAATTCTTCCAGTTCGTCTTCCTCCTCATCGGGATAATTGAATTCAAATGCAGGCATTTGGATTTCTTCTTCTTCGTTTTCGGTTTCTACTTCTTCTTCGATTTTGGTTTCTACTTCTTCTTCGATTTTGGTTTCCATTACTGGAGATGCAAATTCAAAAACCGGTGTTGTTTCAAATATAACTTCTTGGATTTGTTCTTCTTCCATCGCGTATGTTTCGAAATCTGGAAAATCCATGGTTGGTGTTTCCAAAGCTAAGTCTACATTCGATGCAAATAAATCTGCTGTAGGTGTATAAGAAATTTCTTCTGGCGCAACTGGTGTCTCGAAAACTGGCGCTTCCAATACAGGCGCAACTGGAGCCTCATATACTGGTGCTTCCATTACCGGTGAAATAGTCGCAGCTACTGGGCTTGGAACCGCAACAGCCTCCACAATATCTGATTGATTATTAATAGTTAAAGGCACTGTTCTTTCGATTACAGAACCCATTTTTTCGATGCGATCTGTTTTAGTTTGAAATCCGGTTGCGATAAGTGTAACAGAAATTTTATTTCCTAAAGATTCGTCATGACAATTTCCCCAAATAATATCTGCAGTTAATCCTGCTTGATTTTGAATGTAATCAGTAATTTCTGAAACCTCATCCATCAATACTTCTTGCGAACCCGATGTAATATTTAATAAGATATAACGCGCACCTTCAATATCATTATCATTTAATAATGGAGAATTTAATGCCGCTTGAACTGCTTTATATGCTCTACCTTCGCCTTCCGAAGAAGCAGAACCCATAATAGCTACACCGCTATTTTGCATAACTGTTTTCACATCTTCAAAATCAACGTTGATATAACCTGGTACGGTAATAATTTCTGCAATACCTTTTGCAGCCGTTGCTAAAATATTATCTGCTTCTGCAAATGCACTCGACAAAGTTAAGTTGCCATACATCTGACGTAATTTATCATTAGAGATAACCAATAAAGTATCTACATGCTCTTTCAATGCAGCCAAACCTTCGTCGGCTTGTTGCTTTCTGCGTTTACCTTCAAAATTAAATGGTGTAGTTACAATACCCACCGTTAATATACCAAGTTTTTTTGCCGCTTGACAAATAATTGGACTTGCGCCTGTTCCAGTACCACCGCCCATTCCAGCCGTAATAAAAACCATTTTAGTATTTGAACCTAATAAGTCTTTTACATCGTCGATAGATTCTATAGCAGAGTTCATACCCACTACAGGCATAGAACCCGCGCCACGACCTTCGGTTAAGCTAGATCCTAACTGAACTTTGTTTGGTATCGGACTTGATTCTAATGCTTGCGAATCGGTATTACAAATAATAAAGTCTACCCCTGCAATGCCTTGCTTATACATATGGTTTACCGCATTACCACCGCCACCGCCAACACCAATTACTTTTATAATTGATGATTTGTCTTTCAGCATTTCAAATATCATATCGTTATGTTTTATGTTGTAAATTCTTTTTAATTATTTTTTATTATAAGAAATCTTTATCATCATTTGGCATCAAAACATTTGCAATATTTGTTTTGATGGCATTTAAAAATCCGCCTCTTTGATTAATTTCTCTATTAACCAAATCCTCTTTAGGCACTACTTTACCCAATGCATTTGGCAAAGGTGCTTTTACGTTTTTCAACTCAATATCTTGTAATCCTTTAATCACCAAACCTATACTGGTTGAGTACATTGGGCTCTTAATAGCATCTGTATTTGTTTTCGCTAAATGCTCATTTGGATAGCCCACTCTTGAATCAATACCCGTAACGTATTCTACTAATTGGGTAATGTGTTTTAATTGCGCACCACCACCGGTTATAACAATACCGGCACCTGCTCTAATTTTTTTCTCGTATCCAGAAGATTGAATTTCGTATTTAACTTGTTCTAAAATTTCTTCCATTCTAGCTTGAATAACCAAGGCTAAATTTTTAACAGAAACTTCTTTAGGCTCTCTTCCTCTTAATCCTTGAATAGAAATAATTTCTTCTTCTTTGTTTTCGTCTGCTAATGCCGATCCGAATTTTATTTTCAATGCTTCTGCTGTATTTTTCATCACAGAACATCCTTCTCTGATATCTTCTGTTACTGCATTTCCACCAAAAGGAATAACGGCAGTATGTCTAATAATTCCTTCGTAGAAAATAGCAATATCGGTTGTACCACCACCTATATCTATTAATACAACACCTGCTTCTTTTTCTTCTTCTCCTAATACGGCTTCTGCAGATGCCAATGGCTCTAACATTAAAGTAGTGGTATCTAAGCTAGCTTTAGAAACACATTTAAGAATATTGTTTGCTGCGGTAATTTGTGCAGTAATCACATGAAAATTTGCTTCTAAACGAACACCCGACATTCCAATTGGATCTAACACACCCTGCTCGTTATCTACCGTAAATTCTTGCGGAATTACATGAATAATTTGCTCTCCAGGAGGCATTGCCAATCGATACATATCTTTGATTAATAAATCAACATCTACCCTAGATATTTCGTCTTCTGTAGAGTTTCTGGTAATGATACCACGGTGTTGCAAACTTTTAATGTGTTGCCCCGCAATACCAACTACTACTTCAGAAATTTCGCAATTCGATTGAACACTTGCTTCTTCAATTGCTTGTTGAATTCCTTTAATTGTTTTTTCAATATTAGTAACAACACCTCTTGAAACCCCAGCAGATTCTGCTTTTCCCATTCCTAGAATTTCAATTTTACCATGCTCCGTTCTCATGCCTACAATGGCACAAATTTTTGTAGTTCCAATGTCTAATCCTACTACGATCTCGTTGTTTTCCATATGCTATTCAATAAATATTATAATAATGTAAGTGTTGTATCTAATCTATCTGTTGCTACAACCGTATCTAGTATTGGCTTCGGTAAAACAATGCCCATCCCAGATTTTGTTGCTACAATTTGATTTTTAAATTTTAAATTAATAATACTGTAAGTATCCCATCCTACCTTTGGCATAGCCTTGGTGTAGAATAAAAATAACTTTTCAAATTTTTCATCCCTATTTTCAATTGATCCGAAAAGAATTTTTTGATTCCCAACTCTTGGGATTAAGGTAATGTCTTTGTTTTCTTCAATAAATATTTGTTCAATTTGTGCATCCCAAAACTCATTCGCTTTAATAAATTTGGTCAACTCAAATAAATCATTCAATAATGGATTCTTTACAGAATCATAAATGCCGCCGTATATTTCTTCGATATTACCATTTGCCGACAATACCTTAGCAGAATAGTTAGGAGACAAAGGCATTTTTAATCCGTGTTCATCTAAATAAAAACTATGCTGATCTGCAGTAAAAATACGAAGCAGTGGTTTGCGTTGTTGCACATTCACAAATAGTTCACCATTTAAATCAATAAATACTTCTGCTTTAGAAATGTATTTATTTGCTTCTATTAATTTTTCGAGGCGCTTCACACTAATCTTATTGACATATTTATTCAATAATGAATCGCCACCAAATTGTATGATTGCCGAAATATCTTGTTTGCTGATGAAATAATTTTCATCTGATTTATTTACATTGATGGTAATTTTCTTACACTTAAGATCTTGTTGTTTAATTTCCGTGAAGGCTAAAGAAAGTCCGATGGTTGCTATTCCTAGCACCCACAAGATCGTAATTCCAATTTTTGTCCAAGGAATATTTTTCATTAGCCTACTAATTCTTGAATAGGTTTAACCATCGTATCTATATCTCCTGCTCCTACTGTCAACAATAATTCAATTTCCATATTGGCTAATTTCTCCATCAAGTTTTCTTTTGATGCCAATTGTTTATTAGCAATACTCACTTGATTTAAAATTAAATTAGCATCTACCCCTTCAATGGGTAATTCTCTTGCTGGATAAATATCCATTACAATTAATTGATCTGCTAAACTCAATACTTCTGAAAATTCTTGTGCGAAATCTTTTGTCCTCGAAAATAAATGTGGCTGAAAAATAACAGTCAATTTTTTATTTGGATACATTTGCCTTACTGAATTGATACAAGCTCTTAATTCTTCGGGGTGATGTGCATAGTCGTCGATGTAAACCATCTTTTCGTTTTGCACGATGTATTCAAATCTTCTTTTAACTCCAGCAAAAGAAGCCAAAGCAGCTCTAATTTTTTCTTCCGGTATTTCTAATAACATGCCCACAATAATGGCAGCTGTAGCATTCTCTACATTGTGTAAACCAGCTAAGCCTAAGCACATGTCTTTATATTCTAGGGCGCCGTTTTTAAAATCAAAAATATATTTACCATTTTGAATTCTAATATTGTGTGCGGTATAATCTGCGCTTGTGGAATTTACACCATAAGTGATGCCATTTTTTTGAATGGGTAAATTGTATTTGAAAATTAATTTACCTCCTCTTTTCACTTGACTTGCATACAATCTAAAAGATTCTTCGATGTGATTTTTATCACCATAAATATCTAAGTGATCGGCATCCATCGAAGTAACAATAGCAAT
>JAURMH010000035.1 GCA_030830805.1 Bacteroidota bacterium
AAAAAAATCGAAGATTTTTTTGCAGTTTTTTCCATCTACTTAAGCGTTTAGTTTAACACGGGGATCTAAAAATCCGTAAAGTATATCCACTAAAATATTGATGATCACAAATAAGAAAGCAATAAATAATACCGCTCCCATCACTACCGGAAAATCGGAAAGCTCCAAGGCATCAACCGTAACTTTTCCTAAACCATTCCAACCAAAAATATATTCAACAAAAAATGCGCCCGCCATTAAAGATGCAAACCATCCCGAAACTGCAGTCACTACAGGGTTTAAGGCATTTCGTAATGCATGACGAAAAATAATTGCAATAGCAGATAATCCTTTTGCTTTAGCTGTTCTAATGTAATCTAAACTCAATACTTCTAACATCGAACTGCGCGTGAGTTGCACAATAATTGCCAATGGGCGAATGCCTAATGTGATGGTTGGTAAAATAATATTTTTCAGATTGAGAATTTCTCCATCAAAGGGATCGTAATCATACAAACTTCCTGACAAATTTAAACCTGTATAATCGCCTAATACAAAAGCAAAAAACCAAGCAATTAAAATTCCTGCAAAAAAGGAAGGCATGGAAATGCCCAGAATAGCAGTAGATACGGCTAGTTTATCAATCCAAGTATCTTTAAAAATGGCAGCCAATACGCCCAATCCAATCCCAATAATAGTAGCGAACAACATGGCTGCTAAAGCCAACAAACCTGTATTTGGAATGGTATTCCATAAAATTTCGGTGACTTCTTTTTTAGTTTGATAAGACCTACGCAAATATGGTTTTTTCAAAACCAACATGCGCTCAGCCGATAAATTTGCGATGCCTATAAAATGATATTTAGCGAGGGTTTCCGAATCGGTTGCGATAATACTAATGGGCGATAAATCGGAAACATAATTAACAAATTGTACCGATTTAGGTTTATCTAAACCAAACTCTTTGTTTACCGCTTCCATAGTTGCCACATCACTGCGTTGCCCCTGCGTCATTCTAGCCGCGTCTCCTGGCAAAATAGTAAACAAGGTAAATACTACCGCCACTACGCCAAATAATACCAGCAATCCGTATCCTAATCGTTTGATTAAATAAATGATCATTTGTTTATTTGAGTAGCGATTTCTTTGGAACTAGGTAGCGCACGAAAAGCCCATTTATTAATAATCACTCCGTTTTGAATTAATAAAATGCCGGGATTTGATCTTACCATTGTTTTTAAAGTAGTTGCATCACAATAATAAAAAGGAAACATGATGTTTGATTCATGACGAATATTTTCTGTAGTCATATCACTACTTGCAGTTAAGCCTATGGAGCTGATTTTATATTCTTTTTCTAATTGCACAGCAAGCGCCGAAATGCTTGCTAACACAGCAGGACTAGCCTTTTCCAATTCATTACTCACCACCCAAAGTCTTGCGCCTGCATAAGTGATGAAATCTTCAGAATAATCGTTACCATCGGCATCGGCAATTCTTAAGTCTTTTATTTTTGGCTTAACACCTTCACGAATTAATTTATTTTCTGTTTTTACCCATTTCCAAGTACTGTCTTGCCAAGGGTAATTTTTTAAATCAAATTCTTTTTGCAAACCCTCTTTTTCATAAGTCATAACGGTGGTAAACGAGTCGGTAATTGCACCAGCTGGCACTTTCATTTGCTCAAGAATATTATTACCAATTTTATAGGGTAAAAAATCTACCACCGGTAAGTAAAATAAACAAAACACACCAAATAAAATGGCCAGTAAAGTTGTCGAAAGCAAAATGCTTAATTGTCTTTTTTCTGAAAACGCAGATGTTAGTTTTTCTTTGCTTTTAAAAATGATTAAAATTAAACCTAATAAAATAACATCTTTAATAAATGATTGCCATGGGCTCAATTTAATAGCATCGCCAAAACAACCGCAGTCGGTAACCTTACCGCTTATTGCAGAATAGCCGGTGAGGATGGTAAAAAACACGATTAATATTAACAACATCAAAGCCGTTAGTTTATTGCGCAAGGAAAGTAATAAGGCAACACCCAAAATAACTTCTAATGCACATATAAAAACCGAAAGCGCTAGCACAATTGGATTTAAAAAAGTAAGTCCAAAGAGCACAAAATATTCTTCGAGCTTAATAGAAAAACCCGTCGGGTCATTTAATTTTATTAAACCTGAAATGATAAATAATATTCCGACAAAATATTTACTAAACTTTAACATAATCTATTTTTAAGCTGTTAATTTAATCAATGCAAAAACCGAATAATTAATAATGTCTTGATAATTTGCTTTCACTCCTTCCGAAACCAATGTATTGCCTTGGTTATCTTCAATTTGTTTTACTCGCAATAATTTCATCAAAATTAAATCGGTCAAAGAACTCACCCGCATATCTCTCCATGCCTCACCATAGTCGTGATTTTTATCTTCCATCAAAGATTTGGTTTCGTTTATTTTTTGATCAAATAAACTATTTACCAAACCAACTTCTAACTCTAGCTCTGGCGATGTTAATTCTAATTGAATCATGGCAATCACACAGTAATTAATAATACCAATGTATTCCGGAATAATTCCCTCGTCTACTTTACTTACTTTTTTATCTTCCAGTGTTCTGATGCGTTGTGCTTTAATAAATATTTGATCTGTTATAGATGAAATGCGCAATACACGCCAAGCCGTACCATAATCCTTGGTTTTTTTCAAGAATAAATCTTTGCAGGTTTTAATAACCGCATCGTATTGATTTGTAGTCTTCGTTTGCAATTTTTTTATATTTTTACGTAGTGGATAAAAATACAGCTTTTTACCAAAAAAACGCCATTTCAAACAATGGGAATTTCATAGATCTTAGTAAACCTAAGGTAATGGGCATTCTCAATTGTACGCCCGATTCTTTTTTTGAAGGCAGTCGGACGCAAAATACCCAGGAGGCTTTAAAAAAAGCAGCCGAAATGATTGCGCAAGGTGCCGACATACTCGATATTGGTGGTTATTCTACTCGACCAGGCGCATTGGTTATATCCCAAGCAGAAGAAATTAACCGAACACTCCCCATAACGGCCGCAATTAAAAAAGAATTTCCGCATATTCCGCTAAGCATCGATACTTTTAATAGCCAAGTGGCAAAAGCACATTTAGATCAAGGAGTAGACATGGTAAATGATATTTCGGCAGGCGAGCTAGATCCGAATATGTTTAAATTGATACAAGAATTCCATCCAATTTATATCATGATGCATATGCGAGGAAACCCGCAAACTATGGCACAGCTTTGCGATTACGAAAACTTGCTTAACGAAATAATCACTTATTTTCAAGAAAAAATAAATACAATTGGCCATGCCAATGTAATCATCGATCCTGGATTTGGCTTTGCTAAAACAAGCAGCCAAAACTTTGAACTTTTACAACAATTACCCAAATTAAAAACTTTAGCAAAACCTATTTTAGTAGGCATCTCTCGAAAGTCGATGATTTATAAATCCTTAAATATTAGCTCGGCAGAGGCCCTCAATGGCACAACCGCCTTACACATGGCAGCTTTGAGCGCTGGCGCGCAAATTTTAAGGGTACACGACGTACTTGAAGCCAAACAATGTGTAACTTTATTCAATCTATTAAATAATTAATAAATATGGAAGTCTTTGATCTTGGATTGGTAAAACTAGGACTGTTCGATGTAATCGACATTGTATTTGTAGCCTTTATTATTTATCAAATTTATAACCTCATTAGAGGAACCATTGCAGTCAATATTTTTATTGGCTTATTGTTAATATATGGTTTATGGATTGGTGTAAAAGCACTTAACATGCAATTGCTTTCTGGCATTTTAGATAAAGTAATTGGACTTGGATTGATTGCACTCCTCATTTTATTTCAACAAGAAATTAGACGCTTTTTATTATTGATTGGGAAAAACGCGGTCTCTAAAAAGAATAGTTTTTGGAGAAAAGTATTGGTGACTAATCCGGCAAACGATGAGTTTGCTATTAATTACATACAAAAAGTAATCGACGCCTGTAAGTCAATGTCTATGAGCAAAACAGGTGCTTTAATTGTATTTGCTAAAACATACGAAGAACAAATTTTCAACAATAATGGAGAGGCCATTGATGCCAGAATTTCTAAAAGATTATTAGAAGCCATTTTTGCCAAAACCTCTCCGATACACGATGGCGCAGTAGTTATTTCTGAAGGATTAATTAGGGTGGCCAGTTGCATTTTACCCTTAACAGAAAATAGCGAAATTCCGGCTCAACTTGGATTAAGACATAGGGCTGCGGTAGGTATTACCGAACAAAGTGATGCCATTGCCATCATTGTTTCAGAAGAAACAGGATTTATTTCTTATGCCAGCAGAGGAAAAGTTAGAACTAATATTTCTTTACAAGAACTCGATCGCTTGTTACAAAAAGATGTGGCATAAAAAATCGGATAGCTTTCACCATCCGATTCAAAAAAATATTTTTAATTGCCTAGCAAAATTCTTCGAATGCTGCTTTTAAATTTTCTGCAATTAATTGCGCTGGTCTGCCTTCAATATGATGTCTTTCGATCATGTGTACCAATTTACCATCTTTGAATAAAGCAATAGATGGTGAAGATGGCGGATATGGCATCATATATGCTCTAGCCGTATCAACAGCCTCTTTCTCCATTCCTGCAAAAACAGTTACTAATTTGCTAGGTTTTTTAGCCCCATCAATAGCCATGCGTACACCTGGACGGGCATTTGCAGCCGCACAACCACATACCGAATTGACCATTACTAAAACGGTTCCTTCCGACTTTACTGCCGAATCTACTTCGTTTGCTGTCAATAATTGTTCAAAACCGACATTTGTTAACTCTTCGCGCATAGGCGCAACCATATATTCTGGATACATAATATTATATTTATAAGGCAAATTTATAAAGAAAAAACGCTTTAAAATAGCTTTTTAAATAATACTTCTTCAAATTCAGTATTTTTTTTGTTTTTCGCAAACACTTAAGGTATTTTTGCGTTTGATTTAAAAAATAGAAAACAAAATGGTAGATACTTTCGTAAAGTACAAAGTTGCAGACATCTCATTAGCAGAATGGGGTCGCAAAGAAATTGGTTTAGCTGAGGCAGAAATGCCAGGTTTAATGGCATTAAGAGCAGAATATGGCGAATCTAAGCCTTTAAAAGGTGCACGCATTGCTGGTTGTTTACACATGACCATTCAAACTGCAGTTTTAATCGAAACCCTAACAGCATTAGGTGCTGAGGTAACTTGGTCATCATGTAATATTTTTTCTACGCAAGATCATGCTGCTGCTGCAATTGCTGCTGCTGGTATATCTGTATATGCTTGGAAAGGCATGAATGAAGAAGAATTTGACTGGTGTATTGAACAAACTTTGCATTTTGGTGAAGAACAAGCGCCTTTAAATATGATATTAGACGATGGTGGTGATTTAACCAACATGGTATTTGATAAATTCCCACAATTAGTAGCAGGTATCAAAGGTTTATCTGAAGAAACCACTACTGGCGTGTTGCGTTTATATGATAGAATGAAAAATGGCACTTTAGTGATGCCTGCTATCAATGTAAACGATTCAGTAACTAAATCTAAGTTCGATAATAAATACGGTTGTCAAGAATCATTGGTAGATGCAATTCGTCGTGCGACTGATGTGATGATGGCTGGTAAGGTTGCAGTAGTTGGTTCTTACGGTGACGTAGGAAAAGGATCTGCAGCTTCTTTACGTGGCGCTGGTTGCCGTGTAATGGTGACTGAGATTGATCCTATTTGTGCTTTACAAGCTGCAATGGATGGATTTGAAGTGAAGCGTATGATTGACGCAGTAAAAGAAGCGGA
>JAURMH010000009.1 GCA_030830805.1 Bacteroidota bacterium
ACGGCGCGTTTCCATATCATTTCGTAGAGTTTAAATTGCTCGTCGTTTAGGTATTGCCTAACTTTAGCCGGCGTGCGATTGATGTCGGTAGGGCGTATGGCTTCGTGGGCTTCTTGTGCTCCTGCAGATTTTGTTTTAAACTTTCTTAAAGTATGGTATTTTTCGCCGTATGCCGACAATATTTCGTTTTTTGCCGCGGTTAATGCGGTATCTGAAAGGTTAACAGAATCGGTACGCATATAAGTAATCTTTCCAGATTCGTATAATCTTTGCGCAACTTGCATGGTTCTAGCAACAGAGTAACCTAATTTTCTGCTGGCTTCTTGTTGTAAAGTAGAAGTGGTAAAAGGCGCAGCTGGCGATTTTTTGCCTGGCTTTACTTCTAAACTATTGACCATAAAAGTCGCCGCTTTACAATCATTTAAAAACTTTTCGGCATCACCAATTAATTCAAAACGATCTGGATGTTCTGCTTTAAAAATTATTTTTTTAGTGTCTTGTGCATGAAAATAAGCCACTACTTTAAAGCTTGCTTGCGCATTAAAAACATTGATTTCTCTTTCTCTTTCTACAATTAATCTAACCGCAACCGATTGTACACGACCCGCAGATAGAGAGGGTTTCACCTTACGCCAAAGTATTGGAGATAATTCAAAACCAACCAAACGATCTAATACTCTTCTTGCTTGTTGTGCATATACTAAATTATAGTCAATCGTTCTTGGATTTTCAATTGCTTTAACAATGGCTGGCTTGGTAATTTCGTGAAAAACAATACGCTTAGTTTTGCTTTCTGTTAATCCTAAAGTTTCGTATAAATGCCAAGAAATGGCTTCTCCCTCGCGGTCTTCATCGGATGCTAACCAAACCATTTCTGCAGCTTTTGCTAATTTTTTTAATTCAGCAACAACGGCTTTTTTATCGGCTGGTACTTCATAATGTTGGGCAAAATTATTGGCAACATCTATGGCGTTATTTCCTTTTGCTAAATCTCTGATATGGCCATAACTAGACTTCACTAAAAAGTCTTTACCTAAATATCCTTCTATTGTTTTGGCTTTCGCCGGTGATTCTACAATTAATAAATTTTTCGCCATCTTCTATAATTCCTGAATAATGCTTCAGAATTGCAAATAAACAGATTAATAATCCTAAGTACCAAATGTTTTATTAAAAAACACCTTTAAATAATATTAAATGGGCTATAAATATCCTTATGTCTGAATAATACCAACATTAAAGGCCTTTTCTATAGCCGCATGATTTGCCGCTTCTATACCCATCGAAATTACTTTTCTAGTTTCTAATGGATCAATCACACCATCAACCCACATTCTGGCAGCTGCATAATAAGGTGTGGTTTGAGCGGTATAACTATCGGTAATTTTCTTTAATAAAGCAGCTTCCACCTCTGGTGTTACCAATTCTCCTTTGGCTTTTAGTGTTGCAGATTGAATTTGTAATAATACTTTTGCCGCTTGAGAACCACCCATCACGGCAATTTTTGCACTTGGCCATGCGTATATTAATCGGGGGTCGTAAGCCTTTCCACACATGGCGTAATTTCCTGCACCATACGAATTTCCAATAACGATGGTAAATTTAGGTACCACCGAATTAGCCACTGCATTTACCATTTTAGCGCCATCTTTAATAATACCGCCTTGTTCAGACCTCGATCCAACCATAAACCCAGTAACATCTTGTAAAAATACCAATGGAATTTTCTTTTGATTACAGTTCATAATAAAACGAGCGGCTTTATCTGCAGAATCGGAATAGATTACGCCACCAAATTGCATCTCTCCTTTTTTACTTTTTACAACCGTTCTTTGGTTTGCTACAATTCCAACAGCCCAACCATCTATTCTACCTAAACCACAAATAATGGTTTGTCCATATTTTTCTTTGTATTGTTCAAAATCAGATTCATCAACCAAACGATGAATAATTTCGAGCATGTCATAAGGTTTCTCTCTGTTATCGGGTAAAATGCCATAAATTTCTTTGGGATCTTTTGCAGGCGCTTTAGCCGCAACCCTATTAAAACCAGCCTTTGTATAATCTGCAGTTTTAGAAAAAATATTTCTGATAGCCTTTAAACAAGCTGCATCATTTTCGTGTTTATAATCGGTCACTCCCGAAATTTCGCAATGCATAGTTGCACCACCCAAAGATTCATTATCAATATCTTCGCCAATAGCAGATTTCACTAAATAAGATCCTGCTAAAAAAACGGAGCCAGTTCCATCCACTATCATGGCTTCGTCGCTCATGATAGGAAGGTAAGCCCCGCCTGCAACACAGCTGCCCATAATAGCAGCTATCTGTAAAATTCCCATCGAAGACATCACCGCATTATTTCTAAAAATACGACCGAAATGTTCTTTATCAGGAAAAATTTCATCTTGCATTGGCAAATAAACACCGGCACTATCTACTAAATAAATAATGGGTAATTTATTTTCAATACAAATTTCTTGTGCTCTTAAATTCTTTTTGGCAGTCATTGGAAACCATGCACCGGCTTTAACCGTTGCATCATTTGCAACAATCATACATTGTTTGCCAGAAACATAACCAATGCCTGCAATTACCCCTGCAGATGGGCATCCGCCATGTTCTTCATACATTTTATCGGCAGCAAAAACGCCAATTTCAATAAAATTTGATTGTGGATCGATGAGGTTCGCAATTCTTTCTCTTGCTAACATTTTCCCCTTCTCTTTTTGCTTTGCCGCATTTTTTTCGCCGCCACCTTCTTGCACTTTTTTAAATCTATTTTTAAGATCCGCCACTAATTGCTTATTGACATCTTCGTTTTTATTGAATTCAATATCCATCATCTTAAAATAAAATTAAGCGTTAAAAATAAAATTTATGATAAATCTCTATCTCGAAACCAAGTATCGTTTGGTTCTAATTTTGTGGCTAATAATGTGGCTAATAAATCAGTAATATTAGTAGCATTAATTAATAATTCGCGGTTGCTAGGTCTTAAAAAACCACTTGCTAACATTTGATCTAATTGTAATAGCAAAGGATCGTAAAAACCTTCAAAGTTAAGTATACCAATTGGTTTAGCGTGTAAGTTAAGTTGCAACCAAGTCAACATTTCGAACATTTCGTCCATGGTTCCAAAACCACCCGGTAAAGTAATCACATAATCTGCTTGATCGCACATATATGCTTTTCTTTCGTGCATACTATTAACAATTACATTTTCGGTTAAAGGTAAATCGCCAGTTTCTTTGAATCTTAAAAATTCGGGAATAACGCCCAAAACTTTACCATTGTTCGCTAACATTTCGCTGGCAATAATTCCCATTAACCCAACATTGCCACCACCGTAAATTAATCGAATATTGTTTTCAGCTAATAAACGCGCCAATAATTTAACTTCTTCAATAAGTTTTAAATTAGTACCAGTACTCGAACCACAAAAAACCAATACACTTTTCATGCTAGCTATTTATCTTGTATAATTTGGTGCTTCTTTAGTAATCACTATGTCGTGTGGATGACTTTCTCTAATACCTGCTGCAGTTATTCTAACAAATTTAGCTTCTTGCAATGCTGCAATAGTGCCTGCGCCGCAATAGCCCATCCCTGCTTTCAATCCACCAACAAATTGGTGCATTACTTCGGCCAAGGTGCCTTTGTAAGGTACACGCCCTACAATGCCTTCTGGTACTAACTTTTTAATATCATCTTCGGCATCTTGGAAATAACGATCTTTGGAACCTGTTTCCATGGCTTCAATAGAACCCATTCCACGGTATGATTTGAATTTTCTGCCTTCGTAAATAATGGTTTCTCCTGGAGATTCTTCTACTCCTGCAAATAAAGAACCCGCCATAATACAGCTTGCACCAGCAGCAATTGCTTTAGGAATATCTCCTGTGTGTTTAATTCCACCATCTGCAATAACCGGAATGCCAGTACCTTTTAAGGCTTTAGCACATTCGTAAACCGCATATAATTGAGGAACACCCACACCAGCAATAATTCTAGTAGTACAAATAGATCCTGGTCCAATACCTACTTTTACTGCATCTGCTCCTGCTTTTGCTAAAGCTTTAGCAGCAGCGGCAGTGGCAATATTTCCAGCAATAACTTGTAATTTTGGAAATGCTTTTTTAACCATTTTTAAAGTTTCAATAACACCTTTTGAATGTCCATGTGCAGTATCAATTGCAATTACGTCTACACCGGCATTTACAAGCGCGCTAACGCGTTCCATAGTGTCGGCAGTAACACCAACAGCCGCACCAACTCTAAGGCGTCCTTGCTCATCTTTACATGCTTGAGGGAAGTTTTTAAACTTCTGAATATCTTTATAGGTAATCAAACCGGTTAGTTTACCTTTTTTATCAACCACAGGCAATTTTTCGATTTTATGCTTTTGCAAAATCAACTCCGCTTTTTTTAGGTCTGTACCTGCTGGCGCAGTAATTAAATTAGCAGTGGTCATTACCGTTTTCACTTTTAATTTTAAATCTTTTTGAAAACGAATATCTCTATTGGTTAGAATGCCCAATAATTGCTGGTTTTTATCGACAATTGGAATGCCTCCAATTTTAAATTCTCTCATTAAAGCAAATGCTTCAGCTAAAGTCGCTTCCGGATGTAAAGTAACAGGATCTTGTATCATGCCACTTTCAGAACGCTTTACTTTTCTTACTTCCTCTGCTTGGCGCACAATAGACATGTTTTTATGTAACATACCAATGCCTCCGTTTTGTGCAATCGCAATAGCTAATTCGGATTCCGTAACAGTATCCATAGCGGCCGAAACAATGGGCACATTTAACTTAATTTTTTTGGTTAAATAAGTAGATGTGTTAACTTCTCTCGGTAAAACCTCAGAGTAAGCGGGAATTAACAATACATCATCGTAGGTTAAACCTTCAGAAACGAATTTGTTTGGATCGAGATTCATAGCAATTAATTATGGGTTATTAATTGCAGGACAAAAGTATAAAAATTATTGAATAATGAAGAAATAATCCAATTAATCTATCAAAGCGACTGTTCCACTTTTTCTAATAACCGCTCCTAATGCATCTGTAGACTCAATTACATATACATAAGCACCCGTGGTGCAAACATCATTCGAATCTTTGTCTTTTCCATCCCAGCCAAGCACTTCGTCGGTAGTTTCGAAGACCAATTTACCCCATCTGTTGTATACTTTAAGGCTAAATTTATTGTTATTAGTGGTCAAAACTCTTGGACGAAAAACAGGTGTTAAACCATTAGGCGTAAATACTTCTGGCGCAATTATTTTTATTTCTTTATATACATATGCCCTGTTTGAAAGCGATACAGACTGCACATTAAACGGATCGTTTACATCTTCCGTAGTTTTTATGTAATAATAAGTGGCGTTGTCTATGCCTGGAGGCGTTAAATCTACATCAATAAAGGATAAAATGGGTGGTTGAACAGTGGCAATTAAATCTTTAATATCTATTCCTGCACTGTCTTTTTTCACTCTATATAATTCAAAGAATCCGGTACCAGCAGCCCAACCTTCAAAATTATTCCAAGATATTTTATTGGTAGTTGGATTAACATATTCTGCTTTTAACCTTACTACTCTTACCACATTACTGGTATCGATAGTATCTGGACATGCGGTTGTGGTAACAATTTTGAAATAATAAGCGTAGCGTTCGGTTAATAAATTATCAATAGGTTTCACATTAAAACGCGTATAAGTTTGCGAATCGATGCGGGCTACCTCTCTAAAGTTTATACTATCTTCCGACATTAAAATCGAATAAGTTAAACGGCAGCTAGAAGTATCTGTCATCCAATATAGAGTGATTGTTCTGTTGTTAGCAGCTGTGGTAGCATTATATAAATAAACGTAAGCAGGTGCTAAAGAAAATGTACCAGTGAAACTTTTTTCGTTTGAGGTAGATGATGCACCAATATTCATTGGATCATTACTAATTGCCCTTATTTTATATTGATAATTGATACCGGTCATTAAACCA
Organism: Bacteroidota bacterium; assembly: GCA_030830805.1. Lineage (GTDB taxonomy): Bacteria > Bacteroidota > Bacteroidia > Sphingobacteriales > Sphingobacteriaceae > CAIKLP01. The sequence continues at coordinate 6,006 of JAURMH010000009.1, forward strand.
GATCGTTTATAACTCAATTGATTGCCTGGTAAAACATGTAACTTTTTGTATGCACTACCATTTTGGCTTTCGTATATTTCGTAGCTTTCTCTTAAGCCAGGACCCTCATTGAAAAAACCATTACGCGCATCCGAATAAGCATTCCATTTTAAATAAACAGCTCCGTTACATTCGTCAACCATTTGATTTAAAAATATAGTTTGATGAGGTTTTAAAGCTGCTGTATCGAATCCTGATTGTGCAATTGGATTCACATCTTTATCAAATGCAGTTACCCAAAAACGTAAAGATTTTTCGCTAGGTAAATCGATTTGACCAAAACTGTCTTCGTAAACTAATTTATTAGTGCTTCTACCATTGATTGTGATAGGCGCATCGAAAATCATTTGCCCTAAATTATTTTGGTAAATTCTGTAAACATAATAACCATCTACCGTTGTATTTGGAGATACCCCCCAATTAATACTTACCTGGCGGTCGTTTAAAACGGTTACAGAATCTATAGACACCGTTGGTATTTGTGCAAATGCTGCAGGAGCCCAAAAAATCCCTAAAATAAATAGTTGCTTAAGAAATTTCATCTTTCAAATATATTATTTTTTTCCTACAACTACCTCGGTTAAAGAACCCGAAACAAAATATTTGTTCGCCAAATCCATAATTCGTTGAGAATTAATTGTTTTAACCCTTGTAAAGTAAGTTGTATAATAGCTATAATCTAGCCCATAAGGGTAAATAGCTTTGTATTTATCGGCATAACTAAACACATTTTCGATGCTGCCCAAATAAGAACCTAATAAGTAATTTTTAACCAAATCAAGTTCGGACTCGGGTACTAAAGTTGTTTTTAATTTTTCAATTTCGAAGTAAATCTCTTTTAATGCAGCTTCACAAACATCTGCGCCAACCTCTGTCGCTATATAAAAAAAGCCAGTATCTAAAGTCGAAGCAATGCCAGATCCAATGCCATATGTATAACCTTTATCTTCTCTAATATTTGCCATTAATCTAGAACCAAAATAACCACCTAAGAGTGTATTTAAAACGATTAAGTCTATATAATCTGGATGTGTTTTATTACCAATTAATTTACCTATTCTAATGGCCGATTGTAAGGCATCTGGCTTTTCGATAAGTATTTTTTGAGCAGGTGCAGGTTTTATCAAATCTAATGCAGGCAATAATTTGCTAGATAATGGTATGGTAGAAATTAATTCATCTATCGTATTAATTTCCTGATCGCTTATTAAACCTGCAGCAATTATTTTACAGTTTGCTAACTGATAATTTTCTTTAAAAAAATGAATTAAATCTGATTGGGTCAATTCGTCGCAATCTTTTGAAGTCAACATTTTTCCATAAGGATGATTCGCTCCAAATAAAAGATGATTGAAGTTTCGTTTCGCTAAAAAATCATTTTTTTCAAGATTAATAGCCAATCGTTGCTTGGTGTTTTCTTGATAAGTTTTAATTTCTGCCTCTGGAAATATTGAATTCCTTAATATATCCAATACAATTGTCAAAGTCTCTGATAAGTACTTATTTAAAGTATATAATGTGATGCTAGCTTTATCGAAAGTTACATCTTGCTGAAAATAAGCACCGTAAAAATCAATTTGTTCCATTAATTCAATAGAGGAACTTTTTGTTGTGCCTGCATTTAATAAAAAATTACAAGCGTTTGCAATTAATGGCTTAGGCTCTCTATTGGTTCCTGCATCAAAAATAAATTCTAAACGCATTAATTCTTCCGAACCTGCATTAATGTAATGCAATTTCATTCCATTAGTTAAATGGTGTTCTTGTGCAGGAATGACAGGGATATTTTTGAGCTCAAATGCATCGGGTGCAATAGTTCTATCTATTTTCATTAATTTTTTTGACTATGGTAATATAAGGTAGCACAATTTTCTTTTTGAAATATTTGATTTGCATATGACTGAATAGCATCAACTGTTATTTTTTGATATTGTTCGAGTTCGTTATTAATTAAATTAGCATCACCTATTAATTCATAATAGGCTAAATTCATTGCTTTATTTAACAAACTCATTTCGCCAAATACAAAAGATGATTCTAGTTTATTGATATTTTTTTGCAATTCTCTTTCTGAAACTTTTTCGTTTTTTAATTCATCTAAAGCAATCCAAATGCTTTCATCTGCTTGCTCCATGGTAATTTCAGGCATTAACTTACCTTCTACAATTAACAAGCCAGGTTCAATATCGCCAGAAATATAAGCATTGATGTCGCTGAAAATTCTTTTATTCTTCACTAAACTTTGATACAATCGAGATGATTCTCCTCGAGATAAAATATCTGAAATTAAATCGGCGGTATTGTATTTTCCACTCACTCTACTATCAATGTGAAAAGTTTTATAAATGGCATCTGTAGGAACTTTGGCAAAAACTTTTTGAGATCTTTCTGCTATTTGCTTTGGTTCTTCGGGAAGGTTTCTTTGGTATTTTTCGCCCGCTGGAATTGGGCTAAACCACTTTTCGCATAATGCTTTAACTTCGGCTAGAGATACTGCACCAGCTACTACTAATATTGCATTTGAAGGGTTATAATGTTTTGCAAAAAATGCTTTTACATCTGCTATTTTTGCATTTTCGATGTGTGAAATTTCTTTTCCAATTGTAGCCCATTGGTATGGATGCACTTGATATGCTAATGGTTTTAATTTCAACCATACATCGCCATAAGGTTGATTCAAATACCTTTGCTTAAACTCTTCAATTACTACATTTCGTTGCACTTCAAGGCTTTTCTCCGAAAATGCTAAACTCAACATTCGATCAGATTCTAACCAAAATGCAGTCTCTATATTTACTGCCGGCACTTGTATATAATAATTGGTAAAATCATTATTAGTAAATGCATTGTTTTCCCCACCTACCCTTTGCAATGGCTCATCATAAGAAGGAATATTGATAGATCCTCCAAACATTAAGTGTTCAAATAAATGAGCAAAACCTGTCTGATTTGGATTTTCATCTTTAGCACCCACATCATAAATTATATTCAAAACCGCCATTGGGCTGGTATGATCTTCCTGCACTATTACCCGTAAACCATTGGGTAAAACAAACTTTTCGAATGGTATCATTAATTATATTGTTCTATTGCGTTTAAAATGATGCTATACTATTCCATCTTTGATCTTTAATTATAATTGAAACAAGCTAGTTTATGCATCAAAAACATGGGTATTAAATAGCTTATATCCTAATAAGATAAGGTTTTAAGCTGTGTATTTTCCCATTTCAAAAGCCTAATAAAAATAAAATCAAGTCAAAAAAATCCTTTTCTTAAAAATACTGTTATAAGGGTATCCAAATATAATTTTTTTATCCAATTAATTCCTTTTTACGAATGCCTATATTTGCACCTAATGAATAACAGCGAACTATTTAAAAAAGCCCTTAATTTTGAATTCCTAACTATCGAAGAAGGAGTTCATTTATATCACCATGCAAGCACGCCAGATCTCATGTTTGTGGCTAACGAACTTCGAAAAATTAAGAAAAATAATCAACAAGAAGTTACTTGGATTATAGACAGAAACCTCAATACCACCAATGTTTGTATAGCCAATTGTAAATTCTGTAACTTCTTTAGAAGGCCTGGCCACGAAGAAAGCTACATTACCACTATTGAAGAATATAAAGAGAAAATTGAAGAAACCATACGCTATGGTGGCGAACAACTTTTATTGCAAGGAGGTCACCATCCCGATTTAGGTTTAGCCTATTATGTTGATTTATTTAAATCACTAAAAGACCTATACCCTAATTTAAAACTACACTCTTTAGGCCCGCCAGAAATTGCCCATATTGCCAAATTAGAAAAAGCCAGCCATACCGAAGTGCTAACCGCTTTAAAAGCAGCAGGACTCGATTCATTACCCGGTGCTGGTGCCGAAATATTGAATGACCGCGTAAGAAGGTTAATTTCTAAAGGAAAATGTACTGGAAGAGAATGGCTAGATGTAATGCGTGCTGCGCATCAGCTCGATATTACCACTTCTGCCACCATGATGTTTGGACATGTAGAGACCATTCACGAAAGATTTGAGCATTTGGCTTGGATTAGAGAAGTACAATCCGAAAAACCAGCTCATGCCAAAGGATTTTTAGCCTTTATTGCTTGGCCTTTTCAAGACGATGGCACCCTATTAAAAAGAATTAGGGGTATTAAAAACACCATTTCTGGCGATGAATACATTAGAATGACCGCTTTATCGAGGATTATGTTGCCAAATGTTGAAAATATTCAAGCTTCTTGGTTAACCGTAGGAAAGGAAGTAGCTCAAATATGCTTACATGCTGGCGCTAACGACTTTGGTTCTATTATGATCGAAGAAAATGTGGTTTCGGCTGCAGGAGCCCCACACCGCTTCACTTCTAATGGCATTCAACAAGCTATTAGAGAAGCTGGATTTGTTCCTCAACTTAGGAATCAACAATATGAATTTAGAGATTTACCCGCTCAAATGGAGCAACAAGTGATTTCTTATTAAATAGTTCGTTTACAAATTGTCAAATTATTTATACATTCGCTCCATCTAAATTATTTTAAATTGGAAAATTTACAGCAACATATTGAGGCGCTTTTATTTGCATCAGAACAAAGTATCACGGTAAATGATATTAAAGTTATTTTAACCGCTTTTACTACCGAAGAAATTGCAGAAGAAACTATTATCGAATGCTTAGCTGCCATTCAAGAAAAATACAGCTCAGACGAATTTGTGTTTGAGGTGGTAGAAATGAGTAATGGCTATCAATTTTTAAGTAAAAAAGCATATTACGATTTACTGAATATGCTCATTATTCATAAAGAAAAGAAAAAGCTATCTACCGCAGCAATGGAAACCTTAGCCATTATTGCCTACAAACAACCCATCACTAAATCTGAAATAGAATTAATTAGAGGTGTCAATTGTGATTATAGTGTACAAAAATTATTAGAAAAAGATTTGATTTCGATTAGCGGCAGAAGTAGTGGTCCGGGTAAACCAATTTTATATGAAACAAGCGAAAGTTTCATGGATCATTTTGGTTTAAAAACACCTAGAGATTTACCTCAATTAAAAGATTTACATAGTTTCGAAAATACTATAAACCCAGAAGAATCAATGGTTGGAACGGCAGAGCCAATATCTAATGAAGAAATAGCAGCCTTAGAAACAATGGAATCGAACACCGCAGACGATGCATTAGATGCCATGATTGCCCAAGAATTTAATGACGAAACTTTAACAGACGATATGGACTTAAGCCCAGAAAATATGGAAGAAATTATTGCCGAAGAAACAGATAACGAAGTAGATGGTTTCGACGAAAATGATATCAATCATGATAATAACGAAGAGGATGAATCTTCCGAAAAATAAAAAAGAAATTTGGAGAGTTTAAAAGTATTTTAATAACTTAGTGTTAACATTAAATTGAAAAGCATAAAATGAAAAGCCCTAAAAAAGCAATCGACACTAAATCAACCAAAGCGCCTAAAACAAAGGCTGCTAAGCCATCTGCTAAGATTGAGAAAAATACAGTTAAATCAAAAATTGCAGACGATGAAGATGAATTTGAATTGCCTATAGATGAAATTGATGAGTTCGAAGAGGACTTCGATGAGTTTGATGATGATGATGATTTTTAATCAAAATATAATTCCAAAAAAAAAGTTCAACAATCGTTGAACTTTTTTTTGGAATTATGCTTCCTTTTTTATATTCGTTTCGTTAATAATATACAAAGGTCTATTGCGAGCGTTTTCACTTAACCTCGATATGTATTCTCCAATAATTCCTATCGATATTAATTGTATACCTCCTAAAAATAGAACACTAATGATGGTAGAAGTCCAACCTTCTACATAATCTTTGGTAATATATCTCGAATACAAAGCGTAAATCATGACCATAAATGCTATACCTGATACTACAAAGCCACAAATACTCGCAACTTTGAGAGGAAAATTTGAAAATGAAGTAATACCATCTAAGGCTAAACGAATCATTTTTTTATAGGTATATCCAGTTGATCCAGCCTGACGCACTTTGCGATCGTATTCAACATAGGTTTGCTTAAATCCGATCCAAGATATTTGTCCTCTTAAAAACTTATTATGCTCTGGCATTTGATTTAAAACATTCACCACTTTACGATCAATAATTCTAAAATCACCTGTATCTACTGGAATTTTAACAGAGGTAATACTTTTTAAAATGCGGTAAAAAACTTTTGCGGTAAATTTCTTTAACCAACTTTCTCCGTTACGATTGTTGCGTTTGGCATATACTACTTCATAACCTTGATCCATTTTAGCAAACATATCAATGATTAATTCTGGTGGATCTTGTAAATCAGCATCGATAATGGCTACGCGGTCTCCAGCGGCTAAATCTAATCCGGCAGAAACTGCAATTTGATGTCCAAAATTCCTACTAAAATCTATATATTTAATAGCGGGATCGGCAAGTGCTAAGTTTTTAATTAATTGAAAAGAATGATCTTTACTGCCATCATTCACAAAAATATATTCACAAGAAATTTGCATTTGCGTAACCACCGTTCGCAAACGATTAATAAGAGAATCTATATTTTCTTCCTCGTTATAAATTGGAATGACAATGGAGAGCTTCATTGGATATTAATTATTTATTAAAAATAACATTTATAATTGCATTTCGGGAATATCGCCTTCAATGATTAATTTACCTGCTGTAGCCGCTTGAATTTCGGCTACAGAAACGCCTGGAGCACGCTCTAATAGCTGAAATCCGCCATTTTCAAGTACCGCTATTACAGCTAGTTCTGTGACAATTTTTTTCACACAATGAACGCCTGTTAATGGTAATGTACAATTTGGTAATAGTTTAGATTCACCTGCTTTATTTACATGTTGCATAGCCACAATAATATTTTGTGCAGAAGCCACTAAATCCATTGCACCTCCCATGCCTTTTACCATTTTACCAGGAATTTTCCAATTTGCGATATCGCCATTTTCGGAAACTTCCATAGCACCTAAAATAGTTAAATCTACTTTTTGTGCACGAATCATTCCAAAACTCATGGCCGAATCAAAAATAGAAGAACCAGCAAGCGTAGTAATAGTCTGCTTTCCAGCGTTTATTAAATCTGCATCTTCTTCACCTTCGAAAGGAAAAGGGCCCATGCCTAGTAAACCATTTTCGGATTGTAAAACCACATTAATACCATCTGGAATATAATTAGCTACTAGTGTCGGAATACCAATTCCAAGATTCACATACATGCCATCTTTTACTTCTTTCGCAATTCTTTTTGCGATCCCGTTTTTATCTAACATAGCTGTGGTTTATTTTGTTCTTACCGTTTTTTGTTCAATTCTTTTTTCGTAGTTGTTGCCCTGAAAGATGCGATGCACATAGATTCCAGGGGTATGTATTTGGTCTGGATCAAGTTCGCCAGCAGGTACTAAAATTTCTACTTCCGCAATGGTAATTTTTCCGGCCATGGCCATTACTGGATTAAAATTACGAGCTGTAGATTTATAAATTAAATTTCCAGCGGTATCTCCTTTCCATGCTTTTACAATGGCGAAATCTGCATCAAATGCATACTCCATTAAATATTCTTTACCCTTAAAAACCCTTGTTTCTTTTCCAATTGCGACTTCGGTGCCAACGCCTGCAGGAGAATATATTACAGGCATTCCATAGCCTGCTGCCATACACCTAGTGGCTAGTGTTCCTTGCGGAATTAATTCCACTTCTAATTCTCCAGAAAGTAATTGTCTTTCAAATTCTGCATTTTCTCCTACATAAGAAGAAATCATTTTTTTTACTTGACGCTGTTGTAATAGTAAACCAATACCAAAATCATCTACACCAGCATTATTTGATATACAAGTTAAATCTATTACTTTTTTTCGCAATAATGCTTGTATGCAATTTTCGGGAATGCCGCAAAGTCCAAAACCACCAAGCATAATAGTTTGGCCATTTTGAATGTCTTTGATGGCAGTATCTGCATCTTTAACAACTTTATTTATCATGGGTATAATTTTCGATTTATTTGATAAAGCTAATTTAACGATATATTGGCTTTAACGCAAGTTAACAATAGTAATTCCATCGCCACCAAATTCAACATGTTCGCTCGCAACAGAAGAAACCACTTCGTATTTTTTGAGGTATTCTCTAATTAACTTTCTAAGTATGCCATCCCCTTTACCATGTAGTATTCTAATTTCTGAATAATTTAACATAATGGCTTTGTCTAGGAACTTTTCTACTTCCCAAAGGGCTTCCTCTCCCCTTGCGCCCCTAATATCTATTTGCGGCTGAAATTGATTTGCCGAGCTAGCCATAACATTTGAAAAGGCAGACTGATTGACCGCTTTTTTTGTGCGATTGGTAGTAAGCTGCAATTTGCTTAGCAAAATCCAAGTATGTAGATCGCCAATGGCCAATTCCGCTTTGTTTTTTTGAATAGAAAGCACCTCGGCGAGCATTTGGTCTTCGCCATATACCACCCAATCTCCTACTTTTATTTTTTGATTTGCTATACTTGATTTTGCAGGAACAACAATGGGTTCGGCCTTTTTAATAATTTCTGTAGCAGCCGTTTCAAATTGATTTCTTATTTTTTTGGTTGCTTCTTTATCTGCCTTTACCGATTTAATATCTGCAATTGTATTTTCGACTAATTTATTAGCAGACTTTAAAAGTTGATCCACTTCAATCTTTGCTTCTTTTAAAATTTTCTTTTTATTGGTATCAAAGAAATCTTTTGTTTGCTGGTTTTCGATTACTAGTTGATTGAGCTTTCGAGTTTGAATAGCCATTTCATTTTGCTTAATGGCCATTTCTTTTTTCTCTCTTTCTAAATCGGCTAATAAGGTATCTACCTTTTTTTGCTGATGACCAATTTTTTGTTTAGCACTATTTAGTAAAGCAGCTGGTAAGCCTATCTTTTGGGCTATTTCAAAGGCATATGAACTACCCGGTAAGCCCATTTCTAACTGATAAAATGGCTTCATCTCCACTTGATCGAATAACATAGAGGCATTTTGAATACCATCGGTACTATTCGCAAAATTTTTCAAATTAGAATAATGGGTAGTAATTACGCCTCTCACTTTTTTACGATTCAATACCTCGAGCACCGCTTCTGCTATTGGGCCACCAAACTTAGGATCTGTACCCGTTCCAAATTCATCTATCAAAATCAATGTTTTCGCATTGGCTTGTTGCACAAAATAATTCATATGAAATAAATGCGCACTGTAAGTACTCAAATCATTTTCTAAAGATTGATCATCTCCAATGTCTACAAAAATATTTTTCATCAAACCCATTTCTGAATGTGCGGCAACCGGAATGAGTAAACCATATTGCAGCATGAGTTGAATTAAACCGATGGTTTTTAAGGCAACCGATTTACCACCAGCATTGGGTCCAGAAATCAATAGCACATGATTTTCTTCGGTTATTTGGGCAGTTAAAGGAATTACTTTTTTGCCTTGTTCTTTAAAAGATAAATACAACAGTGGATGCCTACCTTCGACCATGTTTATGGAGGCTTCAGGCTTTAAGACCGGCATAATTGCTTCCATTCTTATCGCTAATTTGGCTTTAGCCCTAATAAAATCGACTAGACTGAGTAATTGATGATAAGTTAATAAGGTAGGCATAGCAGGCCTTAATTCATCGGTTAAAGCAATCAATATTTTAATAATTTCCCGACGCTTAGCATAAACCAAATCGCGTAATTTATTATTCATTTCAAATACTTCGACAGGTTCGATAAATACCGTTTGACCCGTTGAAGATTCATCTAAAATAACCCCTTTTAATTTGCGTTTATATTCGGTTAATAATGGAATGGCGAGTCTACCATCTCTGATGGTTAATTTTGACTCGGCAGTATAACCGTCTTTTTGTAATTCTTTAAATATACTATTGATTCTTTTAGTAGCCTCCGATTCTATCGTAAACATTTCTTGACTAATATTGGCCAACTCCTTGCTAGCATTGGGTCTTACCTGCCCTTTACTATCAATAATTTGTTCAATAGATTTTACTATAGATTTATCTATATTAATATTGACTACTAATTTTTCGAGTTCAGGATAAATTCCTGTTCTTATTTTAAAAAAATCAATACAAGTAAATACGGTATGTAAAGACAATAAAATTTGATGAAATTTATCTTCTTGTAAATAACTTCCTTCTACTTTTACACTCGCCAACATCGACTTTAAATCGATGAAATGATCGGCCGGAAAATAATCTCCAGATTGAAGCAATTGTTTGAATTCACTAGCTTGTAGCAATAGTTTTTGTAATAAATCGTAATTGCTAATAAATTGCATTTTATCGACCATCTCCGATGCCATGCTACTCAAGCATTCCTGCTTTAATTTGATTTTGATTTCTTCAAAACCTAATTTACTTAACAACGATTCGGGATAAAGCATATTATGGACGATGTTGAATTTCAGCTTCTTTTTTGCTCATTTCTTCCGTAATCTTAGCATATATTTCGGCCATTATTTCGGGATGTGCAGTATAATATTGCATGCTTTGCTTAAAGGTAGTGTCTGAAATATGATACTTTTTTTCAATAAACTGATAATAGGAAACGACCGTTTCGTTAATGGGTGTGCTGGTTATGGTTCTAGCACCCGCCTCGGCCAAATGTATGTCCATTAATACAAAAGCGATAGTGTCTTTAGAAACTATGCCATTTGGTGTTTTATTATTATTTCCCTTACAGGCTAAAATAAAAAGGCTAAAGAGTAATAAAAATGCAAATGCTTGCTGATGTATTCTCACAATTATATAGATTTGTATCAAAGGTAAATATAATGAGTATTTCAACGAAAATAAATGAATTTAAATTAAGCCTTGAGCCAAAAGGTGTAAAATTAATAGCGGTGTCTAAAACAAAGCCACTTGAATCAATACAAGAGGCTTACGACGCAGGCCAAAGGGTTTTTGGCGAAAACCATGTGCAAGAATTAGTAGAGAAGGCAGAAGCCTTACCCAAAGACATTGAATGGCATTTGATTGGGCACCTTCAAAGCAATAAAGTAAAATACATTGCGCCATTTGTTTCCTTAATTCATTCGGTAGATAGTTTAAAATTAGCACAAGAAATAAACAAGCAAGGTTTAAAAAACAATAGAGTAATTGATTGTTTATTACAGGTATATATAGCAGACGAAGAAACCAAATACGGTTTAGGTTATGATGAATTAATTGAATTGCTAAGATCTGAAGAATTTACAAATTTAACCCATTGTCGAATTGTTGGATTAATGGGCATCGCAACCAATACCGACAGTCAAAGACAAATCAACGAAGAGTTTAGAGAAATGGCGGTGCTATTCAATGGCATTAAACAAAGCTATTTCAGACAGGCTGAATACTTCAAAGAAATATCTATGGGCATGTCTTCCGACTACGAATTAGCTATAGAAAATGGTAGTACCATGATTAGAATTGGTAGTACTATTTTTGGAAAAAGAAAAGCAAATCTTCCCGATTTCAAACTAAATTAAGATGAAAATTATTGAATGTCCGAGAGATGCAATTCAAGGAATTGAAACGTTTATTCCCACTGAAAAGAAAATAAAATACCTGAACAGTATTTTAAACTTAGGATTTGACACCATAGATTTTGGAAGTTTTGTTTCTGCTAAAGCTATTCCACAATTAAGAGATACGGCGGAAGTGCTTGCAGGTCTTCATTTAAACGAAAGTAGCTCCAAATTACTAGCCATTATTGCCAATTTTAGAGGCGCAACAGATGCTTGTCATTTCGAAGAAATAAGCTACCTAGGATTTCCTTTTTCTATATCCGAAACATTTCAACAAAGAAATACAAATACCAGTATCGCCGAATCTTTAGTCAATTTAACTGCTATTCAAAATTTAGCAATCAAAAATAATAAAGCATTAGTCGTGTATTTATCGATGGGTTTTGGTAATCCTTATGGCGAGGAGTGGAATGTAAATGTGGTTTCAAAATGGACAAAAGTATTAGCAGATATGGGCATCCAGACCATTGCATTTTCCGATACCATTGGCGTTTCTAATGCCGAAAATATTACTTATTTATTTAAAGAAATTACACCGCTATTTCCAAATGTGAGTTTTGGTGCCCATTTGCATGCTAATCCTGTCGATGCCATTAACAAGCTAGCAGCTGCTTACCAGGCGGGTTGCAGAAGATTTGATGTAGCCATTAATGGTTATGGAGGCTGCCCTATGGCAAGCGATGAACTAACCGGAAATATAGCAACCGAGGTTTTACTCAAATATTTAAATGAGCAACAAATTGCGCATCAAGTAAATTCAGAAGCCATCCCAAATATGATGGCCGATTTTCAAGCAATGCTTTTAGGCAATCATTAGATTTTTTTATTGAATAATTTAAAACGCAATTCCGTTAACTTCTTTTTGGTATACAAAGGAAACATGCCATTTTGCATCCAATCATAATAACTTGGTTCTGATCTAAATACTTCTTCTACCGTTTTGCCTTTGTGTTTTCCAAAATTAAATACCTCTTCTCCTTTAGCATTGTAAACTATGGTGCCTGCAAAATCTACATTTTTTTGCATTTGCGTGAATACATGTAAAGCTTCAATATCATTTTTAACAGGAAAAGATGTTTCGCCCTTTTTATCAGTCATTTCGGTGTTTTCGTACCTTTCTATCTGACTCAACAAGACTTCGTAAGTAGCTCTTATATCTGCTTCGGCCGAATGTGCATTGGTTAAATCTTTATTGCAATAAAAACGGTAAGCTGCTTTTAAAGTTCTTTGTTCCATTTGGTGGAAAATATTTTGCACATCAACCATTTTCCTTTTGCTGATATCAAAATCTACCTCTACTCTTAAAAACTCTTCCATCAATAATGGAATGTCAAATTTATTAGAATTATAACCACCTAAATCGCAGTTGTCTAAAAACTGAGCCAAACCTTTTGCAATTTGTTTAAAAGTGGGCTCGCCTTTAATATCTTCATCATAAATTCCATGAATCAAAGAAGACTCAATAGGAATAGGCATTTCGGGATTAATTCTTTTGGTTTTAATTTCTTCTGTACCATCTGGATTTATTTTTAAAACAGATATTTCTATAATACGATCACTTGCAACATTGATTCCAGTAGATTCAATGTCAAAAAATGCAATTGGTTTTTTTAAATTTAATTTTATCATAAAGTATTATATTTTAAAAATTTATTCTTCTACTAACACACCCATTTTACCCATTTGATAATCTCTAAATGCTTCTATTAATTCGGTTTCAGAATTCATTACAAATGGACCATGCGAAACCATTTTTTCGTTTATGGGTAATCCTGTCATCATTAAAATGCGGGTATTTTGTTGCGCTGTTAAGGTAATTTGATCGCCATCGTTAGCAAAATAAACGGCATGCTTTGCCTCCACAATACCATGCCCTGCTACATTTAATTGCCCGTCTAGCAAATAAATAAAAGCATTATGAGCAGCCGAAAACGGAATTGTAATATTGCCTTCCGCTTCAAAAAATAGCGTCGCCGAATTCATTTCTGAATGTGCATTAATGGGCCCTTGTAAACCTAAAATATTTCCCGCTTGCACACAAACTTTAATTTTTTGATCGTCAAAAAAAGCGGTAGGAATTTCTTCGGCAGTTAATGGAATATAAACTGGTTCGTCCATTTTATGACTAGCCGGCGTATTGATCCACATTTGAATAATTTCTTGTTTACCACCAATTGCTTGTATATCTGCAGGTGGCCTTTCGCTGTGTATAATACCCATTCCAGCATTCATCCATTGAATGCCGCCTTTGTAAATGGTATTGTTATTTCCTCTACTATCTTGATGATGGACACCACCTTCGAATATAAAAGTAACCGGTGAAAATCCACGATGTGGATGCGGACCAACACCCGTATGTTTAGGATCACTTTCTTTCGGAATTTCAACCACTGCATGATGCAGTAAAATAAATGGATCTATTTGTTCCAACTTATTGGTCGGAAATGGTTGTCTGATGGGCATTCCACCCATATCAAATGGATGTGCATAAAGTATGGCAGCAACCGATCTGTTTTTATTATTTTCCATACGTTAATATTTAAAGTTGTTCATTAAAACTGATTTCGTATGGTTCAAAGAAATTATTTTATTAGTTCTTTTAATTTTGCAACCACAATATCTATTTCTTCTTTGGTATTATATTTAGAAAAAGAGAACCTAACCGCCGAGCGAGCTGGGTCTGCTTTAATTCCTGTAAGCACATGTGAGCCTACATTTGAGCCCGATGAACAAGCACTGCCACCCGATACAGAAATTCCAGCAATATCTAAACTAAACAATAACATCTCACCCATTTCACTTGGTGGAAACGAAACATTTAAAACAGTATATAAACTTTTTTCAGGATCAATATCGCCATTAAATGCAATGTTTGGAATAGCAGCTTTCAATGATTCAATCATATAAGTTTTTAACGATTGAATATGTGAATGATGTGGCTGCATCTCTTCGTAGGCAATACTTAGCGCCTTTGCTAAACCCACAATTCCATATACATTTTCGGTACCTCCACGCATGTTTCGTTCTTGCGAACCACCAAAAATAAGTGGTTTTATTTTTACTTTATGACTGATGTATAAAAATCCAACTCCTTTAGGGCCATGAAATTTATGTGCGGCACAAGTAATAAAATGGATAGGTAAATTCGCTAAATCATGTGCATAATGACCCATGGTTTGCACCGTATCTGAATGAAAAATGGCATCATGTTGTTCACACAATTCGCCAACTGCTCTTAAATCTATTAAATTACCAATTTCGTTGTTTGCATGCATTAAGGAAACCAAACTGCGTTCATTTTCGGCTAATAATTTGGCCAAGTGCAGCATATCTACACTGCCCTTTTCATCTAATTGTACAAAGCTTAATTTAATATGTCCATCATGAGCAAGTTCTTCTAATGTATGAACTACTGCATGGTGTTCTATGCTTGTTGTAATCGCATGTTTGATGCCTAAGTCTTTGATAGTACAACGAATAGCCATGTTATCGGCTTCGGTACCACCAGATGTAAAAAATATTTCTGAAGGGCTAGTATTTAATAATTTTGCAACTGTTTTACGCGCTTCTTCTACTTTCGTTCTAACACCTCTACCATCTGCATGAATAGAAGATGGATTACCATATTGGTTTTCCATCATTTCTGTCATAAGGGAAACAACCGCTTTGTCCATTGGTGTGGTGGCTGCGTTGTCTAAGTAAATTCTATTCATGGTAAATTTATTTAATAAAATCTTTAATGTCGTTAATGATTTTTTCTGCTAAAGCTTGAGCAGCTACTGCCGTTTGACTTTCTGAGTAAATTCTGATAATTGCTTCGGTGTTTGATCTTCTCAAATGCACCCACTCTTTACCGAATTCGATTTTTAAACCATCCACTTCGTTAATAGGTTGTGCCTGGTATTTAGCTTTAACCTTTGCTAATAATTGATCAATATTAATTTCGGGTGTTAAATCAATTTTATTTTTAGAAATAAAATAGGCTGGGTATGATTTTCGCAATTCAGAAATAGACTGATTTGATTTTGCTAAATGGGTTAAAAACAATGCAATTCCAACTAATGCATCTCTTCCATAATGTGATTCAGGATAAATAATTCCACCATTGCCTTCGCCACCAATGATTGCCTGGTTAGCTTTCATGGCATTCACTACATTAACTTCGCCAACTGCAGAAGCAATATATTTACCATTTGCCGCAGTAGTTACATCTCTTAAAGCTCTGGTAGAAGATAAATTAGAAACGGTATTCCCTAATTTCTGTTGTGCTGCATAGGTCTCCGAACTCGTATTTTTTAAAACAAAATCTGCCACTGCAACTAAGGTATATTCTTCTCCAAACATTTGTCCATCTTCACAAACAAAACACAATCTATCAACGTCTGGATCTACCGCAATTCCTAAATGTGCTTGGTTTTGCTTAACCGCTTCTGATAGTGCAACTAAGTTTTCTGGTAATGGTTCTGGATTATGAGGAAAGTGTCCAGTAGGATCACAATATATTTCGGTAATTTGATGAACGCCTAAGGCCTTCAATAATGCGGGCACAAAAATACCTCCGGTAGAATTCACCGCATCAACCACGATTTTAAAATTCTTCGCTTTAATGGCGGCAACATCAACTAAAGTCAATGCCAATATATGGTCTATGTGTTTCTGCAAATAAGAATCATCTTGAATATATGACCCTAATTCATCAACCGATGCAAATAATATTTGATCTGAATCAGCCATAGTTAATACTTCTTGACCATCGGTATCAGAAATAAATTCCCCTTTATCATTCAATAATTTGAGGGCATTCCATTGTTTTGGATTATGACTTGCCGTAAGAATAATGCCACCTCCAGCTTGCTCTAAGGGAACTGCTAATTCTACCGTTGGTGTGGTTGATAATCCAATATCAATTACCTCAATGCCTAATCCTTGTAAAGTTCCCACTACAATATTACGAACCATTTCGCCCGATATTCTAGCATCTCTACCAATTACAATTTTCTTTTTACCCGACTTTGCTATGATCCATTGACCAAATGCTGCAGTAAATTTTACGATATCGAAAGGCGTTAAGCCTTCGCCAGATGAACCACCAATAGTGCCCCTAATTCCAGATATAGATTTTATGAGTGTCAAATTTTCAGTATATCTAACAAAAATAAAAAAATCTAAGAGATTTGAAGGGTATTTGTATCATAAAAACCTTAAATAATGATATTTTTTAAGCATTTTTGAGACAGAAAAGCCTATAAAATTAAAAACGGTTTTTTGAATGCAAACTATAAATGAAAAATTGGTATAACATTTGGTTCAATTCGCCCTATTACCATATACTATATGCGAATAGAGATCATCAAGAAGCAGCAGATTTCATAGACACCATTGCCGAGTATTTTCAATTTAAAAAAGACCAAAAAGCCTTAGATGCCGGATGTGGTCGTGGAAGACATGCCATTTATTTTAATAAAAAAGGATTAGACATTACGGGTATTGATCTTTCGCCAGAAAATATTGCATTTGCTAAAAGTATGGAAAATGCGATGTTGCATTTTCATGAACACGACATCCGAAAAGTTTTATGTAGTAATTATTTTGATTACGTGTTTAACTTGTTTACCAGTTTTGGATATTTCAAGAAAGAAAGTGATGACCTGAAAGCCATACATATGTTTAGTACTGCTTTAAAAAAAGGTGGTATTTTATTATTAGACTACATTAATGTAGCTGCTTTTAATTCCGAAAATGCAATCGAAACCGAAACCAAAACAATTCAAGGAATAGATTTTCAAATTCAAAAATCATACAATACTAACTTCCTTTTTAAAACCATTAAGTTTAAAGATAAGGGACAGGCTTTTGAATTTCAAGAAGAAGTTAAAATCATTTATTTAGCTAAGTTTAAAGAATATTTATCGGCTCAAAACCTCGAATTAATTGAAGTTTTTGGAGACTATCAATTATCTCCTTATCTTGAAAATAGTTCGCAAAGGTTAATTCTTATTGCTCGAAAAAAATAAATACATGTTAAAGCAAGTAGACCAACAATTATTTTTAATCATTAATCGCATTTGGACAAACGATTTTTTCGACTTCATCATGCCATTAATGCGGAGTAAATTGTTTTGGGCACCGCTTTATTTATTCCTGATTGTTTTCTTTGTGGTTAATTTTGGAAAGAAAGGATGGATTAGTGTACTCTTTTTTTTAATCACCTTTGCCTTAACTGATTTTATAAGTGCCGGCGTATTTAAGCCAATATTTGAGCGACTAAGACCTTGTAACGACCCAAATATCATGGGTATGGCGCGCAATATTGTTGGTTGCGGCAGTGGTTATAGTTTTGTTTCCTCTCATGCTGCTAATCATTTTGGAATGGCTATTATAATTGGTTCCATTTTTAAACAAAAATGGCCTTGGGTAAAATCAGCATTTATTATATGGGCAACAGTTATATGCTATGCGCAAGTATATGTTGGGGTACATTACCCTTTAGATGTTATTTGTGGTGCAATAATTGGTATCCTAATTGGAAAGTTTACCTTTGCTTTGCACGAAAAATTTAATTCATTAAAAAATGTTCAGCATTAATAATATCATCTTATTTTTAGCAGCGCTATTAGGTGGTTTAGCTGTTTTTCTATTCAAAAAAGAAAACACTAAAAACTTAAAACTTGTACTTTCTTTTTCTGGTGCCTATTTATTTGCAATCACCATACTTCACCTAATGCCCGATGTTTACGAATCTGGTAACAAATACACTGGTTTATTTGTATTACTTGGCTTTTCTTTTCAAATCATTTTAGAACAATTTTCTGAAGGAATTGAACATGGTCATATTCATACACACCAACACCAACAAAAAAATATTTTTCCAATTGGTATTATGTTGAGTCTTTGTTTGCATGCATTTTTAGAAGGCATGCCATTGGTGGGTCAATCTATTGGGAACAATGAATTAAATTCTTTAGTATTTGGTATTGCTATACACCATATACCCGCTGCATTTGCGCTCGCAAGTGTATTATTGAGCCATCAGGTTAAAGGAAATAAATTAATTATTATGCTGGCTATTTTTGCATTCATGACACCCGCGGGTAGTTATATAAGTCAACAAATTCAGCAAGATACAGCGAACAATATCCATCAATATTTTCCACTCATGATGGCTACGGTTATCGGAATATTTTTACATATTTCTACCACCATTTTATTTGAATCAAATGTTGATCACCGATTCAATTTTTATAAGATGATTGCGATTATTATTGGTGCAGGAATAGCCGTGGTGAATTTCCTGCTACATTAAGACCTTACCTTATCCAGTAGCTGATTGAGCGTTTTAGCTTCGGTATCACTTAATTTCGAAAATAATTTATTGGGATCTGTTATTTCATCAAACTTTGCTAGTATGGCCAGCCCCTCGGTTGAAATTTTAATATCGACTGCTCTTCTATCATTCTTATTTACACATCTTTCAATAAAACCCTTCTGCAATAACCTATCTACCATTCTAGAAGCATCGCACATTTTATCTAACATGCGTTCTTTTAATAAATTAATGGTGCTAGGATTAGGCATTTGACCTCTTAAAATTCTTAAGATATTAAACTGCTGCATAGTAATATCGTAAGGCTTAAAATCAGACTTCATTTTTGAAACAGCCCAATGATAAGTAAAAAGCAAATTGATCATTGCTTTTTGTTGCTCTCCTGCAAACTGATGTTGCGCTATTTCCTCTTCGAGTTTCATATGGTTAATAAAAAATTGAAATTAAGAATTTTTCATATCATCTGAATCCTGTTTTATTATTTTAGATTCATTATGAATGGGATATGGACAGTTTTTGCAGCCATTTTTGCAGCAATAACCTCTTTTTAAATGAAATTCTCTTGTAAAAACAAGCATTCCATCCTCTATAATATAATCAACTCCTTCAATCATTTATTGTGCTAAATTTCTAACTTTAACAGTTGAGTTCGAAAAATGTTCTTTTAAAAATGCACCATCACCATGAATGGTCCATATTTCTGTTGGTTGCACCTGCTCAATATAAGCTAATAAATCAAGCCAATCCATATGATCGCTTAACAATAAAGTATGCGTATTAGCTTGCTGTAATGCTTGCCAACCACTCGCAAACACATAAGACATTAAACCTTGTAATTTATAGGTATTAAATGTTAATGGGGGTACAATATAAATATATGGTTTTTTTAATCGAAGATCTTTTTTCTCCAATACTTGGTATTGCTTAGTTAAGCGTTGGTGTTTTTCATAAATTTGATGATAAGCCAATAAATCATGATGAATGGCTACCACTGCCGAAGGCTCAATTTCGTTGATAAGCGCAGTGATGCGTTGTGCTTTCCCTAATACATAAGCACCAATAAGCAAAGGCCTTTCAATACTTAAAATAGATTTCATGGCTTGCATTGGCGATGGATGCTTAACAGCTGGATTAGCAAAAGTAGTTTCTGTAATTAATACATCTGCTTGAACAAATTCAATAGCCTCGCAAGTAGTATCGGCTTGTGATTTTACATCTCCCGAATAAAGATATTTGAGCCCTTCAAATTCCATTAAAATTTGTGCACTACCCAACATATGACCTGCAGGAATAAAAACTATTTTAATTTGATTGATGAAAAATGATTGATGAAATTCGATTGGAATAAATTGTTTAGCCGCTCTTTGTTTATACCGCAATTTCATAAAATCAAAAGTGGCAGGATGTGTATAAACATTGACAGAACCCGCAATGGCATGGTCGGCATGGGCATGCGAAATAATAGCATTTTGAACTGGTGTTTTTGGATCTATATAAAAGTCACCAATTCGACAATAAAAACCATTGAGAGTAGCTATGATAAAATCAGCAATGATTTTTTTCATTGATTTAATAATTGATGGTGAATAGTCAAAACTTGTTCAATTAAGGAATGAGATTCATCGTTATGAATGATAAAATCAGCAAAGGGAACTTTTTCGGATTCGGGTAATTGATTAGCTATTATCTTATCTATTTGAGCGGGTAACAGTCCATCTCTTTGGGCAATATTTTTAAGCCTTTGTGCTAAAGGAGCTGTAACTAAAATAGTATAATCATTCTGTAAATGGCTACCAGACTCAATCATAAGCGCTGCTTCTTTTACAACATAAGCCTCGTGTTGTTGAATTGCACACCAATCATCGAAATCTTGAAACACAAATGGATGAATAATTTTATTGAGTATGGCCAATGCCTGTGAATCGTTGAAGACTATTTCTGAAATATGCTTACGATTATATTCACCATTTGGCAAATAGGCTGCTGAGCCAAAAGCTGCAATGATGGCATTTTTTAAACTTTGATTTGCTAAAACTAAGGCTTTTGCACGCATATCTGCATTATAAACTGGTATGCCTAATACGGCAAACAAATTGCATACTACAGACTTACCAGTCCCTATACCACCTGTTATTCCTACTTTTAACATCATTTATTATATATTAAATAATCTACTAAATGAGGTGCTATTGCTAAATTTTGTATGCCCATTGGAGCATGATCTATTTTTAATTTTAATTTATTCAATACCTTTTTTTCTTGTACAGCAATTACCTTAAAAGAATTTTCGTTGATGGATTTGTATTTAGAAAGTCCTACTAAAAAAGTTAATGTTGCTTTTTGAGGATAGATCGCAATTTTTGAAAATGGCGCCATGGCTTTAATTTGTATGGGCATTAAAATACGTTTGGTAGTATATTTCTCGACTGAAATGTATACAGTAACCTTGTTGTTTGCTAATAATACATTACTATTTTCTGCAGGTTTTAAACTTAACGATAGGTTTTGATCATCGGCTATGTCTACTATATTTACAGGGTTTACCTCCCAGTTTTGGATAGATTGAATGTATTCTTGAGGACCAGAAATAACAACACTATCGGGACTTATACGAAGATTGTTTTTAGGGCCAAATTGTTTGCTATACTGAATTTTACTATTGAAAATAATCGGAACTTTTTTGGTGTTTTTCTTTTCGAATTTAAATTTCAATTTAGCTGGCGAAACATCAATAATAACTAATTTATCTAAAGTGATTTTATCAATGCTATTGATTTTTTTTATTAAATCGATTTCTCTGGTATTTTCATATTCGTTCAAATCAATTCTTAAAGTATCACTCAGGTTTTGAATTTTACTTTTAAGAAAAAACCAGCCAGATCCTTCTACCGTAAAGGATACATGACGACTATTATCAACCAATAAGGCCTGATCAAATGGTACATTGATAAAAACGATGGGGACTTGAATATCAAAATGTCTGTTTTTACCTAATATGGTTAAAATCCAAAAAACAAATGCCACTGCTATACAAAATAAAAAAAGCCCCAAGCGCCGGCGAATTCGCCTACGAGAAACTTCTTTGTAATACTGAATAAAAGCAATGATTAATTTTTTCATTTTGATATTAAACAAAAATATCAACCTTTTAGGGGTTGATATTTTAAAATTTGCTAGCTAATTAACTATTGATTTTTTTTGATGCTTCTAAAGAAACCGAAACCTTATCGATTTTCATTTTCACTCCATTTTCAATCTCTAATAGGTAAGTGTCTTCATTGATATCAGCAATTTTTCCATGAATACCGCCAATGGTAACCACTTTATCTCCTTTTTTAATGGCTTCAATAAAGTTTTTTTGGTCTTTCATTTTTTTCGTTTGTGGACGAATCATGAAAAAATAGAAAACAATACCAATTAAAATTAAAGGTAAAAATTGCATCACTGGGTTTGGATTGCTACCTGCTGCAGGTGGAGCCATCAACAATACATTCATTAAGTTCATCATATATATTTTAAATTTATTTTGCTTCTAAAACTTCCCCTCTTAAATATAACACCTTAGTATTGGGAACGGTATTGGCTACTATGGTGATGGTTTTAGTTTGTAAACCCATTTTATTTTCACTGTTAAACACAACGGCAATAGTTGCTTCGGAACCAGGCGCTATAGGTTCTTCTGGAAAAGTAGGGACAGTACATCCACAACTAGCAGAAGCAGAAGAAATGATCAATGGCACATAGCCTGTATTTTTAAAATTAAAGGAGTAGGAAACCTTTTCACCTTGGGTAATTTTACCAAAATCATAGGTATCATTTTGGAAAGTAAACTTAGGTAATTTTAAGGTATCCACTTTCCCGTCGGCAGTCATTGGAATATCGATAGATGCTGAATTTAAACTGCTGTTTGCTGTTTTTTTACCGCAAGCCATCACGCTCAAAACCAATACATAAAATACAATCTTTTTCATAAAATTAATTTACTAAACCCCTACCCGATTTATTAATTTGATTATTATCTTTTAAATCAATTAAAATTTTATCTAAAATTCCATTGATAAAGCCTTTACTTTTAGGTGTACTGAATTCCTTAGAAATATCTATATACTCGTTCATAGTTACTTTGGTTGGAATAGATTGAAAATGTATAAATTCTGTTATAGCCATTTTCATGAGTATCGTATCGACCATGGCAATCCTTTCTACATCCCAATTTTGTGTTTTATTGGCAATTAATTCGTTAAATGCTATTTCGTTTTGAATGGTTTTATTAAATAAATCTAAAATAAAAATCCTGTCTTCGTCCCAATTAGCTGTTATGGGCAATAAATCTATGGCTGTATTTAATTTAAAAGCTTTGATGGTTTTCAAAATCATACTTTCGACGGTTTCTGCATCAACAGGCCAATTTAAATATTTCTCTTCTAAATGTTGTTCTAATAATGGGAATTTAAAAAGTACTTTTTTATACAAAAACTGCATAAAATCTTGATCCTCTTTTTGGCTAGGTGTTGCTAAATTAGCATATGTTAGGTAGGCCTGCTCCGATTTTAATTGGGTTAAAATTTCGCGGAACAAAACTTCTTCGCCATTCCAATTTATTTTATACGCTTTAGCGATTTTTTGAAAATCAACATCTTGTGCTAATTGCGCAATAAATTTATTTTTTAATAATACGGCAGTAGAATTTAGATCTGCTGCAGTAGGCATATGCTTATTGCTTTTTTCAGCAACTGCATTTTCTTCAAATTGTGCGATTTCTAAAGCTAATTGTAATAAATTAATGTAGGCATCATGAACCAATTGAACAGCTTGAAGCAATTGCTTTTCAGCTATTTTTTGCTCTTTTACCTCTGCTTGTTGGAAAGCGTATAATGCTTGAAAACCTTTAATTCTTAAATGACGACGATTTAACATAAATTAATATAAAGAACGATTTTACACTAAAATTTAGTGCATTTATTATTAGTAAGCTGCTTTTATTCTACGAATATCTGCAATTCTTTTTTCTGCAATTTTATTAGCAGCCTCGTAGGTTGGAATATTTTCCTCTCTAGATTTTTTCAAAATTTCTAAGGTTACCTGGTAAATGTGTTCTGTTTTTTCCATGGCACGCTGAGCGCTATGACCCTGCATTTCAGAGTAAACATGAATTAATCCACCTGCATTAATCAAAAAATCGGGTGCATATATAATTCCCTTTTCCATCACTAATTTTCCGTGAATGTTTTCGTCTGCTAATTGGTTATTAGCCGCACCAGCAATAATCGCACATTTTAATTGGGAAAGTGTTTCTGTATTAACGGTAGCACCTAAAGCACATGGCGCATAAATATCGAAGTCTAAATTGTAAAATTGATTATTCGCAATTACATCTGCACCATATTTTTTAGACACCATTGCTAAACGCTCTTCGTTGATATCTGTAATATAAACTTTTGCGTTTTCCGCTCTCAAATGCTTTACTAAATTTTCACCTACATTACCAATGCCCTGCACACCAATAACCTTACCGGCTAAACTATCATTACCCCATAAATGCTGAGCAGATGCTTTCATTCCCATATAGACACCAAAAGCAGTTACCGGAGATGGATCCCCCAAACCACCTAATGAAACTGGTATTCCAGAGACATGATTGGTTTCCATTTTAATGTATTCCATGTCTTTTGGACTGGTTCCTACATCTTCTGCTGTTATATATTCTCCATTTAAATTATCGACACATTTACCATAACGACGCATCATCGCTTCTGATTTATCTTTATTTGAATCGCCAATAATAACGGCTTTACCTCCACCTAAATTTAAACCGGTAATGGCAGCTTTGTAGGTCATCCCTCTCGAAAGTCTTAATACATCGTTTAAGGCCTCTCCTTCTGTTTTATAATTCCACATCCTAGTTCCACCTAAAGCAGGACCTAAAGTTGTATCATGGATAGCAATAATGGCTTTTAATCCAGTTGCTTGATCGTAACAATACACCACTTTTTGATGTTCTTGCGTTGCAAGTTTATTAAATACGGAGTTTTCACCTAAATGATCAGACATGCGCTATTTCTTAAATTTATAAAAATCGGGCTTTTAACCTTATTGGACGCAAAAGTAGGGTATTTTTTTGAATTCAGCTAATGTAAAAAAAGGCTTTATCAATGCGCTAAGGCTATTTTAACCGGTTATAAATCAAAAACTATTGTACTTTTGAAAAAATGAAAGAATTATCGTCTCTTAATCCATATTTAGCAAAGTATAAATACCGCATACTTTTGGGGGTTATTTTTATAGCGCTTTCTAATTGGTTTGGCGTTTTTCCTGCGCAAATTATCCGATTAGCATTTGACTTAGTGAAAGATAATTTAGCCAATTATCAATTAACAAAAGGTTTCGAAAATCAAGCCATTTTAAAAAGTATAATTATTCAAATAGCATTACTTTTTGGTGCTTTAATTGTTCTTATAGCCATCATCAAAGGCATATTCATGTTCTTTATGAGACAAACAATTATCGTTGTTTCGAGACTCATTGAATACGATTTAAAAAATGTTATTTATCAAAAATACCAAGAATTAAGTTTATCATTTTATCGAGTAAACAATACTGGTGATTTAATGAATCGCGTATCCGAAGATGTTTCGCGCGTGCGCATGTACATTGGCCCTGCTATTATGTACACCCTCAATTTAATTGTGTTATTTATTCTTGTAATTAGCACCATGATAAGCGTAAATCCTATGCTTACATTTTATGCCTTATTGCCTCTTCCGCTTTTGTTTGTTGCCATTTATTATGTACAAAACACTATCAATACTAAAAGTGAAAACATACAAGCACAGCTCTCTATTTTAACCACAACCGTGCAAGAAACCTTTTCTGGTATAAGAATAATTAAAGCCTTTGGTAGAGAAAAACAATTAGCCGATCGATTTGCAACAGACAGCGAGGTGTATAAAACAAAATCGATGGAATTGGTTAAAGTACAAGCCATATTTTTCCCTACTATTTTAGGACTTATAGGAATCAGCACTTTGTTGACCGTTTATTTTGGTGGCAAAGAGGTAATCAATGGAAGCATTACGGCTGGTAATATTGCCGAATTTATAGTGTATGTTAATATTTTAACTTGGCCTGTAGCATCTGTTGGTTGGGTCACTTCTTTAGTTCAACGCGCCGCCGCTTCTCAAAAGCGAATCAACGAATTTTTAGACATTGCACCCGAAATTACCAATCCAAGTACCATCCCTTTCGAATTTACTAATAGCATTGAGTTTAAAAATGTATCATTTACTTATCCAGAGACAAATATTACCGCTATTGATCAATTGAGTTTTACATTATTTAAAGGTCAAACATTAGCAATTGTAGGAAAAACAGGATCGGGTAAATCTACTATTTCGAATTTAATTAGTAGAATGATTGATGTAAGTAGTGGCAGTATATTAATTGATAATCAAGATATTAAGAATATTAACCTAAATGATTGGAGGAACCAAATTGGCATAGTGCCACAAGAGGTTTTCTTATTTTCTGATAGTATTCAAAACAATATTACATTCGGAAAAGACGCCTGCGATACAGCCGATATTCACCATGCAGCTCAAATGGCTGGGGTATATGATTCCATCATTGCTTTTCCAAATGGATTTGAAACCTTGCTGGGTGAAAGAGGTATTACGCTTTCTGGAGGTCAAAAACAAAGGGTATCCATTGCTAGAGCATTCATCAAAAAACCAAGATTATTACTATTTGATGATGCATTATCTGCTGTAGATACACAAACAGAAGAGCGCATTTTAAGTAATTTAGCGAGTACCCGAAAAGATGCGACTAATATTTTAATTAGTCACCGAATTTCGACTCTTAAAAACGCAGATATGATTCTATATCTAGCAAAAGGAAAGGTGGCTGAAATGGGTAGCCATGAGACCTTATTAGCCAATAAAGGTCCCTATTATGAATTGTATCAAATGCAATTATTAGCCGATAAGCAAAAGCAGGAATAGATTTTTTGGAAGTTTCAAATTAAATACTTTTATTTACTTTATATTAATAGTTTGTAAAATGGGAGAATACGAAAACAAAGACAGAGAAGAGGTTTATTCAAAAAAAGTAAGAGCTGGTAAAAGAACTTATTTTTTTGATGTTAAATCAACAAGATCAGGAGACTATTACATTACAGTTACTGAGAGCAAGAAACGCATGGAAGATGGCGTATTTGTTAAACACAAAATATTTCTATACAAAGAAGATTTTGAAAAGTTTAGCGAAGGTTTATTAGACACTGTTGAATATATAAAAGCCAATCAAGAAGTAATTGAGCGTAAGTATGAGGATTACAATCCTGCTGCCTCAAGTTCACCAGATATCGATTTCGAAATTTAAAAATAGCCCCAATCGGGGCTATTTTTTTTATACATTCCTATTCGAAAAAGCCCAATTATAAAGGCAAAATACTATCTTTGCCCAAATTTTATAATTGTGAAAGCATTACCAACCGACCAAAATTTTTTAGGCTTAACCGAAACCAATTTATATGAATTCGACCAAGCTAAATATGTTATTCAATCTGTTCCTTATGAGCATACCTCCTCTTATTTGGCAGGTTCTGCAAAAGGCCCCGAAGCAATCATTCAGGCTTCTCAATTTGTAGAATTCTACGACGAAGAATTGGATTGCGAAACTATCCGAAAAGCAGGAATTGCAACCCTTGCTCCGCTTAATTTTGAAGGAATTTACGATGCAGATGCCATTGATTTAATTGAGCAACACACCAGTAAATTACTTGATTTAAATAAATATGTAGTATCGTTTGGGGCAGAACATACCGTTACCTATGGTTTTGTTAAAGCATTCGCAAAAAAATACGACAACCTAACAGTTTTACAAATAGATGCGCATTCTGATTTAAGAGAATCATACCATAACAATCCGTATAGTCATGCATCGGTAATGGCTCGTGTAAAAGACATGGGAATTAATTTATGTCAAGCAGGAATTAGAGCGCAATGCATTGAAGAGTCCAACGAAATAAAAAACAACCCGAAAATTCACACCTATTACGCGCATCAAATAAGAGCAAATAACAATTGGGTACAAGAGATTATTTCAGATATGTCCGAAAATGTTTACCTCACCATTGATGCAGATGGATTCGATCCAAGTATAATGCCTGCAGTTGGTACAGCAGAGCCTAATGGCTTATTCTGGAACGAAACATTGACACTGATTAGAGAAACATGCAAGCATAAAAATGTGGTTGGATTTGATATTGTAGAATGTGCACCTATGGAAGGCAGCATTTTATCTGAATATACCCTTGCTAAATTAGCATATAGAATTATTGGTTACCTAGAATATTACAAAAAATAAAAAAATATAATTATGGCTTTACAGTGCGGAATTGTTGGACTACCAAATGTTGGAAAATCTACTTTATTTAATTGCTTATCGAATGCAAAAGCGCAAGCGGCAAATTTTCCTTTTTGCACCATCGAACCAAATGTAGGTGTAATAACCGTTCCAGACCATCGCTTAACAAAATTGGCAGAATTAGTAAAGCCGCAAAGAATTGTACCAAACACCATCGAGATTGTTGATATTGCTGGTTTAGTAAAAGGTGCTAGTAAAGGCGAAGGATTAGGCAATCAATTTTTAGGAAATATACGAACAAACAATGCCATTATTCATGTCTTAAGGTGTTTCGACGATCCAAATGTTATACATGTAGACGGATCGGTTGATCCAATTAGAGATAAAGAAATTATTGATACAGAATTACAATTAAAAGACTTAGAATCTGTAGAAAAGAAAATACAAAAAGTAGAAAAATCTGCTAAAACAGGTGATAAAGATGCTAAAAAAGCATTAGAAATTTTATTACAAGTAAAAGAGGCTTTATTAGCTGGAAGGTCTGCTAGGACAGTAAAAATCGAAGAAAAAGATTTAGAACATATTGATGACTTGCAACTTTTAACACTGAAGCCGGTCATGTATGTTTGTAATGTGGACGAAGCAGCTATCTTAAAAGGTAATGCTTATGTAGACAAAGTAAAAGAGGCCGTAAAAGATGAAAAAGCAGAAGTATTAATTATATCTGCAGCCATCGAAGCAGATATTGCAGGTTTAGAAAGTTACGAAGAGCGTCAAATCTTTTTAGAAGATTTAGGTTTAAGCGAATCTGGTGTAAATAAATTAATTGTAGCGGCTTATAGCTTATTGAATTTAGGAACTTATTTTACAGCTGGCGTGCAAGAAGTAAGAGCTTGGACAATTACCTTAGGCATGTCTGCACCGCAAGCTGCTGGCGTAATTCACACCGATTTCGAAAAAGGATTTATACGCGCAGAAGTAATCAAATATCAAGATTTTATTAGTCTTGGTTCGGAGAATGCTTGTAAAGATGCAGGTAAATTAGGCGTGGAAGGAAAAGCTTATATTGTGGAAGATGGTGATATTATGCACTTCCGTTTCAATGTATAATTAACGAATGGTATTGATCACTTTGGTGGCAATTAGTTCATCGTATCTATTTCCTGTTTTCCTAAAATAGACAAAGAAAGTGTAGTCATTTTCGGTATCAAAGAAAGAGCCTTCGACACTTGCAATATCTAGTGTATTAGCCCCTTTGGCCTTAAATCCATATTGATAATTATAAATTCCTTGCTTTAATAAAAGGGTTGCTTCGTATTTTCTGTAACTAGGATTATAGCTCAGTTTTGAATGCTCATCTGCCGTCCAATTATTGAATCTTCCTAAAACATAATAATCTCCAAATGGATTTTGTGCGCCGTAATCAAAACTAAAATGAGTTTGAATATAATCTGCTTCGATATTCGAATTCAAACCATCTATTCTCCTTATTTTAAAATTACCATTCATGTCTAAATCGTTGGCATAACGATCTGGATTTTTAACATAATCGGTTGTCAAATAAATATTATTTCCTTCAGATAAATCGATATTCGAAACATGTTCCCCTAAAAACCGAACCGTTCTAATATCCATTCTTCTATATTCGTTTAAACCATCAAAAACATTGGCATCTACATGGTTATATATCAATTTTCCGTTTTCAAAAAAGCTTGGTTTTATATTGATTTTTGCGTTATCAAATCGGTTATTTTGCACAAGCACAATTCTAAATTGTCCCATCGGATTATCTACTCTAAGATTGGAGTACAACAAGTCGAAATTGATTTTTTGCTTTTTATTTCTTTCGTTTACAACCGTACTTCGATCTAATAAATGAGCAATTGTAATTTTATTATCTACCACAAAAAACCTTTTCAATAGTATAGGATGCTCTGCATCTGAAGCTGGAAATACTTCTATATAATAATTACCACTTAATAATAATTTGACATCATTATTAGGAAAAACCAAAGTATAATTAATAAAAGATTGCTTGGTATTAAAAGAAAACTTGTAATTGGTAATATAATTATCGGTAAAACCCTCTAAATACTCAATATTGCTGAGGTTTGATGGCGTCCAATCTGCATTGCAATGAATAATTCGGTAATTGAAATTTTGATAGTTTGCATCTAATTGATCGAATAATAAAGTAAGGGTTTCGTTAGAATTCAATGAAATTATTGGCAAAGATTGTTCTGTTTTAGAATTATACAACAATACCGTTTGCGTACTTTCGTCATAAACTTTGTCTGCTAATATTTGCGCATCTGCAAAATTGGATAAAAAAAGTAAACAAAAAAAGAAGCTTTTTAATTTCATTGTTCGACGGACATTATTTTTTCTGCTAATTGCTCCCATTCGGCCGAAATACTATCTAGGCTTAGCTTTACCGTTTCATAAGTAGCATTTAACCTCGATAGTTTTTGCGTATCACTGTAGTTTTCTGGCAAACTTAACTCCCCTTCTACTTTATTTTTTTGCAATTCTAAATCGGCTATCTGTTGTTCTAATTTCTGCAAATCAGACTGCATTTTTTTTAAGTTTTTTTTTTGCTCTTCTTGAACTGCAGTACTTGTTTCTTTAACAGGTTTCTCCTCTTTCAACTTTACCACAGGCACAATATCTTTCTTCTCTTTATCTCTGCGCTCTTGCCATTGTTCGTATTCTGCATAAGTTCCAGGATATTCTTTGATAAGTTGATCTTCAATATACCAAATCTTATTAGCCACATTATCAAGCATATACCTATCGTGAGATACAACGATCAAAGTACCTTCAAATTGTTGTAATGCCTGAATTAAAATATTAACAGATTGAATATCTAAGTGATTGGTTGGCTCATCTAAAATTAGAAAATTGGCATCGGAAGTAATCGTTTTAGCTAATGCTACGCGAGATTTTTCTCCTCCTGATAAAATTTTAATTTTCTTAAAAACATCATCGCCGGTAAATAAGAAACAACCCAGCAAAGATCTTACTTCTGTTTCAGAATATTCTGGCGCAAAATTTTTCAATTCTTCAATAATGGTATTATCGAGGTGTAAAGATTCTAATTGATGTTGTGCGAAAAATGTTTTGGATACATTATGACCCAAATTTACTTTTCCTTCGCATTGGTCGGCACCCGCAATAATTCTTAATAAGGTAGATTTACCTTTACCATTGGCACCAATCAAAGCTATTTTATCACCTTTTTCGATAGTTCCAGCAGCATTTTTTAAGATTTCTATGCCAGGATATGCTTTATTAATGTGCTCTAACATCATCACATGTCTGCCCGAAACTTTAGAAAATTTGAACTTAAAATTAACACTGGCATTTTCTTGTTGAACATTCTCTACACGCTCTAATTTATCAAGCGCTTTAATCCTAGATTGCGCCATTTTAGCTTTAGAAGCTTTGGCACGAAAACGATCAATTAATTTCTCTTGTTCTTTAATGTATTGTTGTTGATTCTGAAATTGTCCTTTTTGAATCTCTTCCCTAACCGCTTTTTCTTGTAAATAAAAAGAATAATTACCCGCATAAATTGTTAAATCTTGATTTTTAGATTCTACAATTTTGGTTACGGTTCTATCTAGGAAATACCTGTCGTGAGAAACAAGGATATAAGCCCCTTCAAAATCATTTAAATAGTTTTCTAGCCATTTAATAGAAGGTAAGTCTAAATGGTTGGTAGGCTCATCTAATAATAACAAATCGGGTGTTTGTAATAGTATTTTTGCCAACATTACCCGCATTCTCCATCCTCCAGAAAAAGTGGATAAAGGCCTATGGGTATCGGAAGCCGAAAAGCCTAAACCAGCTAAGATTTGTTCAGCTTTGTATTGAATATTATAACCATCGAGTGCTTCAAACTCTTCTTGTCTTTGGCTTAACCTATTAATTACCGCATCGGAATGATCGGTTTCTAATTTGGTAATGAGTTCTTCAATTTCATCGTGCAACTGGTTTTGCCTTTCGAAGGCCTCCATGGCAACATGTAAAATCGAAAAATCAGATTGATAAGAGAGTAAGTCTTGATTAAGGTAGCCTATTTTTAAATCTTTGGCCTTAGAGATGGTACCTTCATTGGGTTTGTATTCCCCAACTAAAATGCGCAGAAGCGTAGTTTTACCGGTTCCATTGGCACCAATTAAGCCAATGCGCTCATTGGGCTTAATATGCCAACTAGCGTCTTGATACAAAGCCCTAGAGCCAAATTCAAATGTTATGTTATTTAATGCGATCACGTTATGGGAATTTCGCTGCAAAGATAGCATTTTAGGGCGTATCAGAAGGCCGAAGCATAGAGAAATTATTATCTTCGTAAAAATTTGAACAATGGATCAGCGATTACAAGCATTTGAAAGACTATTAACCATCATGGACGAGCTACGCGAAAAGTGTCCATGGGATCAAAAACAAACCATGCAATCGCTCAGACACCTGACTATTGAAGAAGTTTACGAATTATCTGATGCTATTTTAGACGGAGACATCAATGAAGTAAAAAAGGAATTAGGCGATTTAATGCTACATATTGCTTTCTATGCAAAAATTGGATCTGAAACAAATGATTTTAATATTACGGATGTTTTAAATGGTATAGCCGAAAAATTGATTGCCCGACATCCACATATTTATGGCGATGTTATTGTCGAAAATGAAGAAGATGTAAAAAGAAATTGGGAACAATTGAAATTGAAAGAAGGCAATAAATCTGTTTTGGGTGGCGTGCCCAGCTCGCTTCCCGCTTTAATTAAAGCAAGCAGAATTCAAGAAAAAGCCAAAGGCGTTGGATTTGATTGGGAAGATAAATCGCAAGTTTGGGAAAAAGTAGAAGAAGAATTGGGCGAATTCAAAGCAGAATATAACGATAAAATGCCAAGCGAAATTGACATGGATAAAGCAGAAGCAGAATTTGGAGACCTCCTTTTTTCGCTCGTAAATTATGCCCGATTCATTAAAATTAATCCCGAAGACGCCTTAGAAAAAACCAACAAAAAATTCATACATCGATTCAAATATTTAGAAAATAAAGCTTTGGAAATGGGCAAACCTTTAAAGGATATGACCTTAGCCGAAATGGATGTATTTTGGAATGAAGCAAAAAAATCAAATTAATTATGAAAAAATTTAGCTTATTTATTATTGCTATTATTTTGTTTAGCGCTTGCAAAACAACATTTGAAATGAACGATCAATGGCTGGGCCATTGGATTAATAAATCTTATGTCGATAGCATAAAACTCAGCAAAAACCCCAATCTTATTCAAAATACGCCATTTGTAGAACTTATTTTTGATAGGCCTGATTCTAATTTAAGACAGTTTATTATTGGAAAAGAAAGCAGATCGCTAAGCTATGTTCCATTAAATGAAAATACCATTGAAGTAAAGAACTACCAAAACGCAACTAATGCTTTTTTAGTTTTGCAAGACAATGAGATTTTGTTGCAAGACCTAGACCATAAAACTATAACAAGTTTTATGAAAATAACGGCTAATGATTTTCCTAACGAAGACATCAGTAGCTTTATCTCTTATGGTATTTGTTATATCAATAAAATTTTATTCAGCGGAAATTACCAATATGATGATGCGGAAAGAGTTACTTTTCATTCAAATGGAGGTATTACAGGCCTTCCAGACATGAGCACTTATGCACCTTGCTTAAGTGGAGAATGCCTAAACATGAGTAAAAAAGCAAACTTATATGCCACCAATAACCAATCAGAAGGTAAAAATTATGATTGGGAAATTAAAAATGATTCTTTGTTTATTTATGATTTAGATTATTCAAGATATCCTATGCAAATGAATAAATACGATAGGAAAAATATTAAATACGCTTTGAAGAAAATTAATTAAACCTGATGGCTTTAATTGCAGTAATTTTTGTAATCAAAAAGCTAGGAATAACCACCATTAAAATACAAGCAAACAAAGCGCCTACATTTAAATATATAATGTCTGTGAAGCTTAATTCTATTGGAACATAGCTCATATAATAATTTGTTTGATCGAGCTTCAAAATATGGGTTTTAGCTTGAATAAAGCTAATGATGAGTGCAATTGCATTTCCAATTAACAAACCATAACTAATTAAATAAGCCGCATTCCATAAAAATATTTTTTGAATAGCACTGTTTTTTGCACCCAAGGTTTTTAATAAACCGATGGTTGCACTGCGCTCTAAAATAATAATTAACAAGGCCGAAATCATATTGATGCCTGCTACCAATAACATTAAAATAATAATCACCTGGCCATTTACATCGAGCAATGCTAACCATTCAAACATAGAAGGATAAAGCGCTGAAACTGTTTGTGCATAAGCATCAAAAGGCAATGCAGTATTTAACTGAGCTATTAACTGCTCATCTGGCATGCGCTGATTAGCATAAATTTCGTAGCCGCCAATTTCTTTGTGTTGCCAATTATTTACACTTTTAATAATATCAATATCCGATATAATATACATGCGATCTAATTGATCAATACCCGAATCAAAAATACCAACCACTTTTAATTTCCTAATTTTTAATTGCTTGTCTGCAAAATAAATATAAAGCGAAGTATTCAAGGCTACTTGATATCGATTCGCTAGGTCTTTACTGATAATGATTTCGTTGGCTTGCTGAAACAATCGACCTTGCGTAAGGATTGATTGGTAAAAACCAGCATGGTAATTTTTGCCCAATCCCTTGAGCACAATAGGATCCATTTGACTACCCATTCTGAGTACGCCCACTTTACTAGCAAATTCATTAAAATGG
>JAURMH010000036.1 GCA_030830805.1 Bacteroidota bacterium
TATCCCGAAAAACATTTCGAAGCACCAAATATGAAAACCGATATGGCATACTTGAAAAACAAAATCGATTTAGGTGCAGAATTTATTGTTACCCAAATGTTTTTTGACAATCAAAAATACATTGATTTTGTAGCATTATGCAGGGCGAATGGTATTAATGTGCCTATTGTTCCAGGCTTAAAAGCAATCACAGGTAAAAAACAATTAATTAATTTACCAAAAATCTTTAATATTGACATTCCAAGCGATTTGTCGGAAGCAATCAATCAGTGTAAAACAGATGCTGATGTAAAAAAGGTTGGGGTAGATTGGTTAATTCATCAATCAAAAGGATTGATTGAAGCAGGCGCACCAGTATTGCACTATTATACTATGGGCAATGCCGAGCCAACATTACAAATTGCAAAAGCGATATTTTAAATAAATAATTTTGAAAGGATTAGTCATTAAATCTACCGGCAGTTGGTACCATGTTCAATTAGAAGATGGTACGGTACTCGATTGTAGAATTAAAGGCAAATTTAGAACCAAAGGAATTAAAACAACTAACCCAATTGCAGTTGGTGACAATGTAAGTGTGGAAATAGACGAGGAATCTGAAGCGAGAACGGGTATCATTTACGATTTAGCAGAAAGAAAAAATTACATCATTCGCAAGTCTATTAATTTATCAAAACAAACGCAGATTATTGCCTCAAATATAGACCAAGCCTTATTGGTTGTCACTTTGAGCAAGCCACGCACTTCATTTGGTTTCATCGATCGTTTTTTAGTTACAGCAGAAGCTTATCATATTCCTGTAGTTTTATTATTCAATAAAATAGACCAATACGACGAAGAAGATCTTGCTTTTTTAGAGGAGGTAGTTGAGTTATATGAAAAAATTGGTTATCCATGTCGAAAAATTTCTGCATTGAAATCAATCGGTATTAAAGAATTAAAAGTTCAAATTACAGGTCAGACCTCCTTGTTATCGGGTCATTCGGGTGTTGGAAAATCGACGCAATCAATCAAATTATTCCTAGTGCTATTATTCGAACTTCCACTATTTCTGCTGCTTCCGAAAAAGGGATTCATACAACAACATTTGCAGAAATGCACCCATTAGAAATGGGTGGATATATTATCGACACGCCAGGCATACGAGAATTAGGGGTGGTAGATATTCCAGATGAAGAATTAGCGCATTATTTTCCAGAAATGAAAAAAGTAATGAGTAGGTGTAAATTTCATAATTGCAAGCACGTCAACGAGCCTAATTGCGCTGTAAAAGAAGCATACGAAAAAGGAATTATTGCAATTCCTAGATACGAAAGCTATCTTAGTATTATGGCAAACGAAGATAATCGCCGATAGTCCAATTGATGCAATTGCACAAAAAACAGATGAATTTGGCGAAGACATAGCATTGCATTTGAACAACGATGGTTCTCTAATAATTATCATGGATACCAACGACTAAGAAAGACATTAATATGGAAATTAAAGAAGCACAAAATTTAGTTGATCAATGGATCAAATCAAATGGAATTAGGTATTTCAACGAATTAACCAATATGGCTATTTTAACCGAAGAAGTTGGTGAGGTGGCTAGAATTATTGCAAGAAAATACGGAGAACAGTCTTTTAAAAATAAAGAAGAAGAAATAAATTTAGCTGACGAATTAGCCGACGTATTATTTGTGGTTATTTGTTTAGCCAATCAAACAGGTGTAGATTTAACCGATGCACTCGATAAAAATTTAGCCAAAAAAACAAATAGAGATAAAGAAAGACATGAAAACAATGAAAAACTTAAATAAGGTATTAGTATGCTTGCTATTGGCAAGCATTGTTATGCTTTCTTGTAAAAAAGAAAAAAAGGTATTCCAAACTTTCGATCACAAAGCATTTATGTTAGATACCATGAATGGAAGTAGAGGATCGGTATATATATTTTTAGCTCCAGAATGTCCATTGAGTGAAAATTACACCTTAACTATTAATCAACTCCAAGCGCAATTTGCAGATTCTGGATTGCGATTTTATGCAGTAATATCTGGTCAGTTATTTGATTCTGCAGCCATCGGATTTTATGCGAATAGGTTTCCTTTAGGCTTGCCTTTATTAGTAGACACAGGTTATTATTTTAGTGATCAATTTAAAGCTAATACAACGCCAGAGGCTGTTTTGCTTAACGAAAAATCTGAAGTAGTTTACCAAGGAGCAATTGATAATTGGGCGACAGCGCTTACACGATTAACAGCAGCGCCCACAAGCAATTATTTAATGGATGCCATGAATTCGGTATTAAAAAAACAAGAAGTTAAAATTAGTAAAACAAAATCAGTTGGATGTTTTATTGAAAGATGAAAAGCAGATTCGTATTATTTTTTGTAAGCATATTTATTTTCGCTTGTTCGCAAGAATCGAATAAGCAGGCAATAAATATCAACCAATCGAATGATAGCTCATCAATGCAATTGCCATTAAATGTTAACTTCAACGAACATGTTGCGCCTATCATATATAAAAATTGTAGCAATTGTCACCGACCTGGAGAATCGGGTCCATTCCCATTAACCAATTACCAAGATGTATATCGTAAAAAGAAAACCATTGAGAAGGTGGTAAGTTTAGGAATTATGCCGCCTTGGCCCGCAGACCCAAGCTATTCGCACTTTGTAGGAGAAATGATTTTAAGCGAATATGATAAAAAAATAATAACTGCTTGGCTTAAGCAAGGAGCAAAAGAAGGTAGTGCAAAACTTAAACCTAATTTTCCTATTTTTCCAAAAGGCTCTCAAATTGCTAAACCAGATTTAGTACTCAAGATGCCCAAAAAATATTTATTAAAAGGGGATAATAAAGATCATTATTGGATCATGAAGATTCCATTTGAGATTCCTAAAAATCAATTTGTTAAAACAATAGAGTTTGTCCCTGGGAATAAAAAAATTATTCACCATGTAAATGGATACATGGTTGTATATGACGACCATCAAAAGAAAAATGTATGGGATGGCGAATGGATGGTACCTAATTACGAAGGTAGCTTAGCGACGGCATGGGAAAAGCTAAAAATTACCAACGATGATGGATCATTTCCACTAAGAATTCCATCGGTTACCAATTACTTACCAGGAGTTACGCCTGCGTTGTATCCTGAAGGTATTGGCGGTTTCGAAATGAAACGAAAAGGAGCAATTTTGCTTTATGATATTCATTATGGGCCAACACCCGTAGACCTTTACGACCAATCCACTTTTAATATTTTCTTTGCTAAAGAAGCGCCAAAAAGAAGGATAAAAGAATTTCAGTTGGGCAATTATGGCTTATCTAAAATTACTCCAGCACTAATGGTTCCACCCGATTCTATTAAAACCTTTTATACACGCTATACATTACAAGAGGACATGTCTTTATTAACCATTAATCCTCATATGCATTTATTAGGAAAAGAATTTATTGCTTATGCCATTACACCAGAAAATAAAAAAATTAATTTAATTCGAATTCCTAATTGGGATTTTAGATGGCAATACTTTTATACATTTCAAAAAATGTTGGTCCTAAAAAAAGGTAGTACCATTTATGTAGAAGCTACTTTTGACAATACCAAAGCTAACCCTAACAATCCTTTCAGTCCTCCAAAATGGGTAGGCGAAAGAAATGGCAGCATGAGCACAAAAGACGAAATGTTACAATTCATCATTACCTATTTGCCTTATCAAACAGGCGACGAAAACACCAGCTTGGCTAAACCTTTTTAGTTTGCCAAAAAAATGTTAATATTTGCATAAATTATTAATTAATGGCAGAAATCGTTCAAGAGTGGCGGGTGGTGTATACCAATCCAAGAGCAGAGCAAAAAGTAGCAGAAGAACTTCGTAAAAGAGCCATTACCGTTTATTTTCCTCAGGTTAAAAAACTACGCATTTGGTCTGATAGAAAAAAGTGGGTAGACATGCCATTATTTAACTCTTATTTATTCGTTTGTATTTCGCCTGCAGATCACGATACCGTTTTATCCGTACAAGGGGTCGTAAAATATATCCGTTACAATGGTAGGCCTGCTGTTATTCGCGCAGAAGTGATTGAACAAATTAAACGACTACTAGCAAACGAAATCGATTTAGAAGTTAGCTCAGAAGCATACTCGACAGGCACGCGCGTAAGAGTTACTGCTGGCCCAATGATCGGATTAATAGGTGAATTGGTGGAGTTGAAATCTGCACATCGATTTGTGATTAAACTTGGCGAATTAGGCCAATCTATCATGGTAAACATGCCTCCAGCCTATATCGAAAAGTGGTAATCGCCACATTTTAATTAAAGCTTTATTTTAATTATACTTGTTTTAAATTAATTTCAAATGAAACAAGTTAGTCTATTTTTCAGCTTTTTATTTATATCTATGTTAGCGAGCGCAATCAACCCTAAGGTAAATTACGAATTAACTTTTAGTCAAGCGCAAGCACATTATGTGGATGTTAAACTAACAATACAGCAAAACGATAAAGAAAGTGTCGATTTTAAAATGCCTGTATGGGCTCCGGGCTCTTATTTAGTTCGAGAGTTTGCTAGAAATGTAGAAGGTGTAGCGGCTACTAATGCGAAAAACGAAAATTTATTTTGTGAAAAAATAAACAAGAATACTTGGCGCGTTCAGGCAGGTAAAAATTCAGAAGTTGTTTTTCAGTATAGGGTATATGCTTTTGAATTAAGTGTTCGCACTAGTTTTATTGACGATGCACACGCATACCTCAATGGCAGTTCTATTTTTATGTATGCAGAAGGTTTTAAAGAAGCGCCTATTCAGCTAAAAATTACACCTAACGCAAATTGGAAAAAAATATCTTGCAGCTTAGCTAAAAGCGGTACTAATCCATTCGAATTAACCGCGCCTAATTATGATATGCTTGCAGATGCACCCATAGAAATAGGGAATCAAGATATAATCGCATTTGATGTTTTAGGCATTCCGCACGAAGTGGCAATGGTTGGTCAAGGCAATTACGATAGAGAAAAAATAAAAAAAGATTTTATAAAAATAATTGAAGAAGCCAAAAATATTTTTGGAACACATCCCTGTAAAAATTATGTTTTCATAGTGCATAATGTAAATGCTGGCGGCGGCGGATTAGAGCATTTAAATTCATCTACCTTACAGATGCAGCGAAATGCCTATGCAGCTGAGGCTACCTATAATGGATTTTTAAGTTTGGTAGCACACGAATATTTTCATTTATGGAATGTGAAAAGGTTAAGACCAATTGCATTAGGTCCATTTAATTATGACGAAGAAAATTATACCCGAATGCTTTGGGTCGCAGAAGGATTTACTGCATTTTACGATAACTGGATTGTTCGCAGAACAAAACATCTAACGGCAGAAAAATACCTAGAAGTTATTGCAAACGAATTTACGGCATTGGCTAATTTGCCAGGTGCTAAAGTCCAATCTTTAAGTGAGTCGAGTTTTGATGCTTGGATTAAATTTTATCGTCGCAACGAAAACTCTGGTAACAATCAGGTTTCTTATTATGACAAGGGCAGCGTAATTGCCTTGATGTTAAATTTAGCAATCATTAAAAATAGCAATGGCATCCAAAGCCTAGATGATGTAATGAAATACATGTATGCTAAATGTGAAGATGGTAAAGCGGAAGGCTATACAGACGCAGAATTTAAATCAGCTTTAGAAAAATACACCGGACAGAACCTAGATTCATTTTATGTAAATTATATTGATGGCTTAACTCCCATAGACTTTACTGCAATTGCGGCAACCGCGGGCTTAAAAATAACAGATTTAAATGCGGGTAAAAATGAAATTTATTTAGGAGTCAATACAAGTAATGTTTCAGGAAAATTAATGGTTACAGCTATTTCAAATGTGAGTGCTGCTTATGTAGCCGGCTTAAATGTAAACGATGAAATAATTGCAATAGACAACTATCGCACCGACGACCTTGTAAAGGCAACTGCCAATAAAAAGCCTGGCGAGGCAATAGACCTATTGGTAGCAAGAGATGGCCTGATTAAAAAAATTAGTTTTGTATTAACTAAAAATAATAATGTAAAGTATAAATTGGAAAAGCTAGCAGCGCAATCGCCAGCTCAAGAAATAATATTTAAAGCTTGGATTAAATAATGACTATGCAAGAAGTAACAAGAGTTTTTGATTTACTAAAATTTGTTCAAGAAGAACATGCAGGCAAAACCATTTTTTCTTATAAGATTAATAATGAATGGACGCATACCTCAGCTGAAGCATTTGTAAATGCAGTAAATGAGTTAAGCTTAGGCTTGTTGAAATTAGGAATAAAAAAAGGAGATACGGTAGCCACTATTTCTTCTAATAGACCACAATGGAATATAGTTGATTTTGCAGTCATGCAAATTGGTGGCATACATGTGCCACTCTACCCAACACTATCGGCAGCAGACATTACATACATTTTAAATGATGCGGAAATTAAAATTGTATTTGCAGAAAACGAAGCTTTAGCAGAAAAAATTAATGCCATCATTATACAATCACCAAGTGTTCAGGCTGTCTATACTTTTGAATTAACGCCCAAATATAAGCATTGGCAAAGCATTGCATTATTAGGAGATAGCTCAGATAGATCTTTAATTGAAAAATATCAATCAGCGGTATTACCCACCGATCTATTCACTTTAATTTATACTTCTGGCACAACCGGCAATCCAAAGGGGGTGATGCTTTCGCATCAAAATTTGTTGAGTAATTTATTTGCAGCAAGCCCTTTAATTCCACCAGGGGCTTATCGTTCATTGAGTTTTCTGCCATTATCACATATTTACGAACGCATTATTGTATATATGTATTTAAGTAAAGGAACCAATATTTATTACGCCGAATCTTTAGATAAAATTGCGGCAAACTTTTTGGAAGTCAAGCCAAATATGTTTACCACTGTTCCAAGATTATTAGAAAAAGTTTACGATCGAATTGTAGAAAAAGGGAATGGATTAAAAGGTATCAAAAGATTATTGTTCTTTTGGGCTTTAAACTTAGGATTGAAATATGAATATGATGGCGCAAATGGTTGGTGGTACGAATTCCAATTAAAAATTGCGAATAAAATTATTTTCAATAAATGGAGAGATGCATTTGGAGGCAATGTTGTGGCTGCTGCTTCTGGTGGAGCAGCCTTACAAGATCGATTAGCACGCGTATTTTGGGCAGCTAAAATACCAGTTTTGCAAGGCTATGGCTTAACCGAAACCTCTCCGGTAGTAACCATGACAGGCATTGATTCAGATAAACATTTTTTTGGCACTTGTGGTCCAGTTATTCCAGGTGTAGAAATGAAATTAGCAGCCGACGGCGAAATTTTAGTAAGGGGTGCTAATGTTATGCAAGGATATTATAAGAATCCAGCTGCAACTGCCGAGGTAATTGATGCAGACGGATGGTTTCATACAGGAGATATAGGTGTATTAGTACAAGACAGGTATTTAAAAATCACTGATCGAAAAAAAGAGATTTTTAAAACAGCCGGAGGAAAATACATTGCGCCAGGAGTAATGGAAAATAAATTCAAAGAATCAAAATTTATAGAACAAATAGTGGTGATTGGAGAAAATGAGCGATTCCCTGCTGCACTAATTGTTCCAAGTTTCTCATTTTTAAAAGATTGGTGCAAGCTTAAAAAGCTTGATTATACAAGTGATCAAGAGATGGTTCAGCATCCTGTAATTGTTGATAGAATTCAAAAAGAAGTAGATAAATACAATTTAGGTTTTGGCAATTGGGAAAAAATTAAAAAATTCGAATTACTACCTAAAGAGTTTTCTATTGATGCTGGTGAAATGACACCTAAATTAAGTTTAAAAAGAAAAGTGATATTACAAAAACACGAAGCTTTAATATTAAAAATTTACGACTATAAAAATACAAGCTTATAATTTTTGTAAACCGATTTTATAGGTTTCTAAACATCTTTCTCTTGCAATTTTATGGTCAACTATGGGTGCTGGATAATGGAATTCTTGAAATTCTGGCACCCATTTTTTAATGTAGCTAAATTTAGGATCAAACTTTTTGGTTTGTTCTGCTGGATTAAAGATTCGAAAATAAGGAGCTGCATCACAGCCACTGCCAGCAGCCCATTGCCATCCGCCATTGTTTGAAGATAATTCAAAGTCTATTAATTTTTGAGCAAAATAAGCTTCGCCCCAGCGCCAATCAATTAATAAATGTTTAGTTAAAAAGCTCGCAACAATCATGCGTACTCTATTATGCATAAATCCGGTAGTATTTAATTCCCGCATACCTGCATCGACAATTGGATAGCCGGTTTGACCATTGCACCATTTTTCGAATTCGGCTTCGTTGTTTCTCCACTCAATGTGATTATAATTTGGTTTGAATGCCGAATGAACTACATGGGGGAAATGCCAAAGAATTTGAAAATAAAAATCTCGCCAAACTAATTCGTTAAACCAAGTTTCGCTTTTACCAAAAGATGCCATTGCCAATTTTCGAATACTAACCGTTCCAAACCTTAGGTGTACGCTAATTCTACTTGTTCCTTTAATACTTGGAATATTACGCGTGTTTGCGTATTCTTTTAAAATAGATTCAAATTCTATTGGTGGAAATACTATTTGGCTTGGTTCAAAACCAATCTCTTTCAAACTAGGAATCGGGAAACCTTTATTTGCATAAAAATTAGTAAAATATTTTTGACAGTCAAAAGACTTAAAACTTTCTGCAGTTAAGGTTTTATAGTATTTATTTTTATAGGCAGTAAAAACGGTGTAAGGTAAGCCATCGTCTTTTACAACCTCTTTTTTTTCGAAAATACATTGATCTTTAAAAGTTAACAATTCACTATTTTGACTAAGTAGCCATTCGCCGATCGCCGCATCTCTATGAATGGCGTTCGGTTCGTAATCGTGGTTGGTGTATACTTTGTCAATGCTAGTATG
Organism: Bacteroidota bacterium; assembly: GCA_030830805.1. Classification (GTDB taxonomy): domain Bacteria; phylum Bacteroidota; class Bacteroidia; order Sphingobacteriales; family Sphingobacteriaceae; genus CAIKLP01. Next base: position 8,947 of record JAURMH010000036.1, read on the forward strand.
AGCTGGCATTTTAGCTTGCAGCTCATTTCTAAATACGTGTAATGGGTCTCCATAAAAAACCCACAAACTACTGCCCAATTTTGCTAATTCTGCATTTAACTTTAAAAGTTGTTGATGAATAAAGCTTATTCTTGCATCATTTTTATCTGTTAATTTAGAAAGTATATTTTTATCAAAAACAAACATTGCTTGAACCGGTTCACCTTTACTCAAGGCGGCAAACAAACCATGGTTATCTTCTAGCCTAAGATCTCTTCTAAACCAAAAAATGGAAATTTTTTTATGCATGATATATTTTATTTAAGCTTTCGTTGAGCTTTTCAAAATTAAATTTAAATCCTGTCGAGATTATTTTTTCAGCAGAGACCTTCGTACTACCTAAAACAATAATAGACATTTCACCAAGCAATAATCGGATTACAAAGGAAGGGATTTTTGGTAATAATATAAATCTATTTAA
>JAURMH010000037.1 GCA_030830805.1 Bacteroidota bacterium
TGCCAGATGTGGTTTCTTCTACCAACGAAATTTTATCAGATGAAGAAAAAGTCGCCATTTTTAATTTATTAAAGCAAGCCATTGATTTATTGAATATTCATAGACAGGAGGAGGGAAAATCTATCGAGATGGATTTGTTAGAACGTGTTGCAGGTATTGAAGCGCAGCAAGCTGCGATTGCTATACTTGAGCCAAATAGAAGAACAAAAATCAAAGAGGGCTTGATTAAATTATTAGAACAAAACGTAGGACCAGACAAGTATGACAACAATCGCTTAGAACAAGAATTGATTTACTATATCGAAAAAATTGATATTTCCGAAGAGCGTGTTCGTTTAACCAACCATTGCGCCTATTTTAAATCTATCCTTGCCGAAAAAGATCCCAATAAAGGAAAAAAATTATCCTTTGTTTTACAAGAAATGGGCAGAGAGATTAATACCACTGGGTCTAAGGCCAATGATGTAGATATTCAGAAAGCGGTGATTGTAATGAAGGATGAATTAGAAAAAGCAAAAGAACAAATCTTAAACGTATTATAAATGGGGAAGTTTTATCGTATCCTGTTTGGTATCTGTTTATTAACGAGCATAAATGCTTGTCAAACAATACCCTTGTCTGAACAAAATACAATACATCCAGACCATCAATGGAATAGCGCAAAGCCAGAAAAATACCTATTCAATGTTACTGACACTAATCAGTTGTATAAAATTGCCTTTGTCATTAGACACCACAATGCCTATCATTATAAAAATATATGGGTTGAGCTAAGCCATAGTAGTGCGGGTGAAAAAGCGCAAACAGAAGCTTTCAATTTAAATTTAGCCGATGATCAAAAAGGTTGGCTAGGTACTGGCATGGATGATATTTACGAACAACGTATCCCTTTGTATTCCAAGCCTGTTAAATTAAATTATGGTATACATACTTTTACCATCAAGCATACGATGCGCGAGGACCCGCTACAAAATATTTTATCTACAGGCATTCGAATAGAAAAAGCTGCTTTATAATATGCGCATGCCATTTTCTATATCAAAATTAGTATGGGTCAGAATCATTTATTGGTTATTCCTAACTTATATGGTCGCTGCCTTTATTTGGTGGTATGTAGCGCTTGTTCAACAAAACGAATTGTTGACGGCTACAAAAATTGAAACCCTTACCGCAAAAGGACAAATAGATCAACAGCATATTGCAAACATTGAGGCATTTGCTGCAAGAAAAACCAAACAATATATTGGAGAGGGTTTGACTTTTTTATTACTTTTTCTTTTAGGCGCCATCTATGTATACCGTTCTTTATTAAAGCAATTAAAATATTCGACACTACAACAAAATTTTATGATGGCAGTCACGCATGAGCTCAAGACGCCCATTGCAGTCACTCAATTAAACTTAGAAACGATTGTAAAAAGAGATTTACAACCCGAACAGCAACAGCATTTAATTCAAAATACGCTTAAAGAGACAAGACGATTAGACGCACTTTGTAATAATATTTTATTAGCATCCCAATTTGAAATGGGGCAATTTGAAAACAGCAAACAACTGGTAGACCTTTCAACGATTGCTGTTCAATGTATACAATCTTTTGAAGAACGATATTCCAATAGAAAATGCATTGGTTCAATTGACGCGGCTATTCAACTTCAAGGCGAACCATTATTATTGCAGTTGATGATTAATAATTTATTGGATAACGCTAATAAATATGCAGCACCCGAGACTGATATTTTTATAGACTTACATTTAGCAGGAAAAGACATTGAGCTGACTGTTAAAGATCAAGGCATCGGTATTGCGTTAGAGGAAAGGTCAAAAGTATTTGATAAATTTTATAGAGTGGGTGCAGAAAAAACCAGATCTACAAAGGGAACAGGATTGGGTTTGTATTTATGTAAAAAAATTGTCACATTCCACGCTGGCAGTATTTTCGTCAAGCCAAATCAACCTAAAGGAAGTATTTTTGTGGTCCAATTTAAGGCAGATTAATCATGCAAAAACATAGCATCTTATTGGTGGAAGACGAAGAGCATCTTCATGAGGCTTTGAAGCTTAATTTAGAGATGGAAGGCTATGAGGTAGACTCTGCATATGATGGGGGGGAAGCTTTAAAACAAATTCAGTCTGCGCATTATGATTTAATCATTTTGGATATCATGTTGCCTTCCTTAGATGGGTTTAGCATAACAGAACGTATGCGTTTGAATAATAACCAAACGCCTATTTTAATTTTAAGTGCAAAAAATACAAGTTCGAATAGGGTGCAGGGATTGAAACTTGGAGCCGATGACTACTTAACAAAGCCATTTAATTTAGAAGAGTTGCTTTTAAGGGTTGCAAAACTGATTCAGAAGCAGGCTCAACAGGCAAAGACCACCCCTCAAGTAGATCGCTACCAATTTAAAGGACATAGTATCGATTTCAATGCTTCAGAGGTATTGCTAGCTTCTGGGCAAAAAATCAACCTTACTAAAAGAGAATTGTTATTGTTAAAATTACTTATTGAACAAAAGAATACGGTGGTCACAAGGGAAAAAATCCTACAATTGGTCTGGGGCTACCAAGTATTCCCTAATACCAGAACCATCGATAATTTCATATTGAATTTTAGAAAGTACTTCGAAATAGACCCCAAGCACCCAAAACACTTTATTTCTATGCGTGGTGTAGGCTATAAATTCCAAGATTAATCCCCCTTTACGCAATGTTTGGGCAAA
>JAURMH010000038.1 GCA_030830805.1 Bacteroidota bacterium
GGTTTTTCGGCCCAATGGTTAGCCACCCATAATTGATTTTTACTATCAATGGCCATGCCCGAAACGCGGTACTGGCCGTCGTTTCCGAGTGCCTCTCCTAAAGTGGAATTATGATAACTATAATTTTTTACGAACTCATTATTCTCAAACTCTAACAAACCTTTCCATAAAGTTCCGTAATATTCTTTATTCAATTTATTATCAAAAACAACTGAAGTGAAATCGTAAAAAGAATCCATTACGGAATAATTTAAATAATTATAGTTACGCCAAACACCTTTATCGTAAGTATAAATTCCATTACGAATAAATTTATTGGTATAATTATCGCCAACCGAACCCGAAGCAACAATGAGCTTGCCATTTTTAATAGCTAATCTTCTAGCACTTACATTATACGGACCATTGGGCACATAACTTGCGGCATAGGGTTTATTTACGCCGTCATATTTACACAAGCCTTGATAAAAATCGGCAATCCATAATTGTCCTTTTTTATCGTACCTCGCTGCACGCACCGAAGGAATATAATTTGGGGAAGTATAAATATCAACTGCTAATAAATTGGCATCATAAACGGTTACACCAATTTCATTTACAATTAATAAATGATTGGCATCACTCATTAATCTTTTAGCGCCACCTTGATAAATAACCGAAGGCATTCGCCAAACTTGTCCATCATAAATTAGGGTTTTATTATTTATATAAGCCGCTAATTTTCCAGCAAATACAGCCATTAATGTGGCCGCTTTTCCGGTTGGTATGCTGTCTGTGATGTTGTGTTTACGCCAGTTTTGATAGTTTGCTAAATTGGTGTTGGTATAGTCTGCTTCTAAAATTCCACTATCGGTTGCTGCGTATAACTTACCATTTAAGACCGCCATATTATACACCGCTAAATTACTTCCGTTGTTTCCTAAATAATAAGTGTCCTTAACTTCTAACTTGGCAATATCATATAAGACTGTTGCAAATCCACAATTAATATAAGCGATACCATCAATCACATCTATTGAATTAATCACTTTTAAACCAACAATACTTTTCTTTAAAATATCGTTGACATTGATAATGGTATTAGATTTGATGATATCGATATTGGTATTTTTATAACCAATAATGACCGCATCATTTTGGGGATCGTAAGCGGCACAGGTAATTTCTACTTCGGTTAAACCATCTAATTTAGAAAGCACCGTTAAACTTGAATCTTTGGTATCTAAATTAAAGACTCCAAAATTTGACACCACCGTTAAATGTTGTTTGCTTTCAAAGACATCGATTGCCTGCGCATATGCCATGTGGGTTTGCCAACTGCCAATACTTAAACTTTGTGACCAAGTATGGCCAGCGGTAATCATCATCAGTACAAAGGCAAACAATTTTTTCATGAAAAGCCAGATTAGAATTAAATAACAAAAATACAACAGATTTATTGTAAAAAGCTGAAAAAATAGTCTGAAAATGGATTTTAGAACCGCCTTAAACTACTAATTGTGCTAAAAAAATTGCATTTTGCAACAATTTTTAAATGCTATTCTATCGAATAGCCAAAAGCTAGTAATAATGTGGTCTAAATTTGCGGATTTGATATTGAAAAGAAGAATAATAATGCTGATTATCAGCTTATTAATTACTTCTTTTATGCTTTACAAAGGCAAAGACGTGGAATTGTCTTTTGCAGGTGCTAAAGTATTGCCAATCAATGCGCCTTCTTTTGTAGCCTACGAAAACTTTAAACAGCAATATGGCGAAGATGGAACCGTATTGGTGGTTGGCTTGCAATCCGAAAAAATATTCGAGCAACAATTTTTAAACGACTGGCAAAAACTGTCGAATGATTTAAAACAAATTACCGGCATTACTAATGTGCTTTCCATAAGTCATGCATTCAATTTAAAGAAAGATACCAGCAATGCGCAATTTGTTGTAGAACAAATTATGACTGCGCCAGCTAAAAATCAATTGGCTGCCGATAGCATTCAAGAAAAATTTTATTCGCTGCCATTTTACGAAGGCCTCTTAATTAATAAAAAAACAAAGGCTACGCTGATAGCTGTCAATTTTTCGAAAGAAACTTTAAACACGAGTAAGCGTGCTGGTGTGTTGAAAGAAATTGTAGCCTTAACAACGGCCTTCGAAGCTAAACACCAAGTAAAATTGCACCTCTCGGGCTTACCTTATATTAGAACAGTTGTTTCCAATAAAATTGCTGGGGAGTTTAAATTATTCTTGGCCTTAGCCGTTTTGATTACGGCGGTTATTTTATTATTATTTTTCAGATCACTTTCTGCCGTTATATTTCCATTAATTGTAGTAGGTATTGGTGTAGTACTTTCTTTAGGCACGCTGGTTTTATTTGGTTATAAAATAACTTTACTCACGGCATTAATTCCACCTTTAATAGTAGTGATTGGCATTCCTAATTGTATTTTATTGCTCAATAAATACCATACAGAATACATGCTGCATCAAAATAAAGTGCAAGCATTAGGTATTGCGGTAAAACAAATTGGTATCACTACTTTTTACGCAAATGTGACTACTGCTATAGGTTTTGGCGTATTTGCTTTTACTAAAAGCGAAGTACTTACGCAGTTTGGAATTGTGGCGGCTATTAATGTTATGGCTACATGGATTATGTCAATGGTATTGATTCCAGTGATCTTTAGCTTTTTGCCAAACCCAAAATTATGGCAAACTAAACACCTCGACAATCAAGTTTTAAAAACTTTAATTCAAAAAATTGATCATTGGATTCATTTCGATCGTAAAAAAATTTATTGGACAACATTGATTATTATTTTAATCTCTTTGATAGGTGTTTCGAAAATAAATATAAACGGCTACATGGTAGACGACTTACCAAAGAACGATCCAATTCTAGCCGACTTACAATTTTTTGAACAAAATTTTGATGGCGTATTACCATTAGAAATAAAAATTGATACGAAAAGAAAAAATGGATTAGCCAATATTTCGATGTTAAAGAAAATTGCTAAGCTCGAAGATATGATCAGCGCTTATCCGGCAATTTCTAAATCATTGTCTGTAAATGAAGTATTGAAATTTTCGAAGCAAGCATATTATAACGGCGATCCAAACTTTTACAGCAGCCCGACACAATCCGAAGCTTTATTTATTTTAAAGTATGCGAAGAATGCAGGCAAAGCAAGTGGCAGCAATAGCCTAATGCGCACCTATGTAGACACTTTAAATCAATCTACACGCATTAGTTTTCAAATGGCAGACATTGGCTCTAAAAAAACAAATGCACTTTTTACAGAATTAAAACCACGCATCGATTCTATTTTTAATCCTGAGAAATACGAAGTGCTCTTAACTGGTGCAAGTGTGATATTTGTAGATGGCACCAATTATTTATTTACCAATTTAAGAGAGAGTTTATTATTAGCCATTGCTTTAATTGCTTTGCTCATGCTGGTTTTATTTAGAACGATGAAAATGGTGATCATTAGTTTATTGCCGAATATTATTCCGCTATTAATTACCGCAGGCATTATGGGATTTGTAGGCATCAATTTAAAACCAAGTACTATTTTAATTTTTAGTATTGCTTTTGGAATTGCTTCCGATCAAACACTTTATTTTTTAACAAAATACCGTCACGAACAAAAAACAAAAAACTGGGATATTTCCAAACTGACTTCTATAACCCTTAAAGAATCTGGCTTAGGCATGATCTATACCGCTATTATTTTATTTTTTGGATTTGGTATTTTTGCTGCTTCCAATTTTGGTGGCACCGTTTCTTTAGGTATTTTAATTTCGATTACTTTATTAGTAGCCGTTATTTCTAATTTAATTTTACTTCCAAGCTTATTATTGAGTTTGGAAAAAAGCATTCATAAAAAAGCAGCAAGCGATTTAAAATCATGAGCAAGTATCCAGAATTTAAACAACTTCAGTTAGCTCAAATAGGAAAAGATATTTTAGCTTATTGGCAAGCGAATGAAATATTTGAACAAAGTATTTCGTCTCGACCTGCAGACAAACCCTATACATTTTATGAAGGGCCGCCTTCTGCCAATGGCTTGCCTGGCATTCACCATGTATTATCAAGATCTATCAAAGATATTTTCTGTCGCTATAAAACATTAAAAGGTTTTCAAGTAAAAAGAAAAGGTGGATGGGATACACACGGTTTACCTATTGAATTGGCTGTTGAAAAAGCATTAGGAATTACTAAAGAAGATATTGGTAAAAAAATATCGGTAGACGATTATAATGCGGCTTGTAAAAAAGAAGTGATGCGTTATACCGATGTATGGAATGACTTAACACAAAAAATGGGCTATTGGGTAGATTTAGAAAACCCATACATTACTTATAAAAATGAATATATTGAAACTTTATGGTGGTTACTAAAACAGTTACACGATAAAAATTTATTATATAAAGGTTATACGATTCAACCCTTCTCTCCTGCTGCAGGAACAGGTTTGAGCTCACACGAATTAAATCAACCGGGAACTTATAAAAATGTAAAAGATACTTCGGCTGTTGCGCAATTTAAAGCGATAACTACCGATACGGTATTAAGTAAATATGGTGAAGTATATTTTTTAGCTTGGACCACTACTCCTTGGACTTTGCCATCTAATACGGCTTTAGCGGTTGGAAAAAATATCGAATACCAAATCATTAAAACTTTTAACCCTTATACTTTTGCGCCGGTACAAGTAATTGTAGCGAAAGATTTAGCAGGCAAATATTTTTCTGATAAAAATGCAGCAGCAGATTTTGCGAGTTACCAAGCAGGAGATAAAATAATTCCATTTGAAATTATTGATACCATAGCAGGTAAAGATTTAGCAGGTATTCGTTACGAACAATTATTGCCTTATGCACAGCCCAGCGATGGCGATGCCTTTAAAGTGATCATTGGAGATTTTGTAACCACCGAAGATGGAACTGGTATAGTACACATAGCACCTAGCTTTGGAGCAGATGACTTTAGAGTAGCTAAACTAAACGGCATTGGCTCTTTAACTTTAGTGGATAAACGCGGTCGTTTTGTTCCCGAGGTAACTGATTTTGCAAACGAGTTTGTAAAAGAAGATTATTTATCGGCCGAAGAAAAAGAAATTGAAAGACTGAAACAAAATAGAGATAAATATTTATCGGTAGACGAAAGAATTTCAATTAAATTAAAAACCGAAAACAAAGCTTTTAAAGTTGAGAAATACGAACACAGTTATCCGCATTGTTGGAGAACTGATAAACCAATTTTATATTATCCATTAGATTCTTGGTTTATTAAATCTACTGCGTTTAAAGAGCGTATGGTAGAATTAAACAAAACCATTAACTGGAAACCCGAATCGACCGGAACTGGAAGATTTGGTAATTGGTTAGAAAATTTAGTGGACTGGAATTTATCTCGTTCGCGCTACTGGGGAACACCACTGCCTATTTGGAGAACTGCAGATGGCACTGCAGAAATTTGCATTGATTCGATGGCGACTATGAATGCGGAAATTGCTAAATCAATTGCAGCAGGTTTTATGCCTGCAGGTTTTGAATTAAAAGATTTACACCGCCCTTATGTTGATGATGTAGTTTTAGTTTCTTCAACTGGAGAAAAAATGTTTAGAGAATCCGACCTAATTGATGTATGGTTTGATTCGGGCGCAATGCCGTATGCACAATGGGGATTAGACCAAACAAAATTAGCTGCTGGCGACAAATATCCTTTTCAAAAGGAATGGAACTCTGCTTATCCTGCCGATTTTATTGCAGAAGGCGTAGATCAAACAAGAGGTTGGTTTTTTACTTTACATGCTATCTCTACCATGTTGTTCGATTCTGTTTCTTATAAAAATGTGATTTCGAACGGATTGGTTTTAGATAAAAATGGAAATAAAATGTCGAAGCGTTTAGGCAACGGCATCGATCCATTTGAAACTATCGATAAGTTTGGTGCCGATGCAACACGCTGGTACATGATTAGCAATGCTGCACCATGGGATAATTTAAAATTCGACATGGAAGGCTTAGCAGAAGTTCAAAGAAAATTCTTTGGTACTTTATATAATACTTATAATTTCTTTGCACTATATGCAAACATAGATGGATTCGAAATTAAAGAAGACCAATGCACGCCAGTAAAAGAACGCCCAGAGCTTGACCAATGGATTATTTCTGCCTTGCAAAAATTAATTGTAGAAGTAACCGAGAGCTACGAAAATTATGAGCCTCACCGAGCAGCTAGAGCCATTCAATATTTCGTTGACGAACATTTATCGAATTGGTATGTGCGTTTATCGAGGAGAAGATTTTGGAAAGGTGAATTAACTGCAGATAAAAAAGCAGCATACGAAACTTTGTTTGAATGCCTTACCACCATTAGTCAATTAATGAGTCCAGTGGCTCCTTTCTTTGCAGAATGGTTATATAAAAATTTAACAGACAGTTTGCGCGAAAAAGAGCTTACCCCAAATTCGAAATTCAAAGCAGCCTCTATACATTTAAGTTATTTAGGCGAAGCAAACCTCGATTTAATAAATGAAGGACTAAATGAAAGCATGCTATTGGCGCAAAATATTTCGTCGATGGTATTATCTTTAAGAAAAAAAGTAAGCATCAATGTGCGTCAACCATTGGCTAGAATTTTAATTCCTTCTTTAGGAAAAGAAATAGATGCTAAGATTGAAGATGTCAAACATTTAATATTATCCGAAACCAATATTAAAAACATTGAGTACCTTACCGATTCGCATGGCTTTATTCAGAAGAAAATAAAACCAAACTTTAAGGCATTAGGCGCTAAAGTGGGCAAAGACATGAAAGAGGTAGCTGCCGTATTAACAAGCCTAGACCAAGACCAAATAATCACATTTGAGAAAAATGGCGAATTTAAGCTGGCAAACAGCCCTTATACGATTGCAATAGCAGATGTTGAAATTGTAGCAGAAGACATACCTGGCTGGCTGGTAAATGTGATGGGGAATATTACCGTAGCCCTAGATGTGAGTATTTCGGAAGATTTGAGGCTCGAAGGATTGGCCCGAGAAATAATAAATCGCATCCAAAATCTGCGAAAGGATAAAGGATTCGAGGTTACAGACAAGATTAGCGTACGAATTTTAGACAATGATTATATTAAAGAAGCGATAAATAAGAATTTAAATTATATTTGCGCCGAAATTCTAGCAACCGAAATGTTATTTGTTGCAGGAGATTTATTAAACAAAGAAAGAGTAGAAATAAATGAAAAAGAAGTCTACATCAGCATCCAAAAAGATAGCTAAACCGGCAGCAAAAGCTAAACCGGCAGCAAAAAAAGCAGTAGCTAAGGCTCCTGTTAAGAAAAAAGTAGCAAAAAAGGTAGCAGCGAAAGCAGCTCCTAAAAAAGCAACAAAAGCACCTGCGAAAAAAGTAGTGGCTAAAGCGGCTTCTAAAAAGGTTGTAGCGAAAGCGGCTCCTAAAAAAGCAACAAAAGCACCTGCTAAAAAAGTAGTATCGAAAAAAGTGGTGGCTAAAGCACCAGCAAAAAAAGTGGCTAAAGCACCAGCTAAAAAAGTGGTAGCAAAAGTTGTAGCAAAAAAAGCGCCAGCGAAAAAAGTTGCCCCTAAAGCGCCTGCTAAAAAAGTTGCACCAAAAGCGCCTGCTAAAAAAGTAATTGCGAAAGTTGTTGCGAAAAAAGTTGCTCCTAAAACACCTGCTAAAAAAGTGGTTGCGAAAGTTGTAGCGAAAAAAGTAGCGCCAAAAGAGCCTGCTAAAAAAGTGGTTGCGAAGGTTGTTGCAAAAGTAGCGGCGAAAAAAGTAATTGGAAAACCAGCTGTTAAAAAAACAGAAGCACCTGTAGTAGTTGCAAAACCAGTAGTTGCAAAGCCAATAGTAAAAAAACCAGTAGAAATTAAAAAACCTGAACCGGTTAATATTGTAATTCCTCGTGTACAGGATCCAAACGAAAAAAGCCGTTATTCGGATTCTGAATTGATCGAATTCAAAGAAATTATTACTAAAAAATTAGCGTCGGCAAGAGAAGAATTACAATTGCTTACCGAAACTTTGAGTAATCCAAATAACAACGGAACAGATGATACTGCTGGTACTTTTAAAGTATTAGAAGATGGTTCTGCAACCTTAGAAAAAGAACATGTGAATCAATTGGCTGTTCGCCAAAGAAAATTTATTGATCAATTAGAAGCAGCTTTGATCCGTATTAAAAATAAAACATACGGTATTTGCAGAGAAACAGGCAAAATTATTCCAAAAGAAAGATTAAGAGCCGTTCCACATACTACCTTAAGTATGGAAGCAAAATTGAAGCAAAATTAATTTACAACGATACCTTATTAATTCAATGCCTGTCTGTTTCAGACAGGCATTTTTTAAATCAAAAAAATGAAACTGACCAATTACCACAAAGCCATTCTTATTATTTTTTCAGTTTTAATCATCGACCAATTAATCAAATATTGGGTCAAAACAACTTTATTTATCGGAGAAGAAATTCCTGTTTTTGGCAATTGGTTTATCATACATTTCACCGAAAACAATGGCATGGCATTTGGATTTGAATTGGGCGGTAGCTATGGAAAATTAGCGCTTAGTTTATTTAGGGTAATTGCTGTTTTTGGTATAGCTTATATCTTAAACCATATCATTAAAAAGAAATATCACTTTGGATTGATTACCTGTGTGTGCCTTGTATTTGCAGGTGCGCTAGGCAATATTATCGATTCTGTTTTTTACGGAAAAATATATGGCTACGAAAACTGGTTACACGGAAGAGTAGTAGATATGTTTTATTTTCCTCTACTCCGCGGCCATTACCCAAATTGGTTTCCATTATTTGCAAACGAAGAATTTATTTTCTTCAGACCAGTATTTAACTTTGCAGATGCGGCCATTAGTGTTGGCGTTATTTGCATATTAATTTTCCAAAATACCTTCCTGAAAGAAGATGATTTCTTTCGAAAAGACGCTTAATTAATTTAAATTTTATCGAAACCTAAATAAGGAATTAATGCCTTTGGCATTTTAATGCCGTCTGGCGTTTGGTTGTTTTCTAATAAGGTGGCTACAATTCTAGGCAATGCCAATGCACTACCATTTAAGGTATGCACTAATTGATTTTTCCCATCTTTCCCTTTAAATCTACATTTCAATCGGTTTGATTGAAAGGTCTCAAAGTTAGAGGTAGAGCTCACTTCAAGCCATCTGCCTTGCGCAGTAGAATAGGTTTCGAAATCGTATGTTAAAGCAGAAGCGAAACTCATATCGCCGCCGCATAATCTTAAAATGCGATAAGGCAATTCTAATTTTTCTAAAATACCTTGCACATGTTTTACCATTTCTTCTAAAATCTGATAAGAATTTGCAGGGTTTGCAATTTGTACAATTTCAATTTTATCAAATTGATGTAAACGATTTAATCCACGTACATGGGCACCATACGAACCTGCTTCCCTTCTGAAACACGGTGTATACGCAGTATTCATGACAGGTAATTCTTCTTCTTTTAAAATTACATCACGGTATAAATTTGTCAAAGGTACTTCGGCTGTAGGAATTAAATACAAATCGTCTATGCCAACATAATACATTTGCCCTTCTTTGTCTGGTAATTGACCTGTTGCAAAACCAGATGCGGCATTGACTACAATTGGCGGTTGCATTTCTTTGTAGCCAGCTGCTGCTGCTTCATCTAAAAAGAAATTGATGAGTGCTCTTTGTAATCTAGCACCTTTTCCTTTGTATACTGGAAATCCAGCTCCCGTTATTTTTACGCCTAATTCAAAATCGATGATATCGTAATCGGCTGCTAATTCCCAATGTGGTTTTGCATTTTCTGGCAATACAGGAATTGCTCCCCAAGTATAAACCACTTCGTTTTCTTCTGGTGTAATGCCTGCAGGAACAGAGGCATGTGGTAAATTTGGTAATTGCACCAATGCTTCATATATATTTGTTTCTATGCTAGCAAGTGTTTCTAATTGCGATTTGCTTTGGTCTTTGATTGCTACAGATCGTTGCTTCAAGTCTTCCGCTGCCTCTTTCTGACCTGTTTTCATCAATTCTCCAATTTGTTTGGCAATGGCATTTGCTTCTGCAGCTAGCGTATCCGAACTTACTTGCAAAGCTCTTCTTTGTTCATCAAACTGAATAATTTGATCAATTAAGGCTAACTGCTTGAAATTTTTCTTCGTTAAACCTGCAATTACTTCTTCCCTATTTTCGCGGATATAATTAACTTGCAACATATTATTTATCTTTTATACAAAGATAGAAATATTGAAACAAGCAACAAGCATGGAAGGAAAGTTAACCTTAGTGCCAACACCCATTGGCAACTTAGAAGATATTACATTAAGAGCTATTCGCGTATTAAGCGAATCGGACTATATTTTAGCCGAAGACACCCGTACTGCAGGCCAATTATTGAGGCATTTAAATATTGATAAAAAATTATTTGCCCACCACCAGCACAACGAACACCATGCATTGGCAGAAATCATTAAATTCTTAAAAGAAGGCAAGCAAATTGCATTAGTGAGCGATGCAGGCACACCAGCTATTTCTGATCCTGGATTTTTATTGGTACGCGAATGCATTAAAGAAAATTTAAAAGTAGAAACCTTGCCTGGTGCAACTGCGTTTGTGCCTGCATTAGTAAACTCTGGTTTACCTTGCGATCGATTTTGTTTTGAAGGATTTTTACCTGTGAAAAAAGGAAGACAAACAAAATTTAAAGAATTAGCAACACTTAATTGCACCTTTATAATTTATGAATCTCCTCATCGATTAATGAAAACATTAGCCGATTTTAAAACTTATTTTGGAGAAGATCGAATTATCAGTGTATCTAGAGAATTAACTAAAATATACGAAGAAACAACCAGAGGTACTGTTTTGGAGGTAATAGAATATTATACTACCCATATAGCAAAAGGAGAATTTGTAATCTGTATAGCCGGAAAATAAAATGAAAATAACTTATAGCGTATTATTTGCAAGCTTATTATTTTTAGCATGGCCACCTATTGGATTCAATGCATTTTTATTTATTGCATTTATTCCTGCATTCTATTTGGTAGATGCCTGTTTTCAAAAAGAAACAACAGAAACGAAAAAAAAATCGGGTAATACTTTATTTTACTATGGCTATTTAGGCTTTGCTATTTTTAATTTGGCCAGTAGCTATTGGATTTGGAATGCCTCTGCTGTAGGAATGATTATTGCGGTTTTGTTAAATGCATTTTTGATGACACTGCCATTTATTTTCTACAAAAAAATGCTGCAAATAACTAGTCAAAAAACAGCATTACTTGCTTTCATTGCCGCTTGGGTTAGCATGGAATATTTTCATATGCACTGGGATTTATCTTGGCCTTGGTTTACCCTAGGCAATGCCTTTGCAAGTAACAGTACTTGGGTGCAATGGTACGAATACACTGGTGTTTTTGGTGGTTCTATTTGGGTGCTTGCGGTAAATGCATTACTGTATTTAGCGCTTCAGCAAGTAGAATGGAAAAATACTAATCTAAAAGTTTTTGTGCCAGCACTACTCCTTATTTTACTTCCAATTATTGTATCTAAAATTATTTACTTCAATTATATCGAACAAATTAATCCTTGTCATGTAGTAGTAGTACAACCTAATATTGATCCTTATAACGAAAAGTTTTCGGCTAGTAACGAAAACGAGCAAATGCAAAAACTCTTGCAACTATCTGCCGCAAGCGCAAAAAAAAATACGGAATTTATTATTTGGCCAGAAACCGCATTAGCGAATTCAATACCAGAGGAGCAATTAGCGAATGACCCAAAAATTATTCAAGCCAAAAGTTTTTTAAGTACTTATAAAAATGCAGTATTGATAACCGGCGCGAGTACCTATTTAACCTATGTATCGGCTCAAACACCTACAGCCAGAGTGTTTAGTAATGGACAGTGTTGTTACGATGTGTTCAATACCGCAATGCTCATCGAAAACGGTTCGGCAATTCAAAAATACCATAAATCAAAATTAGTGGCCGGTGTGGAGCAAATGCCTTACCCTAAATTATTAAAATTTTTAGAACCCTTTGCTTTAAAATTAGGCGGCTCATTTGGTAGTTTAGGTACACAAAAAACGCCAACTGTTTTATATAATAGCGCAGGCATTGGTGCCGCTACCGTAATTTGTTACGAAAGTGTTTACGGAGAGCATTGCGCAAACTTTGTTAAACAAGGTGCGCAATTTATTGCCATTATTACCAACGATGGTTGGTGGGGAAATACCGATGGCCATAAACAACATGCTATTTATGCAAAATTAA
>JAURMH010000039.1 GCA_030830805.1 Bacteroidota bacterium
GAGTCGGTTTCGCGCTTGGAGCATCAGTACAAAAACTTCAGAAGTTTTTTACAAATAAATTATGCGCGCTATGGCGCCGATTCTGCTACCGGAAATGTAGGCAACAATATTTTACTTTCTTATAATACGCGCAACTCCGAATACGGCAATAAAATATTGCAAGGCGTAAATTCGAGTTTGCTATATGTAGATGCGCGCCTAGCTTATGTAATTAATCCTAAAGTAAATTTTTGTGTAGAGTTAGGCTATGTCTATCGCAACCAACAAACTGCAGGGCAAGTTAATAAAGCCAACCTATTTACATTGGCACTCAAAACTGGATTCAGGAATTTGTATTGGGATAGATAAGCCTTTGGCTAAAAATAAGTATTGACGGCAAATTCAAATTGGTCTATAAAAAGATTTTTGAATGCCGAAATATTGTTTTGTTCATAAAATAGCAGCATGGCTTTTTTATACTCGATTGCGTCTACTGTACGAAATGAAATAGGACAATGTTTATAATAGATTAAACAAGCATTGCTTACAATCCTTGCCGTTCTTTTGTTGCCATCATCAAAAGCCTGAAGGTAAGATAGCAAAACCAATAGCAACAGTGCTTTTTCAAAAACATTTTGATTAGCGTTTACTAAATCACATATTTGGTTTAGCGCTTCCGTAATTTGATAATCGTTGTCTAAGGGTACATAATTGGTACCAGAAATACCTACTCGGTGATTGCGAATATTTCTTTTAACACCAAGCTCTTTGATGAGCATACTGTGGATGTCTTCAATGCGACTAACTTTTATTGGGTTTAAATAATCTGGGTGTTGGATAATAAAGTCAATGGTTTCTTTATGATTAAGCAACATACTGGCTTCTTCTTGCGTCTTTCCATCTGCTGTTAATTTATCCTTAAGTAAGCGTTCTGTTTCTAGTAATGAATAGGTGTTGCCTTCAATTTGTGAAGATTTCCAACTTAAATCAATCGATAGTCTTTCTAATTCCTTCTCGTATTGTGAATGATTTAATGCATTAATATTCTCTTCGAATTTCTTTTGCAGCAATTGAAGTTTTTGGATTTCTTCTGGGCTAAATAAACTAACCTTTGGTAATATTTCGGCGATGAGTTTGAAATTAAATGAATTTTGTATTTTTCGTTCATCAATTTCCTGCTTAAAATACGCATCAATGTCTACCGGAACAATAATGGCGTAAGAATTGCTTATTCTATATTTAGTAGATCTTCCGCTGCCTTCTATCGAGAGGTAATTTTTTTCAATCAGGGAATTAAGGTTTCTTTTTATGGTTGCATAGCCATTGTTACTTTGTATACCATCACAGATATCTTTTGAGGAAGACAATGGATTATTTTCGAGATAGGCTAAGATGATTTGTTCTAATTTTTTCATTTGTAGCTCATTTTAGGTAGTTATTTATTGCAAATAGCCTTAATTATGAGCTCAAAGTTACTAAAAAATGAGCTTCAAATACTAATCTTTGATTGTATTTTCCAATTCCTATGCTTTGTTTGTGGTTCTGGTCAGGATCCGGTCCCTTAAAATCAATCTCTAACGGGAAGAAAACATTTAACAAGCACTGAAAAAACATTTAACACTTTTTAACAAAAAGCCCTATTTATCAGCACAATACAAATATATTTAAAAAAGATTAATTAACAACGCTAAATTAATTATTTAGCAAATGCTATTCCTCGTCGCCATAAAAAGCAGGCTCAGAACCTGCTTCGCGCCTCGATACCCAGAAATTATTGAAGCCCAAGCCAACTTGAATATCGATCATTTCTTGTTGCAACATTTCTAAAATGGCTAAGAAAGAATACACCAATTGTACGCGGTCTTTACTTTCTTTTAAAATGGTTTCGAAATTTAATTTTTCGTTACTCAATAACAAACGGCTTACATAATTTTTTTGTTCTTCAATAGAATAAGGATATTGAACAACGGTATGTTTTACTTCTTCGGGTTTATTGTGGAATCTGTTCCAAACTTTATGATACACCGTAAGCAAACGGAATAAATCTAGCGTTTGCAATTCGTCTTCTTGACTCGCACTTTCGCGCACCAATTTAAAATCGGTACTGAAATTTCCTTTACGATATTGTTTGGTTCTTTCTTCTTGTAAAAATTCTAAATCAAGCGAAGCCTCTTTGAAAAGTTTATACTCCAATAATTTTTGGATTAAATCTTTACGCGGATCTACTTCATTACCTTCGGCATCAATTTCTGGACGAGGCAATAACATGCGCGCTTTGATTTGCATTAAACGCGCCGCTACTAAAATAAATTCGCTGGCTAATTCGATGTTCAGGGTAGTCATTTCTTCGATATAACGAAGAAAATCGTTGGTGATTTGAGCAATTGGAATATCGTAAATATCTAACTCGTCGCGCTCAATAAAAAAGAGCAACAAGTCGAAAGGCCCTTCGAACTGAGGTAGTCTAATGGCAAACTTTTCTTTTATCCAATTCATAAGCCACGAAAATAGTAATTTTTTTGCTCCCTAGAATGGAAATTTATTGGAATTTTAAAACAATTTGCCGTATTTTACCTTATTAGCCTATTATAGTTGGCCAGCGCAATACATGAATTTATTACCCCATATCAATTCCCCTTCCGATTTACGCAAACTACCTGAAAATCAGTTAAAAGATTTTTGTGAA
>JAURMH010000040.1 GCA_030830805.1 Bacteroidota bacterium
AATTACAGGGGTACAGTTTTATGCAAACGTAGGATTGGGTAATGCCTATTCTTGGAATTTTGGAGATCCAAATAGTAGCTCAAACATTTCTGCTTTAAGTAGTCCAATACATGAGTTTACATCTAAAGGAAATTTTATAGTAACGCTAACTGTTACAAATATTAGTTCTGGTTGCGTTACATCAACTAAGAAAAATATTGGAGATGTTTGGAACGCTATTGCTTCAACAAAGGCAAATCCATTTAGCTTTGAGGTTTTCCCTAATCCAATTAAAAATGTATCTAAAATAAAGTACAATGTATTAAAAGAGGGCTCTGATGTAAGTATAGAAGTTTATAATTTGCTAGGAGAGAAAGTATATAGTTTTATGAATAATGTAAATCAGGGAGTAGGAACTTATGAATTTGAAATAGGCGATCTGTTAAATACAAATAATGCTAATATGTTATTTATACAATTGAATATTGATGGTAAAGTAGTTACTCAAAAAGTTTTATTAAATAATTAAATTATATATAGAATATATTTTACGCAATAAAAAAGCCGCTTGAATTTTCAAGCGGCTTTTTTAATTTTGTAGTTTCACTTATGCTTTTTCGTAACGCTCTGTTACCGCATCCCAATTAATAACATTAAAAAATGCAGTCATATAATCTGGGCGTCTGTTCTGATACTTTAAATAATAAGCATGTTCCCAAACATCCATTCCTAAAATTGGTGTGCCTTTTACTTCCGCAATATCCATTAAAGGGTTATCCTGATTAGGAGTTGAACATATCGCTAATTTATGATCAGCGCCTACAATTAACCAAGCCCATCCAGATCCAAAACGTGTGGCACCTGCTGCTGCAAATTTAGTTTTGAATTCGTCGAAGCTGCCAAAAGCTGCATTGATTGCATCAGCTAATTTTCCACTTGGTGCACCACCTTTATTAGGGCTCATGATAGACCAAAATAATGAATGGTTGAAATGTCCACCGCCATTGTTTCTCACGGCCATTGGATATTTTGAAATTGATTTACAAATTTCATCGATGCTCAATTTTTCTGCATCTGTTCCTGCAATAGCATTGTTTAAATTAGTAACATATGCTGCATGATGTTTGCCATGGTGAATTTCCATAGTCATTTTGTCGATATGCGGTTCTAAAGCATCGACTGCATAAGATAATGCGGGTAAGGTAAAAGCCATATTTTCTTTTTTTAATTGTTAAATTCTTGATGCAAATATAAATAAAAACCAGTCGTTATTCTGCTCTTTTATTTACAAAGAAAGCCTGCATTAATGCTTTACTCTCTTCTGCTAACACGCCAACTTTTACAATTGTTTTGGGATGTAATATTTTTTCTCCAAAGCTTGCGTAACCGCGTTTTTCGTCGAGGGTGCCAATTACAATTTTTCCGATGTGTGACCAATATGCAGCGCCTGCACACATTAAGCAAGGTTCAACCGTTACATATAAGGTACATTCTGGTAAATATTTCGATGCTAAAAAATTTGCTGCTGCTGTAAATGCTTGCATTTCGGCATGCGCAGTAACATCGGTTAGTCGCTCTGTTAGGTTATGGGCTTTGGCTATGATTTTATTTTGGCAAACAATCACGGCGCCGATCGGTACTTCGTCTGCTTCAAAAGCTATTTGCGCTTGTTTGAGCGCTTCGTTCATAAAATATTCGTCCGAAAATAAAGTATAGCTCATATTGAGATTAGTATTTGTATTTTTGGTAAAAATAGAAAAATGATTCAGGTTAATTTAGCAAAGGGGAAAGAAAAACCAGTGAAACATCACCACAGTTGGGTGTTTTCAGGTGCAATTGCCAAAGTGATAGGCCAACCCGCTAATGGCGATATAGTGAAGGTGAACGATTTTAATGGACAATTTTTGGCTTATGGTTATTATAATCAAGCGTCTAAAATCACAGTTCGTTTATTAGCTTGGTCCGAATCCGAAATAATAGAGGAGCAATGGTGGTTTCAAAAAATATCGAAATCGATTGAGCGCAGAAATGAAGGAATAGATTTAAATGCTACCGATAGTTATCGTTTAATATTTTCCGAGGCAGATGAATTACCCGGATTAATCGTAGATAAATACCAAGATTATTTAGTTTGTCAATTTTTAACTTTAGGAATTGATCAAAGAAAACAAATCATCATCGATGCACTTGTTAAAATTTTAAATCCAAAAGGTATTTTTGAACGCAGCGATGCATCGGCTAGAATACTAGAAGGATTAAGCGTTTCGAGCGGTTTGCTTTATGGGTCTATACCTAGTGAGCCTATTTTAATCAAAGAAAATAATATTCATTTTTTAGTAGATGTAAACGAAGGACAGAAGTCGGGTTACTTTTTAGATCAAAGAGAAAATCGTGCATATTTAGCCAATTTTGCAAAAGGAAAAACGGTATTGGATTGTTTTTCTTATTCAGGCGGCTTTAGTTTATATGCAAAAAATGGCGGTGCAAAAACAGTAACATCTGTAGATTCTTCTGCCGCTGCTATTGCAAGTGTTCAAGAGAATTACCGTGCTAACCAAATTCCATTTGCCGAAGAAAATTTAATAGTGGCCGATGTTTTTCAATATTTAAGAGATGCCAATTCTGCAAATAGACATTGGGATATGATCATATTAGATCCACCCAAATTGGCGCCATCCAGAAAATCTTTGCCTCGTGCCGAGCGCGCCTATAAAGATTTAAATATGCAAGCGCTAAAATTGATGAAAGAAGGCGATTTATTGGCTACTTTTTCATGTTCTGCAAGCGTTACGCTCGAACATTTTAAGCAGATTTTGGCTTGGGCGGCAGTAGATGCGGGTAAAGAATTACAGTTTATACATGAATTTGGTCAGCCAATCGACCATCCTGTAAGAACTGCATTTCCTGAGTCTTATTACTTAAAAGGCCTTTTATGTAGGGTAATTAGTGCCTAAAAGGCCAAATTCAAGCTATTTTATCAAAGTAAATTTTTTTTAAAGTACTAATTGTG
>JAURMH010000041.1 GCA_030830805.1 Bacteroidota bacterium
AAGGTTTATCGTAACCACCGAACAACCAAACGGCCATTAACCAAATGAGTATATATATGGGAACAGCCGTATTCATTAATTCAGGAGCATATGCCTTGCGAACAAATCGATGGTTATGCTCCCAATAAATTTTAATAAAATAAATTCCGGCATACCAAGTGGCTGCATCTAAAAATGGCAATACCAGTTTGCGTATTAAGCGCGAAAAAATAGCTAATCCTGCACGCAAATAAATTGCGATGTTAATTAAGAAAGAGAATAACTTTGCATTATTTTTAGTGAAATGTTTTTGAGCGAAAATAATCATGGCATTGTAAAACACAAAAACATAATTCACCGAACTCTTTTTGGTACTCTCTCCTTTATAATGGATAATTTGGGTATCTGGGAAATAATAATTGTCGTAACCGCCAAGCTGTATGCGGTACGAGAGGTCTATGTCTTCGCCATACATAAAAAAAGTTTCGTCGAGTAAACCCACTTGATCGAGTGCCGATTTACGCATCAACATAAAGGCCCCCGCTAATACATCTACTTTATGTATTTTATTTTTATCTAAAAAGCCTAAATGATAGCGACCAAACTTTTTTGATTTGGGAAACAAATTAGACAAACCCATGATTTTGCAAAAAGCAACAAATGGTGTAGGTAATCCGCGTTTAGATTCGGGCAGAAATTGGCCTTTACCATCTATCATTTTTACGCCTAAGCCACCTGCATTTGGATGCGCATCCATAAAGTCGCAGATTTTAACAAAGGTGTCTTCTTGCACCACGGTATCGGGGTTAAGCAATAAGAAGTATTCGCCTTGTGCAATTTGCATGGCTTGATTATTGGCTACAGAAAAACCAACATTTTTTTTATTCTCAATTAATTGAACTTCTGGAAATTTTTCTTTGAGCATTTCTATCGAGCCATCGACCGAATGGTTATCGACTACGAAAACTTCGATTGGTATATGTTGTTTTGCTTTTCGAACAGCATACAAACACTGCTCTAAAAAGTACTTTACATTATAATTAACAATAACAACCGATAACTTCATTTACCTCTTAAAATTGACGAAATATACTATTTTTTTGTGTTTGACGCGCCATACATTTTAACGAATAGGCTTAGCGATTATTGCTTTCGTAAGGCACCCTAGTTACGATAGAACGACCGAGTGTAAGTTCATCAACATATTCGAGTTCGCCACCAAAGGCAACTCCACGGGCTAATGTGGTTACTTTTAACGAAAATCCTTTGATCTTTTTATCGATGTAAAACAAAGTAGTATCGCCTTCCATGGTGGCACTTAATGCCATAATCACTTCTGTAATGGGTTCGTTTTGTAAGCGGGTAACTAAAGATTCTATTTTTAATTCGTTGGGCCCTACTCCTTCCATTGGCGATATTAAGCCACCCAATACATGATACAAACCATTGTATTGTTGGGTATTTTCTATGGCAATAATATCACGAATATCTTCTACTACGCATAATTCGTGTTGTATTCTTTTTGGATTATTACAAATACTACACAATTCGGTATCCGAAATATTATTACACCTTTTGCAATAATGAATATCATCTTTTAATGTTTGAAATACTGCTCCAAAATGACGCACCATGGCTGGCTCTTGTTTTAATAAATGCAAAACCAAGCGAAGCGCGGTTTTGCTGCCAACGCCAGGTAATTGGGCGAATTGCTTTACAGCCTCTTCGAGCTGCCTAGAAGGAATATTCATGAGGTAAAAATAAGATTTATAATTACATTTGTTACAAAGCCCTTGCTTATGTCTGCTAGTTTTATTTTTACCTGCGTTGCCGTCTATTCTGTTTTACTATTTGTAATTACTTGGTTAACAAGCAGAAATTCAAATAACCAATCCTATTTTTTAGGCAATAAATCATCACCTTGGTATATCATTGCCTATGGTATGATTGGCGCTTCTTTATCGGGCGTTACCTTTATTTCGGTACCGGGTTGGGTAAACCAAACACAATTCTCTTATTTAATGGTAGTTTTAGGCTATTTGGCGGGTTATTTGGTTATCGCAACCGTATTGCTTCCTTTATACTATCGATTAAACCTGACCTCTATTTATGCCTATTTAGATCAACGATTTGGATTTTATACTTACCAATCGGGTGCATTCTTTTTTATTTTATCCAGGGTAATAGGTGCTTCTTTTAGAATGTTTTTGGTAGTGAGTGTTTTACAAACTTTTGTATTTCAATCTTGGGGTGTTCCATTTTATGTTACGGTATTATTATTTATCGCACTTATTCTTTTATACACTTACGAAGGTGGTATTAAAACAATTATTTGGACAGATACTTTGCAAACAACATTTATGCTCTTAGGGGTTATTATTTCGGTCTATATTATTTCCAATGAATTAGGATATCATTTTTCGGATTTGGTTAAAACAATAAAAGAAAGTAATTATTCGCAAGTAATTTTTACAGATGTAAATGATAAAAGATTTTTCTTGAAACAATTTTTAAGCGGCATGTTTATCACCATCACAATGACTGGATTAGACCAAGAAATGATGCAAAAAAAC
>JAURMH010000042.1 GCA_030830805.1 Bacteroidota bacterium
AGAAATACAATCGAATTCGCAAGCTGCATTGGGGCCATATACAATTATTGCACCCGTTTTTTTGCTCAAGTCGACATGACCCGAAACAAAATCGGCATGAAAATGCGTTTCGAAAATATATTTTAATTGCACATTATCTTTTGCTAAACGATCTAAGTAAGGTTGTACTTCTCTGAGTGGATCTACAATAAATGCTTCGCCATTTGAAGTAACATAGTATGCGCCTTGCGCTAAACAACCAGTGTAAATTTGCTCAATATTCATGGTATTCAATATTAAAATTAAGGTACTTTTAAAAAGCATTACAAAGTTAATATATTTTGAAGCAACCTTTTGCAACAAATGTTGCAAAGCAATAAAATTTTGAAGATTTTTATACTTAATGGCTTAAAAGCAAGTTATGACTTGTTTTTATTGAAAAAATGATATATTTATTACTCAAAATATAAGAAAATGAACCCTTCAAAAATACTATTAATGCTTGGTTTTTTGCTTTTTTTATTTGGTGGCCAAACTAAAGCGCAACGAGTATTCGCTACTAATTATTCTTATCAGGCCGAGCTTAAAGTATTTGTGGTAGCGCAAGAATACCAAGCCGATTTAAAAGTGTTTAAAGTGCGAAACGAATACGAAGCTACGGGGCAAAACGGAAAATGGTTTTTTACTAAATATGATTATCAATCCAAAAAGAAAATATTTTTTGTAGACCACGAATACCAAGCAGAATTAAAAATATTTTTTGTAGACCAAGCATATCAAGCGGGCTGGCGCAATGCAGCAAAGAAGCATTTGTTGTATTAGTTTTCTATAAGCCTTGCAAACGCTCAGCTGCAACCCTTAAAGTCTCTTCTTTTTTCGCAAAGCAAAAACGAATAACACCATGGTCGGTTTGGTCTTGATAAAATGCAGACACTGGAATAGTAGCCACGCCATATTCTTTCACTAAACGAATGGCAAATGCTTTATCGTTTTCGTCGGAAATTTTACGAAATGAATAACATTCAAAATAACTGCCATAAGATGGAATGCATTCGAGTTTTGTAGTAGAAAGCAATTGCCTTAACAAATCTCTTTTTTGTTGCATTTGCTGGCCAAGGTTTAAATAATTTTTATTTTCGGTAAGATAGGCCGCAAGCGCTACTTGCTTAGGGGTATCGCAGGTAAAGGCGTTGAACTGGTGCACCTTTCTGTATTCTTGCATGAGGCTTTCGCCTGCAATGCAATAACCCAATTTCCAACCGGTGCAATGCATGGTTTTTCCAAATGAAAAACACACAAAACTACGCGCCAATAAATCGGGATGTTTTAAAATACTTTGGTGTTGCTTGCCTTCAAATATTAAATGTTCATATACTTCGTCACTTAAAATAACAATGTCGGTACCGGAAACAATATTTTTTAATTCAATAATATCATACTCCGAAAGCACTGCTCCTGTTGGATTATGTGGAGAGTTCAACATGATCATTTTAGTACGCGGAGTAATTTTACTGCGCACTTCGTCCCAAGGAATGGCATAATTAGGAAAGGTTAAATTAATGCGTACCGGTACTCCACCATTAATTTCAATATTCGGAATATAACTATCATAAGCGGGCTCGAATAAAATTACTTCATCGCCAGGATGTATTAAAGTGGTAATAGCCGTATAGATGGCGTAAGTGCCACCAGGGCTAATGGTAATTTGCGTATCGGGGTTAATGATTTGTTGATATAAACCTTGCACTTTAGCAGCCAGTGCTTCGCGCAATGCAGGGTAACCATTGGCATGGGTATACTGGTTAAAACCGTCTGCCATAGCTTTGTTTACCAATTGGGTTAAACCTGCATCCATGTCGAAATCTGGAAATCCTTGGCCTAAATTAATGGCACCATATTGTGCGGCCAATGCCGACATTTCGGTAAAAATAGTGGTTCCTACGCTTGGGAGTTTACTTTTCAAAATCATATCAACTAATATAGTACAAAAAAAATGTATTTTTGAACATGAGTTTAACCGATACCATTGTTGCTTTAGCCACGCCTGCCGGAACCGGAGCCATAGGCATTATTCGTTTATCTGGGCCCGAAGCCATTAGCATTGCTAATAGCGTTTTTAATGGCAAAGACTTAACTAAGCAGGCTTCACATACACTGCATTTTGGTAAAATTATGAATGGCAACGTAGTGGTTGACGAAGTGTTGGCTAGTATTTTTGCAGCCCCTCATTCTTATACCAAAGAAAACAGTGTGGAGTTTTCTTGCCATGGATCGGCCTATATTATTGCACAAATTATTAAACTATTAATTAGCAAAGGCGCAAGAATGGCAAAGGCTGGCGAGTTTACCATGCGCGCATTTTTAAATGGGCAGTTAGACTTATCGCAGGCCGAAGCCGTAGCAGATTTAATTGCTTCGCAGAATGCTGCATCACACCAAATAGCAATGAACCAAATGCGCGGTGGCTTTAGCTCCGAGCTGCAAGCCTTGCGCAGCGAACTCATTAATTTTGCATCGCTGGTGGAATTGGAACTCGATTTTTCGGAAGAAGATGTGGAGTTTGCCAACCGCGAGCAAATGAAAAATTTAATTCTTCAGATTTTAAAAGTAATAAACCGTTTAATAGGCAGTTTTGAATTAGGCAATGTGATCAAGAATGGCATTCCTGTTGTGATTGCGGGCAAGCCAAATGTTGGAAAATCTACTTTGTTGAATGCTTTATTGAATGAAGAACGTGCCATTGTTTCGGAAATAGCAGGTACCACCCGCGATACCATTGAAGACGAAGTGAGCCTGCAAGGTTTGCGTTTTCGTTTCATCGACACCGCAGGTATTCGCGAAACTGACGATGTAATTGAAGCCAAAGGTGTAGCACGCAGCATGGAGAAAATAAATTCTTCGGCAGTTATATTGTATGTCTACGATGCTTCGCAAACAAGCCTTTCAGAACTACAAACAATTATTGCGGAATTTAAACCCATCATCGAAAAAAATAATTCAACTTTGTTTTTAGTAGAAAATAAAAGTGATAAAAATACGGCAGCGCCATACGAAATTGAAGGACTGAGTAATATTCAAATTTCTGCATTGTTGAAAACAGGCATGCAAACACTCGAAAACAAATTGGTAAAATTGGTTGATGTTGCGGCGCTTGAAAGCGGCCAAAGCATTGTATCTAACTTGCGCCACGCCGAAGCCTTACAAAACGCTGCTACGGCTTTAGAGAAGGTTTTGAATGGCATCGACAACCCCATCACCTCCGACTTTTTAGCCATCGATATTAAACAAGCTTTATATCATTTAGGAGAAATAACCGGCAGCATTTCTACAGACGATTTATTAGATAATATTTTTAGTAAGTTTTGTATCGGAAAGTAAAATCTCCAACCTTTAAAACACCAAAACACTTCCTTCATGTATGCAATTATAGATATTGAAACCACTGGTGGCAGCCCTAGCTACAGTAAGATAACTGAAATTGCAATTATATTACATGATGGTCAAAAGGTAATTGAAGAATACAGTACGCTGGTTAATCCAGAATGCAGTATCCCCTATCAAATTACACAACTTACTGGCATAAGCAACGACATGGTGCGAGATGCACCTCCATTTTATGAAGTCGCTAAAAAAATAATTGAACTTACCAAGGATGCGGTTTTTGTAGCACACAATGTGAACTTCGATTATAACTTTGTGAAAGCTGCTTTTAAAGAGCTAGGTTACGATTACCACCGCAATACCTTATGCACCGTAAGAATGAGCAGGCACGCCTTCCCTGGCTTTCCTTCTTATAGTCTTGGGAAATTATGCGATTCATTAAATATTCAACTAGCAAACAGGCACCGTGCCTTAGGTGATGCAAAAGCTACTGCTATTTTGTTTGATAGAATCATTAAAAGTAATACCAGCATTTTAGATGATATTAAAAATGCAGCCATTACCATTCCTAAAAATTTACCGCCGCAATTAAAAGAAGATGCATTGCTAAATATTCCAAACGGAGTAACAGGCGTTTATTATTTTCATAATACAACTGGCGATGTAATTTATGTTGGTAAAAGTAATGACATTAAAAAAAGAATTGTGCAACATTTTGCATCTGGTAAAACAAAAAAAGCTGCTCGCATGCTAGAAGACGTTGCCCACATCAGCATTGAAAACACCGGATCTGAGCTTATCGCCTTGCTTTTAGAATCGGATGAAATAAAAAAGATTAAACCCATTTACAATACTTCGCAAAAGCGCAGCAGTGCCGTTCCCTTGTATAGTATTTATGATAAAATTGATGACGCAGGTTATGTGAATTTATATATAGATAGACATCAAGAAAATCGACAAGCGCTAACCACTATAGACAATGGCAAAGAAGCCACGCAGTTTTTTGAACGCCTAGTAGAAAAATATAATTTATGTTTAGCGAAATGTGATTTGCATAATTTTAAAGGCCCTTGTTTTAACCATCAAATAAAAAAATGCAATGGTGCTTGTGTTGCAATAGAAGCGCCCGAAGCATACAACCAGCGGGTAACGCAAGCCATCGAAACTTTTAGTTTTCAAAACCAAAGTTTCTTTTTAATTAGCAAAGGCCGTGTAGCTGGCGAAAAATCGATGGTTTGCATAGAGCGCGGTTTATACAAAGGCTTTGGTTATTTTGATACCGAAAGCGGCTATCCACAAGTGGAAGACTTGCGAAATAACATTCAAAAATACAGCCACAACCGCGATATACAGCAAATTCTGAGCAAATTCATCAAAAAATCGATAGTAATTAATTATGAGGTTTGAAAAATAAATTGTTTATCTTAGTATAATGCAAACAATTGGCAAATACTTCGATCATTACTTTGGCCACGACAAGGTAAGAAAATTTGAACTCTTGATTTTACGCGCGGCCATTTTTTCATTTTTAGTTCACTTGTTGTTGATTTTTCTTGGAAACAATTTTGGACTGTTGCATCATACTCAACAAAATTATTTAAAAGCAATTTACACGCCGTTTAGTTTTATACTTTATTACGAAGTTTTTTTATTAATCATCATTATTCCAAAATCGATTTCAGAATTTATTGGAAAACAATTTGAGGTGATTACCTTAATTACGCTTAGAAGTTTTTTTCACGACATTGCAGATTTTAATTTTAGTCATTTAATTAGTATCAATAGCCCTGAAATTATCAGTTTAATATATGATTTAGGAGCTGCCCTAACATTACTATCCCTTACCATTTTATATTATAAAATATATTATAATAATAAGAAAAAAGAAGTAGTGACCGAACTGAAGGATTTTATAATTATTAAAAAGAATGTTTCCTTCGGAATGATCATCGTATTGTTTCTATTGAGTGTGACCAGCCTGTTAAACTGGAGTAACGATGTTTTATATGCTTTCCAAAACAATACCAATTATCCAAATCCTAATACGGTATTTTACACCGATTTCTTCTCTATCATGATTCTGGTAGATGTATTATTGCTTATTATTTCTTTCGTATATAATTTTTCTTTCTTTACAATATTTAGAAACGCAAGTTTTATTATCACCACAATTCTAATAAGACTCTCGCTTACCATTGCTAAACCAATGAACTATTTTATGGTTATTGTTGGTTTTTTATTTTCGGTTATTACGTTTTATTTGTTTAGTCATAGAAATTCTAAAAAAACTGAACAGTAATAAGTCTTGCATTAATAGATTTAATTAATATATTTGAGTACTATAATTTAAAGCCAATTCAACATGTTTAAAAAATTTAAAATATCCGAAATAGTAATTCTCATTCTTTCAGTAGTACTCATTTTTGTATCGGAATATTATTTCGTCGTTTTGAAAGACCACGATAGAGC
>JAURMH010000043.1 GCA_030830805.1 Bacteroidota bacterium
AAATTTTTGACCTATTACAAGAATTAAAAATAAATAATATAGAAAGTAGAACAATCGCTCTTTTCATTTTACTCTTTAGTGTTTTCGTTTGTTGAATTATTAGGCGGCCTATTATTATTTGCTGCTCTATGAGGCGGCCTGTTATTACTATTATTGCGTGTACCTGTTTGACCAGCTGCTTTACTTGCATTACCTTCTGAAGCTGATTGTGGCTTATTACGGTTTTTATTTCTATTGTTATTATTGCTCTTCTTCTTTTTCTTGTTGCGTTCGTCCATGCGGGTTAAACTATCTTGGCCAACCACATTATCGTAATCCAAGATGCGTTCTACTAATACCGGTTGTACAGCAACATTTGATAAGTCATCCGGAAACTCTCCGTTTTTATTTAATGCAATAATTTCTTTCACCCTAATGGCTGGTAATGCAACCCAATTGTCAGACCCGCGGTAACTAAACCACATCATCTTTTTAAAGATGTCGGTCTTTTGTAAATAAGCCGAACCAATTTTGGTTTTCAATTCTTTCACATCATCTGGAATATCTTTTAATGCATCCATGTAAGTGTCTAATTCGAAATTCAAACAGCATTTTAATTTACCACATTGCCCAGCAAGCTTTAAAGTATTTAAAGATAAATTTTGGTACCTAGCAGCAGCTGTGCTCACCGTTTTAAAATCAGTTAACCAAGTAGAGCAACAAAGTTCTCGCCCACAAGAGCCTATAGCACCTAGTCTGCTTGCTTCTTGGCGCATTCCAATTTGGCGCATTTCAATGCGTACTTTAAATTCTTCAGCTAGTTTTTTAATCAGCTCTCTAAAATCGACACGGTCATCGGCTGTATAATAGAAAGTCGCTTTGGTTTTATCACCTTGATAATCCACATCGCTTAATTTCATATTCAGCTTCAATTGCAAAGCAATCGTTCTTGCTCTGTGCATGTTTTCATGCTCCAGTTCTTTTGCCGCTTTCCATTTGTCGACATCTAAAGGACTTGCCTTTCGATATATTTTTTTGATTTCTGATGACTCCGGTGTAACATGTCTCTTTTTCATCTGCAAGCGAACCATTTCACCAGTCATGGTTACATGGCCAACATCATAACCACCACTTCCTGATTCTACACACACCAATTCCCCAAGTTCAAGATATAGTTGATCTACATTGCGATAAAAATCTTTTCGTGAGCCTTTAAATCTCACTTCGACAATATTAAATGCTTGAAAATTAGAAGGCATATCTATATTGGCGAACCAATCGTACACATCTAATTTACTGCAACCTCCGTCCGTCATGCAGGAACCATTGCTTTTACAACCAGCTGGCGCACAGCCCCCGGTCGAACATGATCCACATCCCATAGTTTTATTCGTTTATTGTTAACTGCGAATTTACATTTTTCAATTGTAAATTTCTCATCATCTGAATACTGAGGTCCAAAAACATGATTTTTGGGTTCGCATTGCGTTCTATATGATATACAGCCTGCTCAAAACCTTTGATGATGAGTGGCGCATTTTCGAAATTAATGGTATTTGCCAATTTGTTGAGTTCAAAATGCTTGCTTTCAAACTTGATAATACTCGTTTGGTCTAGATTTACCATTAAACAGTCTCTGACTACTTGCAAACCAAACCTTAATAAACTTTTTTGATTTTCTCTTCCAAAACGAGCATTGGCTACTTGCTCTATCCAATCGTTTATTTCTACTCCTTTTCTGCCATAACAAAGCCTAAACCATTGAATAAATAAGCTTTCCAAATCATCATCGTCTTCGGCTAATAATTGCTGTGCAGCAGCAATATTGCCATTTGCTAAATAGGCAATTCTTCCCGCTTTTTCTTGAGGGCAACCATTGTCTATCAAATAGGCTTTGAGCTCTTCATCTGCTAATTTTGGAATCTTAATTAATTGTGTTCGCGAGAGTATTGTGGCTAAAATTTGCTCATAGTTTTCGGCAATTAAAATAAATAGGGTTTTAGCTGGTGGTTCTTCAATTAATTTCAATAAAGAATTTCCGGCTGCTCCTAAATATTCTGGCAACCATATTAAAATAATTTTATATTCTGCTTCAAAGGATTTTAATACCAATTTTTGAATAATAGCATGACATTCTGCAATATTAATATTTGGTTGTTTGTTTTCTGCATCTAGGTATTCCATCCATTGTTCTATACCCATGAAAGGGTTTTCTGCAATGGCGTTGCGCCATTCTTTAATATAATTGACTGCTGTTTCTGCCG
Source organism: Bacteroidota bacterium (assembly GCA_030830805.1). Classification (GTDB taxonomy): domain Bacteria; phylum Bacteroidota; class Bacteroidia; order Sphingobacteriales; family Sphingobacteriaceae; genus CAIKLP01. Next base: position 2,244 of record JAURMH010000043.1, read on the forward strand.
ATCCTTTAGAAATAAAAGGGTAACTAAAATGTAAATCTGGATGTATGAGTTTTTGGTATTTAGTACAAGATGAACATTTGCCACAACTGTCGTCTGGTAGTTTTTCTAAACAAGAAATATATTGTGCATAGGCCAATGCTAATGCTAAACTTCCGCTTCCTTCTGGTCCAAGAAATAATTGCGCATGACTAATGCGCGCTTCATTTACAGAATTAATTAATCTTTTTTTGACGGCTTGCTGACCCGGAATATCTTTAAAAAACATGCTGCAATTTAAGAATTTTAGCCCGATAAGCCAACCGCATCAAGTAATTTATAAAACTCTTTCTTACTAAATAATATGAATAAAAAGTTTAAAAATGTTGGAATGCGATTATCTTTGCATCATGGGAAGATGGATGGCATTCGATTATGGAAGCAAACGAACGGGAATAGCCGTAACGGATCCTTTGAATATCATTGCAACTGGCCTTACCACCATTGCGAGCGAAGCGCTGCTGGAATTTATCAAAAAATATTTATCAACAGAGCAGGTATCCATTTTTGTGGTAGGAGAACCTAAGCAAATGGACAATACGCCATCAATGTCTGCGCAAAGTATTACACATTTTGTTGCGCAATTGAATGCGGCATTTCCTGCAATACCAGTAAAAAGAGTTGATGAAAGATTTACTTCTAAAATGGCATCACAAGTTATTGCCCAAAGCGGAAAATCTAAAAAAGAAAGAGAAAAAAAAGAACATATTGATTTAGTAAGCGCAATTATAATATTGCAGTCTTATATGGAATCAAATTAATTAAATAAAATGATTTTACCTGTTATTGCTTTTGGCGATCCTGTATTAAGAAAAGTTGGTATAAAAATTACTGCCGATTATCCGCAATTAGCGAGCTTAATTACAGATATGTTTGAAACCATGTATCATGCGCATGGTGTGGGTTTAGCCGCGCCACAGGTTGGCTTGGCCATACGCTTATTTATTATTGACGCATCGCCTTTTGATGAAGATGAAGAAGACAAGCCAAAGCAATTAAGTTTTAAAAAAGTATTTATCAATGCCGAAATTTTAGAAGAGTCTGGCGAGGAGTGGTCTTTTTCGGAAGGATGTTTAAGCATTCCAGAAGTAAGGGAAGATGTGGCTAGAAAACCAATTATAAAAATACGCTATCAAGACGAAAATTTTAATACAATAGAAGAAACCTATGATGGTATAATTGCCAGAATTATTCAACACGAATACGATCATATTGAAGGGAAGTTATTTGTCGATAAAATTGCTCCGATCAAAAAAAGATTAATTTTAAAAAAGCTGGATGCGATTACTAAAGGATTGATTCGTCCGGAATATAAAATGAAATACCCTTCATCGAAGAAGAAAAAAAGCTAGTCTTCTTTTTTCTCGTTTTTCAAATTTATTTTTCCTTCGTTTAATAATTGAATAAATTGATTGATTTTTACTAAATCAAATAGTGGGTTGTACCTATTTTGGCCTGCCCAGTATAGCTTTTCGCTGCTTTGTTGGAAAAAGTATTTGCTATTTTGAGAGCCATCCCAGGCCATTGTATTTTTAAGCGTATTCATTACTTTCTCGTCTAAATTTTTCTGTGCCAACATTAAATCATCATCCGCTAATTTTAGTTTTAAAAAAGCTTGCTTAAATTGTTCAAGGGTTGCAAATGGAAAAATATAAACCATCGGAATATTAAAACTCTCTGGTTTTAACTTAAATATAGCCGAAACGGAGTTGTTCATTAAATTATCTGGAATAATAATTTCTTGTTTTTTAAATCCTAGACAAGCAATCCGAACGGTATCGCCAACACCAACTACCAGCGAAAAGAAACCGCGAAAATCACTGAAGGTTCCTTTGTAACCTCTAGATACATTAAAAACATTGACGAATGGGAGAGGCGCTAAACTATCGGCATGAAGAATAATTCCAGAAAATTGCACGAGCTTTTTTTCTTGTGCATGCAAAGTTTGCGATGCAAAAGTAATCAATAGGAGAAAAAAAAGTTGTTTAATTTTTTTCAATGCAAATAGGGTAATAGCGTTAAAACGAAAAGAGCGTTCAACTAGTATGAACGCTCTTTATTTTTTTAGTTTCTTAATCGTTCAGGAAGAACAGCATTCGGATCGTCGGCATCAGTAATGTTAAGCGCTTCAACCGAAGTTATTTCTGGAATCGCACGCTTTAAAGCCTGCTCAACGCCTGCTTTTAAAGTCATGATACTCATTGGACAAGATCCACAAGCACCCAATAATTTTAATTTAACAACCATGTCGTCTGTCACTTCGTGAAGTGCCACATTTCCACCATCTGCTTCTAAATAGGGTCTTATTTGGTCTAGTGCATTTTCAATGCGCTCTATTAATTCTGGGCTTGTGTTCATTATTTCTTAATAATTTTATACAAAGATACGTTATTTATAATAATACTAAATTAGGTTATTTTTATGTAAACCTGCATTGATTAAAGCGACCTGTTGAGCTACTTTAGAAGCAATATTTACCATTGCAATAGCTGTAGGGTGGTTTTCTTGAAGTGAAATAGGCGCACCCGAATCGCTAGATTCGCCTACCGATTGTACCAATGGAATTTCGCCTAAAAATGGCACTTCAAATTGTTCCGCCAATTTTTTACCGCCATCTTTTCCAAAAATAAAGTATTGATGATCGGGCATTTCTGCTGGACTGAAATAAGACATGTTTTCGATTACGCCTAATACTGGAATTTTAATACCGTCCATTCTAAACATGGCCATTCCTTTTCTTGCGTCTGCAACTGCAATATTTTGTGGGGTGGTCACAATTACAGCGCCAGTTATTGGAAATTGTTGGCCTAATGTAATGTGCACATCTCCAGTTCCTGGAGGGGTATCTACAATTAAATAATCTAGTTCGCCCCAATTGGCATCGTTAAATAATTGTTTTAATGCAGTAGTAACCATTGGGCCTCTCCACGGAATGGCTTGGTTAGGATCAACAAAAAATCCAATAGACAATAATTTGATTCCGTATTTTTCTATAGGAAGCAAACTTACTTTATCTCCATTTTTTTCTGCTGCTGGTTTTGCGCCTTCTAACTTGAACATCATTGGAATAGAAGGGCCATAAATATCGGCATCTATCAATCCAACTTTTGCACCTTGTTTACTTAAACTAATAGCCAAGTTTACCGCAACAGTCGATTTTCCAACACCGCCTTTACCAGATGCTACGAGTACTATGTTTTTAATATTTGGAAAGCTTGGATCTTTTGCTGCAGTTGTTACTCTACTAGTCATGTTTATTTTTACAACTGCATTTTTATCTACAAAATGATGAATGGCATTGATGCATGCGTTCTCGATCATTGCTTTTAAAGGGCAAGCGGGGGTGGTTAAAATAACAGAAAAGCGCACTTCGTTTCCGCTAATCTCCACATCTTCTATCATATTTAAAGTAACCAAATCTTTTTTCAAATCGGGTTCTTCTACATTACTTAAGGCACTTAAAATTTGTTCTTTGGTATACATTGTATTTAATTAATAATTCATTAGATAATAAACAGATAGGCTTAAGAATTGTTTTATAAGCCAAGGTGAATGTGACTGCTTTTGCTACTTATATTCCCGGCATCGTCTTCGGCAACAATGTCAAAATTAACAAAGGTATATGCGCTATCATTCATAATTAAAAAAGTATCAATGCTCGCCATTTTATTATTTGGCTTAAATGACATAGTAAGTAATCCTTTGCCAGTTGCTAAATATAATCGCAAGCTAGTTGCTGTAATTTGGCTATTATCAGAAAAATTAATTTTGAAAAAAGCAGTATCGTTAAAGTCGTATACCTGATGGTTAGACGGAGAAATTTTAGTAATCATTACCGCTGGGTCAATATTATTAGTTTCTTCGCAGCTGAAAAGCAAAAGACTACATCCGACGATTAAAAAAAAAATATATTTCATAATAAGATTTGGTTAACAAAATTACCATTATTCCATTTATTATTTATTATTTTCAGCCTTTATTCATGAAAAAACTTAAAATAACATTATTGGTATTTTTGAGCTTATGCATATTGGGTGTAGGTTTAGCTATTGGCTTTAGAGAACGCATTATGTTAGCCGTTATTGCTAAAGTAGTTGCTGCACAAAAAGAACGCAATAAGCTAACGATTAGCATTAAAGAGGCTAAATTCGAGGGTCTTGGTGCCGTAGCTTTAAATGAAATAACAGTAGTGCCTGATTCCTTAGATACTTTGTTGTCGGTAGCACATTTTAAAGTAAAGGTAAATTTATTGCCAATTTTAATTGGTCGAATTAAAATAGCAGAACTGATTGTAAAAGGGGCCAATTTACATTTGGTTAATTTGGCTGGCAAAAGAAACTTCGAATTTTTATTAAAAAATAAAAAAGACACTACGAAATTGGTGAATAGCAATATAGATTTAGCGCATATTGCAGATAATTTAATCAACGATTTATTATATAAAGTACCTGCTCGTTTAGATATTCAAGATTGTAATTTAAAAGTAATTGACAATCGAAATCAATTTACAATTGCAGCTAAAGCAATTCAAATTTTAAATAATCGATTTTATTCCACCTTTATTTTAAATAAGAACGAATCTGTTTGGCATGCAGAAGGAAATGTTTACCCAGCAACAAAAAAGTTAAACATGCAGTTTTATGCAGAAAATAAAAAAGTGGAATTACCCTATATAGAACAAAAGTTTGGGTTGAAAATTAATTTTGACACCGTTTCAACTCGAATGGATGCAATCGACTACCAGTCGGGAAACCTAAGCATTTCGGGCAATTGGCACATTCACAATTTATTATTGAAGCATACCAAATTGGCGCAGAAAGAAGTGATTGTGCCCTCTGCAGCCATTGATTGTAAAATGTTAATCGGCGAAAATTTTATTTCCATAGACAGCAGCTCTATGGCTACTTTAGGGAATATACAAATTCATCCATTTGTTAAATATACCATTGCGCCTCAAAAAATTTACGAGCTCAAAATTAATACGGTTAAAACCGATGCGCAACAATTTATCAATTCTTTTCCTGTTGGTTTATTTGAATCTATTGAAGGCATGAAAGTGGCCGGACAACTATCCTATCATTTAAATTTTTATTTGGATAGTAAAGATCCTTGGCATTGTAAGTTTGACTCCAAACTCGCACGCGATAATTTTAAAATAATTCAATTTGGAAATGTGAATTTTCAAAAAGCAAATGGCAGTTTTATTTATACTGCATTTGAAGGTGGACGCGCGGTAAAGTCTATGATTGTTGGGCCAGAGAGCTTTGGCTTTACACCCTATGCGCAAATTACCGATTATTTAAAGAACGCCTTATTGACTTCAGAGGATCCATTGTTCTTTTCTCATCGCGGTTTTTATGAAGAAGCATTTAGACAATCAATTGCAACCAATTTTGTTGCTGGACGATTTAAACGGGGCGGCAGTACTATCTCCATGCAATTAGTTAAAAATTTATTTTTAACCAGAAATAAAACAATTGCCCGAAAGCTAGAAGAAGTATTGATTGTATGGATGATAGAAAATGGAAGGCTGATAGACAAGCAACGCATGTTCGAAGTCTATTTAAATATTATTGAGTGGGGACCAAATGTTTATGGTGTTACCGATGCTGCTCGTTTTTATTTTGATAAATTTCCAAGCGAATTAAATTTAGGAGAAAGTATTTTTTTAGCAAGCATTGTTCCTAAACCTAAAAGATTTAAAGCATCTTTTTTACCTGATGCCGAGCTCAAACCCTATATGCATAAGTATTTTAAGCTGATTGGGGGCTTAATGGTTCGCAGAGGCAAAGTGCCAGCCACAGACACCATTGGAATATTTAATAGTGTTAAAGTAAAGAGCTTGGCTAAGAGTATGATTCTGGCGGTAGATACCATTGCTGCTCCAATAATAGAAGAGGAAAACTAATATACATCTTTGTCTAGGCTTCTATAATGAATCGCTTCTAACAAATGTTTTGTTTCGATGTTGGTGTCATTTGCTAAATCTGCAATGGTTCGTGCCACTTTTAAAATACGATCGTAGGCACGAGCAGAAAGCCCCAATTTTTCCATTGCCTGTTTTAAAATAGACAATCCTTCTTTATCGATTTTACAATATTCGCGTAACAGCTTCGTATTTATTTGTGCATTACAATGAATATTTTTTAAATTTTTATATCGTTCAGATTGAATCTGTCTGGTTTGAATTACCCTACTTCTTACTTGACTGCTCAATTCCCCTTTTCGCTGATCCGATAATTCATTAAAACTAATGGGCGAAACTTCAATATGAATATCGATGCGATCTAATAATGGTCCAGAAACTTTACTAAGATATCTTTGTACAATTCCAGGTGGACAAGTGCATTGTTTTTCAGGGTGATTGTAAAAGCCGCATGGGCAGGGGTTCATAGAAGCAACCAACATAAAACTTGCCGGGTATTCTACGCTGTGTCTTGATCTGGCAATGTTCACTTTTCTTTCTTCAAGTGGCTGTCGCATGACCTCTAAAACACTTCTTTTAAATTCTGGCAATTCGTCTAAGAACAACACGCCATTGTGAGACAAGGAGATTTCGCCTGGTTGCGGATTTCCACCACCGCCCACTAAAGCTACATCAGATATAGTATGATGCGGAGAACGAAACGGCCTAATCATCATTAAAGAATTATTATTAGTTAATTTCCCTGCAACCGAATGAATTTTTGTAGTTTCTAAGGCTTCGCTTCTACTCAATGGCGGCAATATACTTGGCAATCTTTTGGCCAACATGGTTTTGCCAGAACCTGGTGGGCCTATTAATATAACATTGTGGCCGCCAGCAGCAGCAATTTCTAATGCACGTTTAATATTTTCTTGACCTTTCACATCCGAAAAATCGAAATCGAATTTTTCGGCGGCTTCTGGCATTAAGTTTTCGGTAGCTACTTGTGTTGCTTGCCCATGGTATTCCCCTTTAAAAAAATGAATGACCTCTAAAATATTTTGCATGCCAAAAATAGCAAGCTCCGAAACAATGGCTGCCTCTTTTGCATTTTGAAGTGGAAGAATAAAACCTTTAAAGCCTTTTTTCTGGGCTTCAATCGCAATAGGTAAGGCGCCTTTGATTGGCTTTAGGCTACCATCTAAAGAAAGCTCCCCCATAATTAAATATTCGCTTAGAAAGCTTGCCGGTATTTGTTCTGCAGCTGCTAAAATGCCAATCGCAATGGTGAGGTCGTAGGATGATCCTTCTTTACGAATATCTGCAGGTGCCATATTCACTATAATTTTCATTCTTGGCATATGGTAGCCAAAATTTTTAATGGCAGATTCAATTCTTAGGTGACTTTCTTTAACTGCACTATCGGGTAGTCCAACTAAAAAATAATCGACTCCAGTTACAATATTAACTTCAACAGTAATTAATATAGCATTTACGCCTTGAACAGCACAACCAAAAGTTTTAACGAGCATTTTTTTATTTCAAAATTAATGGAAAGAAAATGCTAGTTCAACTTAATATATGCTAGTTTTTATTTGCAAACTATTTTAGATGTCTTTCGATGAAATCGATTAAGGAGTGAATTACTTTGATATGAATTTCTTGCGCCCTATCTGCATAATCAGATTTGGGTGCACGAATTTCTACATCGGCTAAGCCAGCTAATTGTCCGCCGTCTTTTCCAGTAAGACAAACAACATGTAAGCCTTTTGATTTAGCAGTTGCTACTGCATTGATAATATTTTTTGAATTACCCGAAGTGCTTATGCCTAGTAATACATCACCTTCGTTTGCCAATGCTTCTAAGTATCTTGAAAAAATAAAATCATAACCATAATCATTTCCTACACAAGAAATGTGAGAAGGATCCGAAATCGAAATGGCGGCTAAGGCTTTACGATCATTTCTATATCTGCCGCTAAGCTCTTCTGCAAAATGCATCGCGTCGCACATAGAACCTCCATTACCACAAGAAATAATTTTTTTACCATTTGCCAAGGCGCTTACCATTAGTTGGCCAGCGGCTTCGATAGCTTGTAAATTTTTTTCGGCTGCAATAAATGCTGCTAGCACCTCTTGTGCTTCTATGAAATGTTTTTTGATCGCGTCCATACCCAAAAGTACTAAATTTTATATTTCTAAGAATTGATTTATTATCTTGTTTCTCAAATTCAAGAAAATGAGCAAAAAAGTACTTTGTGCCATCAATCCACATTCTGGTAAAGGCCGCTCCCAAAGCATGCTAGCAGAAATGCAAGCTGCTTTACCAGACTTTCAATGGGTGGTTGTAGAAAGCAGTACTCCTCAATATTTCTCAACCCATTTAGGCGGCTTTATAGATTCATCAATTTCTGCAATTGCTGTATTTGGCGGAGATGGCACCATGCACGATGTGGTCAATGGTTTATATCAATCGAATCATTTAACAACACCAATTTTACTTTTTCCTGCTGGTACCGGCAATGCGTTTAATCACGATCTTGAATGCTTAGCTAGTTCTACGGCCATTGAAAGGCTCAAAAAATTTGAATTGCAAAAAATAGATTTATTAAAATTAAGCACCCCCGAACAAACCATGGTCTCTTTTAATATTATTGGTTGGGGCTTAGTGGCGCAAATTACTGCATTGGCCGAAAGGCTTAGAATATTTGGAGGTGCAAGATATACCATTGCTTCCATCCTAAAAATATTTTCGAATCCAACCGCCTTCGCAACTTTAACTTATTCAGGTAATAAAGAATCTGCGGAATTTTCTTTTGTATTATTAATGAATACCAAACATACGGGCAAAGGCATGATGATGGCGCCCTATGCAAGTTTGAGCGATGGCCTCATGGATGTTTTAATAGTGAAGAAAACTAGCTTGTTGAATTTGCTTTTTTTATTTCCGAGTATTTATTCAGGCAAACACGTGCATTCTAAATTATTGGAGTATAAACAATTGTCATCTATTACAATTGCGGCAACAGATGGAAATCCGCTAACCATAGACGGCGAAGTAAAGGGTCGGGCGCCTTTAAGCGTAAGCATATTGCCACTTGCGCTGAGTATTATAAAATAAAAAAGGAGGCTAATAAGGCCTCCTTTTTTATTTTCTCGAGTAGCTTTTATTTTTTATTAAAATTCGCTTTTCCGCTATCTAAGAATTTTACATAAGCCGCAATGTCTTCGTTATATGCATATGGCGCTACCAATTCTTTACCCTCGGTATCTACAATTACATAAAGTGGCTGTGCATTATTATTAAATTTTGTGACTTGTAAATCTACATTTCGATTGCCTAAGTTTTTTACTTTTTTACCCGTAAAGCTCGAAGTATATTTTTCATTTTCCGGCAATTCTGTTCTATCATCTACATATAAAGAAATAACTACAAAATCATTTTTTAATCTTTTTAGTACTTCTTCGTTTGGCCAAACAGCGTTTTCCATTTTTCGGCAATTGGTACAGCTATGACCAGTAAAATCTAAGAAAACAGGCTTACCAACTTTTTTGGCATAGGCCATGCCTTCATTGTAATCAAAGAATGCTTCAATGCCAAGTGGGGCGTGCAATTGCTCGCTGTATTTTCGGCTACTTTCACTTGATGTAGCGCCAGTATTTTGAAAAGACTTAGCATATAAATCAAAATCTTGCGTGCCTTGGTGTGGTAAAAATCCGCTAATGGCTTTGAGCGGTGCGCCCCACAAACCCGGTGTTAAATAAACGGCAAAGCTTAAAGAGATGATTGCTAAAAATAACCTCGATACCGAAATATATTTCACCTCCGAATCGTGATTGAATTTTAATTTTCCTAATAAATAAAATCCTAACATAACAAAGATGACAATCCATAAACCAATAAATACTTCTCTATCTAAAATTCTCCAGTGATATGCCATGTCGGCATTTGATAAAAATTTAAGTGCGAATGCAAGTTCGATAAAACCTAAACTTACCTTAACGGTGTTTAACCAGCCACCCGATTTTGGCATTGCGTTTAACCAACTAGGAAAAATTGCAAACAAGGTAAATGGTAATGCTAAAGAGATAGAAAATCCTAACATGCCCATAAACGGCCCTACGTAAGTCCCTTTATTTGCGGCATCTACTAGCAATGTACCAATCAGCGGACCCGTACAAGAGAACGATGCAATAGCCAATACAATGGCCATAAAAAAGATGCCGATCAATCCGCCTTTATCTGCTTTTTGATCTGCTTTAGTAGACCAAGAACTAGGTAAGGTAATTTCAAATGCACCAAAAAACGATGCGGCAAACAATACTAGAATACCGAAGAATACTAAATTAAAAACGGCATTAGAAGAGAGTTCGTTTAATGCACTTGCGCCTAGCAACATGGTTACACCTAATCCTAAGGCAACGTAAATAACTACAATTGAAATTCCGTAAATAATTGCTTTACGAATACCGTCTGCTTTATTTTTGCTTTGTTTGGTAAAAAAACTTACCGTTAAAGGAATCATTGGAAATATACAAGGCATTAACAAGGCAACAAAGCCAAATAAAAATCCTTGAAAAAAGATAGACCAATTTCCCTCTTCTTTTTCAGGTGTTGCAATTGTAGCTGTTGTAGCTGTACTGTCCGAAACGATTGCTGTGCTTGCATTAGCGCTGCTATCTATTTTATTTAAAGTTTGTGTGCTATCTAAATTGGCACTGGCAATAATTGCTTTGGTAGGCAAACCTTTTACTGCAAAATTAAAAGCAACTTCTTCTGGCGGCAAACATTGCTTGTCGTTACAAACCATGTATTCGAAAGTGCCCGATACGGTATAATCTTTTGCAGTTAATGTTTTTATTTTTTGTTTGAAAGTGACAGTATGCTCAAAGTAAGAAACTTTCATTTCAAATACTTCGTCATTGATGGTAATTGGTTTTGGAATTTCTTTTACACCTTTATTTAATTCGTAGTTTGGGTTAGGCGTAAACTTAAAAGTGGTAGGAAGTGGACCGCCCTCACCAACAAATTGTGAGTACACATGCCAGTGCTCGTCAATGCTAGCTTTAATAACAAGCGTTGGAGTTTCACTGCCGTTATTTTCTATGGCGTAAGTCCATTTTACAGGCTCTTGAATTTGCGAATAAATATTAAAGCTGAATAGCAATAGTCCAAGTAGGCCTAAGATTTTTTTCATATTCTTTTGTTGAGATGATTTTTCAAAAATATCAATTTTTTAAATGATAAAAGTAATTTCTTTGTTGTTGAAATAATGTATGCTGCCATTGATTGATATGGCTAGTCTGCCAATTTCGTCTATTCCTTCAATTGTACCTAATTGTACCTGACCATTTATCATATAGTTTGCAGGATGTTGCAAGCGATATAATTGTTTGAGGTAATCTAAACGAATACTTTGATAGTCTTCCGTTTTAATAGCATCATACCTTTCTTCTATGCATTCGCAAAGGCTTTGGAGCATTTGCTGAAGATCATATTCTTTGCCTGTTAATTGACTTAATGAGCAAGCGTTTTTTGCTTGACTGCTAAATACTTTTTGATTGATGTTCAAGCCAATGCCAATGATGCTGTTATTAATGACATCTTGCTGTATTGAATTCTCAATTAAAACACCTGCTATTTTTTGATTGCCCACATAAATATCATTCGGCCATTTAATAGTAACATCTTCGATATAGTTTTTTAAAAAGTCACAGATTGCCAGGCTGATAGCAATAGAAAGCATAAATTGATCTGCTATTTTTAGGAAATGCGGCCGATAATAAATGCTCAATAAAAGGTTCTCTTTGGGCAAAGACTCCCAAATGGCACCTGTTTGGCCTTTGCCGGCCGTTTGGAAGTCTGCCATAATTACCGAGCCTTCGGGTATTGGCGCAGAATTTGACAACATTTCTGCAGTATAACTGTTAGTAGAATGAACTTCCTTTAAATGAATGATATTTTTACCAGTATACGGAGCTTTCATATGGGAATAAACGCAAATTAATTGCTAATTTTGGCTAAATTAAACGGTTTTAATGAAGAAACACAAAAAAGAAGTAGATTCTCAGAAAATAGCGGAAGTTATTGTTCAAGGTATACAAGAGAAAAAGGGAAAAGATATTGTTAGTTTAGATTTGAGAAAAATCAGCAGTTCTGTCAGCGATTATTTTATTATTTGCCATGCAGATTCGAGCACCCAAGTAAGGGCCATTGCAGATTCTGTAGAACACGAAATGGATAAAGTGCTAAACGAGCATCTGTGGCACAAAGAAGGCCAAGGAAACGCCGAATGGATTTTACTAGATTATGTTTCAGTTGTAGTACATATTTTTAAAACAGATAAAAGAGAATTTTATGGTGTAGAAGAATTATGGGGCGATGCGCAATCGCAACGTTTCGAATCCGCATCTTAAGCATATAAAAAAATAGATGGAAGAGCAGAAGAAAAAAATAAGTGGCGGCAAAAAAATGCCCAACATGCCGCAGGTACCCAAATTTAATTTTTATTGGATTTACGGAATATTATTGGTTGCTGTTTTAGCATTCAATTTTTTATACAAAGACAATAGCGCAAAAGAAATCAGTTACCAAAAGTTCGAAACAGAAATGTTATTGAACCATGATGTAGAAAAACTGATTGCTTACAAGCAAAATGAAATGTATGTGGTAGAAGTATACATTTATAAAGCAAAAGTTACCGGAGAAAAGTATAAAGAGATTAATAGCGGCGCATATTTTTCTGGCGCTGGTCCTCATTATTTTTTAACACAACTTTCGATCGATGATTTTAACAATCGTATTCGCGAAGCACAAAAAAGTTTTACGGCTGCAGAAAAAGTTGATGTAGAGTATATTACTAAATCAAATTGGGGCAGAGACTTTTTATTGTCTTGGGTATTGCCTTTAGTATTGATGATTGCCGTATGGATGTTCATCATGCGTAAGATGTCTGGCGGCGGCGGCGCAGGCGGCGGCGGTCAAATATTCAATATTGGAAAATCGCGTGCCACTTTGTTCGATAAAGAATCACAAGTAGCCATTACCTTTAATGATGTTGCCGGTTTAGAAGAAGCAAAGCAAGAAGTAATGGAAGTGGTAGACTTCTTAAAAAATCCAAAAAAATATACTAATCTCGGCGGAAAAATTCCGAAAGGTGTTTTATTAGTGGGTGCGCCAGGTACTGGAAAAACATTATTGGCTAAAGCCGTTGCAGGCGAAGCGCAAGTTCCATTTTTCTCGCTTTCGGGTTCGGACTTTGTAGAAATGTTTGTGGGTGTAGGAGCATCTAGAGTAAGAGATTTATTTAAACAAGCGAAAGAAAAAGCACCATGTATTATTTTCATCGACGAAATTGATGCCATTGGTAGAGCGCGTGGTAAAAACCAAATTATGGGTGGCAATGACGAGCGCGAAAATACCTTAAATCAATTGTTAGTAGAGATGGATGGTTTTGGAACCGACTCGGGTGTAATTATTATGGCGGCAACGAATCGCCCAGATGTACTAGATCCGGCCCTGTTAAGACCAGGTAGATTTGATAGACAAATTGGAATTGATAAACCAGATTTAATTGGAAGAGAACAAATTTTCAAAGTGCATTTAAAGCCATTGAAATTATCACCTAATATTGATCCAAAAAAATTAGCTGCACAAACACCAGGATTTGCTGGTGCAGAAATTGCAAATGTTTGTAACGAGGCTGCGTTAATTGCTGCTAGAAAAGACAAGCAAGTAATTGACATGCAAGATTTTCAAGATGCAATTGATCGCGTGATCGGTGGTTTAGAAAAGAAGAATAAAATTATTTCACCAGAAGAAAAAAGAATTGTTGCATTCCACGAAGCAGGTCATGCCATTGCTGGTTGGTTTTTAGAACACGCAGATCCATTGGTTAAAGTTTCTATTGTTCCAAGAGGCATAGCGGCATTAGGTTACGCGCAGTACTTACCCAAGGAGCAATACTTATACACTACAGAACAATTGTTAGATAGTATGAAGATGACTTTAGGGGGTAGAGCTGCAGAAGAAATTGTTTTTGGTAAAATATCTACTGGTGCACAAAACGATTTGGAAAGGATTACCAAGTTGGCTTATGCAATGGTAACTATGTATGGTATGAACAAAACTATTGGTAATATTTCTTTTAACGATCCGCAAGGAGAGTTTGGTTATGGTAAACCTTATTCAGATAAAACATCAGAGTTAATAGACATTGAAGTACGCGGATTAATTGCGCAGATGTATGAAGATACTAAAGCAATGTTAACCAAACACAGAGCGCACTTAGATAATATTGCAAAGGCTTTATTGGAGAAAGAAATTATTTTCCAATCAGACTTAGAAGAGATGTTAGGCAAAAGACCATTTGACACCCGAACTACTTACGATGAGTTTGTAAATGGGACAGAAGAAGCAACGGTTGTTGAGCCAAGCGCAAAAACTAATGATGCGAAAGAAACAACAAAAGCGCCATTCGCAGATGAGCTTACTAGGCCCACTGTGTTTGAGTCTAAACCTCCTGTTGAAGGTGAAAAGACCATAGAAGAGTTGGAGGCCGAATTTGCTAAATCAGACAATCCAGATGATGGTTTAAAAATTAGCACACATAATAGTCCAAGCGAAGACCCAAAAGCTGAATAATATATTTTAAAAGAAATACCGCTCATTGAGCGGTATTTTTTATTTTAGCAATATGCAAGAAGCAACACCCAAAGAGCGAATGCTTAAGAAAATTAGGAAAGCCCTGATTGAAAAAGCGGAAAACCCCTTCCCAAAATTCGAAGATACGGAAGGTATTTTTGCGAGCTCTCCCGAATTGCTAGAAATTCAATTTGCAGAAGCATTCAATAAAGTGAATGGTCAATTTATTTATTGCGAAAACGAAAAAGATTTTTTGCTTCAATTAAAGTCTATTGCGCAAGATAAAAAATGGACAAATATTTTCTGTTGGGAAAAAGAATTGCAAGGCCTAATTAAAAATCAAGTAAGTTATCAAACCACCGACTACGAGTTTATAGATGCGGTAGTGGGCATCACCACCTGCGAAGCATTAATAGCCAGAACCGGCAGTATTTTAATTAGCAGTGGATCGGCCGCAGGCCGCAGGTTATCTATCTATCCAAGCATTCATGTGGTAGTGGCTTATGCTTCTCAATTAAAAAACGATACCATAGATGCTATTCAATTTATGAATGAAAAATACCAAGGTCAATTGCCTTCCTTGATGAGTGTTGTGGCAGGACCAAGTAGAACGGCAGATATTGAAAAAACTTTAGTCTTAGGCGCACATGGTCCAAGAGAATTATTTTTATTTTTAATAGACGATACGCAAGCCTAATGGAAAACCAAAAGAAAATATATTTTGCTTCCGACTTTCATTTAGGCTTACCTAATTTCGAAACCAGTCGCCAAAGAGAAGATAAAATTGTGCGTTGGTTAAATGTCATTAAAGCAGATGCTGCTGAAATTTTTTTAGTTGGCGATATTTTTGATTTTTGGTTTGAATATGCAAAGGTGGTACCTAAAGGTTTTGTGCGTTTACAAGGAGCCATTGCGGCAATAACAGATGCAGGTATACCGGTGCATTTTTTTAAAGGCAATCATGATCTTTGGATGTTTAATTATTTTCAAAAAGAATTAGGCGTGCAATTGCATTCAGAGCCTGTCGATCGCGAATTTAATGGAAAGCGCTTTTTTATTGGTCATGGCGATGGATTGGGCCCAGGAGATTATAATTATAAATTACTTAAGAAAATTTTTACTAGCAAAGTTTGCCAATGGTTATTTGCGCGCATTCACCCAAATCTTGGTGTTGGACTAGCACATGCATGGTCTCAAAAATCTCGCTTGGTTCAGGATAAAAAAGAACAATTTTTAGGCGAAGCAAACGAGTGGTTAGCTATTTATGCGAAAGAAAAATTAACACACAGCCATTACGATTATTTTATATTTGGTCATCGTCATATTCCACTTAATATTGATTTAGGAAATAATAGCAGGTATATTAATTTAGGAGAATGGATTCATGCCAATACCTATGCTTGTTTTGATGGGCAAGAACTTTCGCTTCTCACTTTTAATGAAAATGAAAAAGCTTAGCCTCTTTTTTTTATCTTTCATTTGTCAGCAGGCAAGTGCACAAACTACTTTAATTGCAACGCAAGTTAAAAATTATCAAGTGGATCGATTAGACAATGTACTGTATATCGACTTAAAAAGTAATGTTACAAAAATTGAATCGACAAGGCTTAAGACCAATTATTACGCAGCTTTGGCGAGTGGAAGCCCCGAGATTTTAGATGCTACCAATCCATTTGCCATAATGGTTTATTATCCTTCTTTTTTTCAGGTAAAAATCTTAGATGTAAATTTAGCAGAAATAGGCTCTTACGATTTAAGAGCTATTTATCCAAATTCATTTTTTAATTTGGTATGCACGGCACCAGTAAATGGTTTTTGGGCATATGATGAGTTCAGTAGAAAATTAGTTAGGCTAGACGGAAATTTTCAAATCAAGCAGCAATCGCAAGACCTATATTTATTTACAAAAAAAATAATTAAGCCAAATTTTTTATCTGCCAATAATGAATTTGTTTATTTAAATGATCCAATGGTTGGCATTATGGTTTTTGATATTTTTGGAAGTTACCAAAAAACAATTCCACTCTTGGGCTTGAAAAAATTTACAGTCAATGAGGGTAAAATAGTATACGGTAAAGACGGGCATATTTTACAATATCAAAACCTGCGCACGGATACCTTAAGAAGCACTCAAATTAAAATGGAGCAATTTTCCATGGCCGGTGCTAGCGCTTACTGGATGCAATCCGACAGCTTATTTACCCAAATTCTCCAATAGCTTACCCAACGAATTTCCAAAAGGAATCGCTAAAAATCAGTTAATTTCGTAAATTGCGCCTTGTTTCAGGGATTAAAATTATGTTAGAAAAATTAGAAGCAATAAAAAGAAGATTTGAAGATGTAGAAGTGGAGCTTTCTTCTCCCAATGCTATGTCTGATATGAAGCGATTTGCTCAATTAAATAAAGAATACAAAGAGTTGTCTAAAATTGTGGCGGAATACCACATTTATAACAATATCATGAGCAATATCGAGTCGAATAAAGAAATTTTAGCGACCGAAAAAGACGAAGAGTTTAGGGAAATGGCTAAAGCAGAGCTAGACACCCTTATTCACGAAAGGGATAAAATGGAAGAAGATATTCGTTTAATGTTGATTCCTTCTGATCCTGAAGATGCTAAAAATGCTATTTTAGAAATTCGCGCCGGTACTGGTGGCGACGAAGCTAGTTTATTTGCCGGCGATTTATTCAGAATGTACCAACGCTTTTGTGAAAACAAAGGATGGAAAACCGAACTGGTAGATTATACACAAGGCACAGCAGGTGGGTATAAAGAAATTATTTTAAATGTTTCTGGTGAAGATGTTTACGGCACCTTGAAATATGAATCTGGCGTTCACCGTGTACAAAGAGTGCCAGCAACCGAAACACAAGGCAGGGTGCATACTTCTGCCGCTTCTATAGTGGTGTTACCAGAAGCAGACGAATTCGATATTGACTTAAAAGTAAGTGATATTCGTAAAGACTTTTTCTGTTCATCTGGTCCCGGCGGGCAATCGGTTAACACAACATATTCGGCGGTGCGCTTAACACACGTTCCAACAGGCATTGTAGCGCAATGCCAAGACGAAAAATCGCAGCATAAAAATTACGATAAAGCACTTTCGGTATTGCGTTCACGTATTTACGAAATGGAATACGCAAAACATTTGGATGAAGTATCCAAAAAAAGAAAGACAATGGTTGCAACAGGCGACCGTTCTGCTAAAATCAGAACCTATAACTACCCACAAAGCAGGTTAACCGAGCACCGCATTGGTTTAACTTCTTATAATTTAAATGGGGTAATGAATGGTGATATTCAGGATATTATCGATGGATTGCAATTTGCAGAGAATGCAGAGAAACTAAAAGAAGGAACTATTTAATCGATTAATTTCGAGAATTTTCATTTTTTTGTTGATAAAACCATATTAGACTGTATATTTGCAGTCCCATAGGGAAACGGAGTGGTAGTTCAGCTGGTTAGAATGCCTGCCTGTCACGCAGGAGGTCGCGGGTTCGAGTCCCGTCCATTCCGCAAAAGAGCTTTAGAGAAATCTAAGGCTCTTTTTGTTTTAGGTGTTTTTTTTAATTCGATGTTAGTTGCACACAGCTTCTATAGTATTCATTTAAATTACATCAACAAACCTGCAATCGTAGCAGACAAGTAAGAAGCCAGTGTTCCGCAAATCAATGCTTTAAATCCTAGCTTAGCCAAGTCTGCACGTCTATCGGGCGCTAGTTCGCCAATGCCACCTACTTGTATAGCTATAGAGCTAAAATTAGCAAATCCACACAATGCAAAGCTGACAATCACAATCGATTTTTTTGATAAAATACCGGCCGCAATCATTGGCGATAAATTAGAGTAAGCCACAAATTCGTTGATTACTAATTTGGTGCCCATGAGCGCACCAACTAGGTGTGTATCTTTTGAAGGCACACCCATGAGGTAGGCAAAAACAGAAAACACAGACCCTAAAATTTCTTTCAAACTAAGCTCTTTCAAAGAAATACCAATCATGCTTAAATCCAAGCTGGTGTTATAATATAAAGCCCTACCTAAATAACCTAAGCCTGCATCAACCATCGCAATTAATGCAATAAACCCAAGCAACATGGCAATCACATTTAACGAAATACGCATGCCGTCACTTGCGCCATGCGAAATAGCATCCATTAAATTAGCATGTGCTTTTTTAATTTCAATTTTAACTGTTCCTTTTGTTTCGGAAACTTCGGTTTCGGGGTATACAATTTTTGCTATAACTAATGCACCCGGAGCTGCCATAATACTAGCTGCAATTAAATATTCTGCAGGCACGCCCATCGAAATATAAACAGCCATTACACCTCCTGCAATACAAGCCATACTGCCAGCCATACTCGCTAACAATTCAGACTTGGTCATTCCAGAAATATATGGTTTGATCATAATTTGCGCTTCTACTTGTCCAACAAATGCACTGCCTACATTCGACAATGCTTCCGAACCACTTACGCCCATTAGCTTATGAACAACTTTTGCAAACACCGCTACAATTCTTTGCATGATTCCAATATGATAAGCAATGCTTACTAATACTGATACAAAAATAATAGTGGGGATAATTTTAAAAAAGAAAATAAAGGTGTTGCTAATGCCAAATACAGGCGCTAATAAAGAGGAGTTCACTAACGGTCCAAATACAAAATCTGCACCTTTATTAGAGAAGTCTAATAACATGGTAATAAAGTAACCAATTTTCGCAAACACTAATTGCCCTAATGGTACCTTTAGAATAAAAACAGCAAGCAAAGCTTGAATGAGCAAGCCTGTAAATACTAGTTTTTTATCAATTGCTTTTTTATTATTTGAAAGTAAAAATGCAATACCTAAAATAGCGATGATACCAAAAATTCCGAAATAACGATCCATGTTTATTTTTATCTTTTTAAATATACTTTTTTTTAATATTATTTTAAAAACCTTTTATCTCTACAGCAAGTTTGCCGATACAAGCTAATTGGATAGCAATAGCTTGTTCTTCTAATAAAATGTCTGTAGGTTCAAATCGAATAATATTACCATTTAATTTAATGAAATCAAATTTTGCGCTTGTAAGTGCGTTGTTTGCATTTTGTTGCGCTTGCAACAATTGTGTTTTCATGGGATAAGCCAATTGTAATTCTATTTGTTTTTTAAAAGAGCTCTTAAAAAGAAATGCAGTTGCACCTACTAAGGCATTCTTACTTTTAATATCGAAATCAAAATTGGCAATTTTTAATTCTTGATTTACTCTGTCATATATGGGTGTGCCAAGTGCATATATTTCTGCATTGATTTTTTTGGTGAATAGTCCTTTCGTTACAGCTGCGTTTAAATTAATTTTAGCAGCAATCTTATCGCCATTGTTAAAAATAGTTATCTGATTAATGGTGATTAGTTGTTTGCCATCTTCATAGCTAAATGTTTTACCCACTAATGCGTTATTAGCTAATAAACTAGCCTGCGTGTAGTCGATAGTCGCTTTGCAATAAATGGCAAAACTGCTGTCGTATTTTTGTTGTTGCGTTAAATTTGGTAGTTTTTTATAGCTAGTAATTATTGGCTTTTCTCCAGTAACCACAGCTATTCCAGCCTTTATGCCCATGTAAAAATAAATAGATTTTCCGTCGCAATTAATTTTTGATGCAGAAATAGATTCTGGCGAAATAACTAAATAGCTTTTATACGATTCATTAATTAATTGAGCTAGTTGAAATTCATTCCAATATTTTTCAACGGTAGGTTTTATTTTTAATAATCTACTTACTTCGATATCTAATTTTTCGTTTAACTCTTTTGTTTTTAAATTCAATGCCGTTTCTATTACTGCACCAATTGGAATTTTAATCAATCCTAAAGATAGAAATGGTTTCTCGAGCCATTGAAAATCGGTTTCTGAATTTATTTGTACGTCCCAATTTGCATTAATCCCAATTTTACTATTGATGGTTAAATTTATCTTAAAAGTAGCTTCTTTAGATTGGTCTACGCCAACTGTTTGATCAAACATGCTAAAGAAATCTTTTTTTAATCTACCTTTTACATAAATTTCGATGGGTGCAGTAATCGAAATTTTATCTCCTTTGCCACTAATTTTAAAGTCTGCTAGCTTGCTTATCTTTACAATTAAATTATCGTTGTTATTATTTTCAAAACTCTCGTCATTATATAAAACACCAGTAAATTGCTTATTGATATTGTTTTCTAGGCTCAAGCAATTCACGCTAATGGGTAAATTGATAGTGGAAAGGGGTATCGTATTCTTTTTCGTAACTCCCAAATCTGGCTTAATAGCCACCGTTTTTTGGATGCCACAGCTATTTAAAATAGAAGCAAATGCAAGTATGATAAGGCTAAAAGTCAGTTTTTTCATTTTGTTAATGGCAATTTCTGCTAAAGTAATAAAATTGCTAAAATAAGCTGATAAACCTTATGCGCGCTTTTATCTTTTATCATTATATTTACTTTAAATATCAATTCAATTAGAATGAAAAACAACAAATTTTACAGTGTATTAGCCATAGCGCTTACCATGTTCAGCATCCATGCAAATGCGCAATCAGAAAGCGTGGTTACTTCAGACAACGGACATGCAACCGAGCAGGCAACAATCAACTTTAAAGCCATTGCTTTAATCAATGCCTATAATAAAACCGCGACCAAGCCAATTCAATTTATTGGCAATCGTAAAGCGCGAGAAATTCCAGAAATGGATATCAATCGTAAAAATAAAACGGTGCATGTCGATCCGTTTGGTATTACTCAAAACTTTGCAAAAAGCGTTGCAGCGCCTAACCCTTCACCATCTCCTATTTCAAATTTTGCAGGTATCAGCGACAACAATACTTCTATACCTCCAGATGTAAATGGAACAGTTGGTCTAACACATGTAATGACAACACTCAATACACAAGTTAGAATTTCGGACAGAAATGGGGTAACGATTAGCACCGTTTCCTTAGACGCTTTTTGGGCTCCCGTAGGTTCTGCTTCGGGTTGTTACGATCCAAAAGTCTTATATGATCACGAAGCAAATAGATGGATGATGGTTACATCTTGTAATGCACAAACGGTAAACTCAAGCACTTTATTAGCCATCTCTAATACCGGCGACCCTACTGCAGGTTGGAGGTTATATAGAGTTGATGTAGATTCAACGAATAGAAAATGGGTAGATTATCCAAGTATAGGTTTTAACGATAAATGGATTGTTGTGCAAATGAATTTATTTGCCATGCCAAATAATTCGGGTACATCGCATCAAATTTATGTTTGGAATAAAGCAGATTTATATGCGGGCGGTGTCGGTTTATTTAAAAGATTTGAAATTACAAACGAAGCAACTGCTATTGCATGTCCTTCTATACATTACGATAGATCAATTGGAAAAATGTATACCTTCAGAGTTTCTTCTGGAAGCAGTGGAGGGAATGGTGTTTTAGGCATGAGAACAATTACAGGTCAAGTAGGCGCAGAGGTTTTGTCTAGCGAAACAGTTATTACTACTCCTAATCCATGGGCTAGTTCGGGAAATAACAATACTAATTTTGGACCACAATTAGGTACCATCAAAACCATCGCTACAAACGATCATCGTATGAGACAAGTAGTGGTTAGAGACGGGAAAATTTATGCTGTACACACCGTCTTTTTGCCAAATACCGGCGCAGTTAGAAGTAGCGTTCAGTGGTGGCAATTCGATTCAACAGGCGCCGTTTTACAACGTAGTAGAATTGATGATCCAACAGGTAAAAAGTTTTATTCTTTTCCAAGTATTGCAGTTAACAAAGCAAATGACATGTTAATTGGTTATTCGAGTTTTTCTCCATTGCAATATGCAAGTGGCTCTTATTCTTTTAGAGCTGCTGCAGATCCAATCAATACGATGAGAGATGAATACCTATTTAAAGGTGGCGAAAATATTTATTTTAAAGATTTCGGTGGAACAAGAAATCGTTGGGGCGATTATACCAATACAGTTGTTGATCCACAAAATGATTCTACTTTTTGGACTGTTCAAGAATACGCTGGGTATACTTCAAATACTTGGGCAACTTGGTGGGCGCAAGTAAAACCAAATGCAATAACTGCAGATTTTATTTCAGATAAAAAAGTAGTATGCGCTGGCGAATCAATTACATTTACCAATACCTCCAATTTTACTGGCAGTAATATTGCATGGACATTTGCAGGAGGAACGCCTGCAACTTCTACCGCTGCTAGCCCAACGGTAACTTATGCTACCAATGGAAGATATAAAGTAACCTTAACCGTAGACGGAAAAGTGCAAGATAAAGATGGTTATGTAATTGTCAATGTGTTACCAAAAACAACAGGAATTGTAAGTGCAAATAATTTATGTGTAGGCAAAACGGTAACCATTACTGCAACTCAAGCTTCTGCAACATATGCATGGAACACAGGCGCAACTTCAAGAAGCATTACAGTTTCGACGACCGGCGATTATTATTGTACTATTTTAGCCTCAAATGGATTGTGTACCGCAACCACCGATACTTTTAAAATTAGATTTAAACCTTTACCAGTGGTAACATTAGATAGTTTAATGCCTGTTAATCCTAGCGGAAGACCTATTGCATTATATGGCGGCTTGCCTGCAGGTGGCGTTTACACTGGCACTGGAGTGAGTAATGGCATCTTTGATCCGGCGATAAGTGGCGTAGGTATTTTTAATATTACTTATACTTATACAGATACTGCGGGTTGTTCAAATAAGGCAACTAGAACTATCGAAGTAACCGCATTGGCAGGAATTTCGACACAGGTTAAATCTTTTAAAGTAACACCGAATCCAAGTTCGGGTATTTTAAATGTGATACTTGCAACAGAAAACCCTAGCACATTGCAAGTAAAAGTACTAGACCAATTAGGTAAAGTAGTATTTGTATTAGATAGAAATGAGTTGAGTAATCAGCACCGCGAACAATTAGATTTAACACATTTAGCAAAAGGTGTTTATTTTATTCAGGCAATAACTGGAGACAAAACAAGCAGCAGCAAGTTTGTGATTAAATAAAAAATCACCATTACATAAAAAAAGCCCGAATAACATTCGGGCTTTTTTTATGTTAAAATTTAATCAAGCTATTGTTTAAAATTTCCTTATCTGTTTTAATTCGTACCAGATAATATCCTGATGGCAAATCGCCAATAAATATATTTCCGCTAGTGGTAAAATTTCCAGTGTAGTTGATTGTTTTTATAGTTTCTCCTTGGGTATTAATGATTTTTAATTCATTCAAAGAAATGGCTTTTGAAAATACTAAATTGATATTTTCTGAAGCAGGATTGGGTCGAATCTGTAAGCTTATCTTCCCTAAATTCGTAACGTCTGCTACGTTAGAAACCTTTGATTTTGCTAGTATCCAGCGATTCGGGTCGAAATCTAATTTGTTAGGGGTAAAATTTAATTGAACTACAAAGTCTTGTCCCGAAAATAAATTGTCTACCCTTACTATGGTATCTTTTGTGCTATTGGAAAGTTGTAATTCGATAGGCATTTCAAAGAAGGAAACAGTAGCCGAACTACTTTTTTGTTTGACGGTAATTACTACTTGGTTGTTTGCTTCGTTTCTCCATAGTATTTCATAGGTAGGATAACCTTCACCAATAAACCAATCATCAAAAAACCATTGTAAGTCTTTTCCTGTAACAGCCGATAAATGGTAAGCTAAGCTATTGGTACTTGCATAATCATGTTGTAAATTTTGATCGTATAAATAACTTCTTAAACCTAAAAAGAAAAGAGAATCTCCCATAACTCCTCTTAACATATGCAATAAATAAGAGCCTTTTTTATAAGATAATCTTTCATTAAATATAGTAGAGATATTATTGGTGTCGCTCACCTTTACAGACCCATCACTTACATCAGTTACATAACTAATGGTGCTTGTCTTAAATAAATTCCATTGTGCAGGGTCTACATCAAAATCGTTGATTAATGCTGCAAAATAAGTAGCAAAACCTTCGTTTAGCCAAATATCTTCCCATCCAGCGCAAGTAACCATGTTGCCAAACCATTGATGCGCTAATTCGTGTGCAATTAATCCTCTATTAAAATTGCCCATAAAACTCATGGTTTGGTGTTCCATGCCGCCAGAGAAACCACATTGTGCATGACCATATTTTTCTTTTGCAAATGGATAAGGGCCAACTAGTTTTTCATATAATTTTAAAATCGGAATTACTGCTTTGGTTTGTAATTTGGAATTGGTTAAATTTTGCGGATACACATAATTTAAAATTGGCAATGGTCCATCTATTAAATCTGCGGTGTCGGTATATTGTTTATAATTACTTACGGCAAATGCAACTAAATAACTGGTAATAGGATAGCGGTGTTTCCAATGGTAAATAAAATCATTCTCCATAGAATCGGTAGCAACTAGTAAACCATTTGCTGCAGCCAAATAGGGTTTAGGGGTACGGATAAAAATATCTATAGAGTCAATTTTATCATCTAAACTTAATTTAGAGGGCCACCACTCCATCGACCCAAAAGGTTCTGAAAGGGTCCAAATAACTGGGCCATAGCCATGATCGCTTTGGGTGAATGCGCCAAATCCAGAACGAGAAGGAGCGCCTTGGTATCGAATGGTAATAGAATCTATTTCGTTAGGAGCAATTATGGAAGGTAAAAAAATCTGTAATTTATTTAAGTAATCATGCGAATAGGCTACACCATTTTGATGGTATAAAATGGTATCGACACTTAAGTTTTTTGCTAGCGAAAAATAAAGCTTATTGGTGATTTGGCTAGTTTTAAAATAGTAGGTAACCTCTCCATTAATATAATTTACCTTAGGATCAATTTGCCAATAGGCATGTAGGTAGGTTAAATTAATATGGCTACTATCAAAGTATGCTATCGGGTTGATTGCTTTTATTTTATTTTCTTGCGCTAAAATTTGCATAGAAAAAAATAATAAAAGAAATAAAAATAAAAGTCTTTTAGGCATATAGCGTAATTCTAAAAGTGCTGCCTTTCCCAAGTACAGATTCTTTTACAACAATTTGGCCATTGTGGTAGTTTTCGATGATTCGCTTTGCTAGCGATAGTCCTAAGCCCCATCCTCTTTTTCGGGTAGTATATCCTGGTTCAAAAATAGTTTCAAATTTTGATTTAGGAATGCCAGCGCCGGTATCCGAAATATCGATAAACACTTTATTTTTTTGTTGAGAAATGGAAAGTTTAATAGCGCCTTGTATGCCTATGGCATTAATAGCATTATTGCACAAATTTTCGATTACCCAATCAAACAACGAAGCATTTAATTGCGCACAAATAGTGTGGTCTCCATTTATTTCAAGAGTAATTTTTTCGCTGGTTCGTTTTTTAATATATGCTATATTTCTTTCGAGCGTTTCATAAACATTTTCTGGTTTCAACACTGGAACAGATCCAATTTTAGAAAAACGATCGGCTACTATTTCTAATTTTTTTACATCGTTTTCCATTTCGTCTACGATGCTAATTTCTTGGGTCGAAATTTTTAATTTTAAATGTTCAATCCAAGCCAATAAGGAAGAAATTGGGGTGCCTAGTTGATGAGCGGTTTCTTTTGCTAAACCAACCCATACGCGGTTTTGCTCCGATTTTCGACTAGCACTAAAAGCTAAATAAGAAACAAATAAAAACACGGCAATAATAGCAAGTTGTATATATGGATAAATTTTCAACTGCATTAAAATAGAAGAGTCTTTATAATATATAAATTGTTTTTCTCCTGGTATTACTTCATAGATTATCGGATCATGTTGTTGTTTCATGATGGCTAATTGTGCTTGAAAATAATTCGGATCAAATTGCTTATTGGGTTCATTTGTAGCGTCAAATGTTTTGGCAGTGTCTAAACCTCTACTATGTAAAACTACATTATTGGAATCGGCAATAATGGTTGCCATGTCGTTATTGTTAATGATGTTTTCAAAAAGGAAAACAATAAACTCACCATCTGTTGCTTTGATTAGTTGTTTGGTAGCTTCGATACGAAGTTCAATTTTTTGTTTTTCTTCGATTTGTAAACGCTTTACTAAAATATTTGTATAAACCAAAGAAGACAGTCCAATGACTACCGCAAACAGGAGCAGTAATATTTTTTTATTCTTTTTGGTTTCTGGTTTATTCATCCAACGAAAATACTAATTAATCATTGATCGATGTAAATTTTAAGAATTCAATAATTTACCAAAATTAGACCAAAATCTGACCCAAAATTGCTTAATTGGCGCTATTTAGCGCTCAAAATACTTATATTTGTAAGCTTATGGAAAGAAAAGTACGTGTTCGATTTGCGCCTAGTCCAACTGGCCCATTACATATGGGTGGAGTTCGTACGGCACTTTATAATTATTTGTTTGCAAAAAAACACGGCGGAGACATGTTGCTTCGTATCGAAGATACCGATCAAACCAGATATGTGCCAGGTGCAGAAAATTACATCATCGAATCTTTGGCATGGTGTGGCATAACTTTCGATGAAGGAGTTCATGTTGGAGGTCCGCATGCCCCTTATCGCCAATCCGAAAGAAAAGAAATGTATAAGCAATATGCTTTACAATTAATTGAATCTGGGCATGCTTATTATGCATTCGACACCATGGAAGAATTGGATGCGATGCGCGAAAATTTAAAAGCCGCTAATGTTGCTTCCCCTCAATACAATTATATTACTAGAGAGGGTATGAAAAACTCGCTCACATTGCCTAGCGACGAAGTGGCTCGCAGATTAGCGGCCGGTGATGCTTATGTTATTCGAATGAAAATTCCACGTAAAGAAGAAGTACGTGTAGTGGATTTAATCAGAGGTAATGTGTTAGTGCAAACTTCACAAATGGACGATAAAGTTTTGTTCAAATCTGATGGTATGCCTACTTATCATTTAGCCAATGTAGTAGATGATTATTTAATGAAAATTACCCATGTAATTAGAGGAGAAGAGTGGTTGCCATCTGCTCCCTTACATGTATTACTTTATAGATATTTAGGATGGGAAGAAGTGATGCCACAATTTGCGCATTTACCATTATTGCTTAAGCCAGACGGCAATGGCAAATTGAGTAAGCGTGATGGCGACAGATTAGGCTTCCCTGTTTTTCCATTACAATGGCAAGACCCATTCACCGAAGAAATTAGTTCTGGTTATAGAGAAAATGGATATATTCCAGCTGCTTTTATTAATATGTTGGCTTTATTAGGATGGAATCCTGGAACGCCACAAGAAATTTTTAGCATGTCGGAATTAATCGAAGCATTTAGCATAGAAAGAATCTCCAAGTCGGGTGCAAAATTCGATGCTGCCAAAACTAAATGGTTTAATCAGCAATATTTAAGACAAACACCTTCCGAAGATTTAGCTAAAATTTTTGCAACAGAAATTCAAGCTAAGGGTTTTGATTATCCAATAACTTATATTCAAGCGGTCTGCGAATTAGTAAAAGAGAAGGCGCAATTTTCGAATGAGTTTTGGTCTTTAGCTAGTTATTTTTTCGAAGAGCCAAATGCTTTTGATATGGACTTAGTTCGCAAAAAATGGAAAGATGCGGTACCTGCGTTTATGGCTAATTTAGCTACAGATTTAAATTCAACAGCTAGTTTTGATGCGCTTAGCATAGAATCATTATTTAAAATAACAGCTGAAAAAAACGGAATTGGTGCAGGTGCGGTGATGCAAATATTTAGAATTGCAATATCGGGTCAAGCGGCCGGCCCAGCTATATTTGAGCTTACTTCATTAATCGGCAAAGAACGAATTGTAAAACGTTTAACTGCTGCAATCGATCAGTTTAATAGCATAGCCTAAACACAATCAAAAGCAAACCACTATGAAAAGACCAATAAGAGTTTTAGTAGCAAAATGTGGATTAGATGGACATGATAGAGGCGCAAAAATAATTGCCACTTCATTGCGTGATGCTGGTATGGAGGTAATTTATACCGGTCTTAGGCAAACGCCTGAAATGATTGTAAGCGCTGCTTTGCAAGAAGATGTTGACGCCATTGGTGTAAGTATTTTAAGTGGAGCTCATTTAACTGTTTTTCCAAAAATTATTCATTTAATGAAAGAAAAAGGGATGAATGATGTATTGCTAACCGGTGGCGGAATTATTCCAGAACCAGACATGGAGCAATTAGCTCAGATGGGCGTTGGACAGCTATTTGCGCCTGGCACTGCAACTTCAAATATTGTTAATTATATTACCCAATGGGTGTCGGCAAATAGAAATTTCTAATGAAAAAAATCTCCCTACTGATTTTGTTTATCATTACGCTACATGCCAATGCGCAAATTGCAAGCACTGGTTATAAGATATACAGTTGGGGTTCCAATAAAAACACGATTCCAGTATTAGCCAAGTGTAGTCAAACAAATGCCGGTGATCAATTTAGTAATTGTGAAATCAATAATAAAGACTCTATTTTTTATGCTGGTTTTCATTATAGTTATTGCAATTTTCGTTTTTATAAAGAAGCATTGGTGGAGGTTCATTTCGATTTAAGGTTTAAAGAATTAGGGAATGTTGTTGCCAAATTGAGTACAGATTTTGGAGCGCCTAAAATTTTAGAAAACGCCACCACTCATGCCGATACACTGATGACCACCATTGGCTATGAATGGATTGTTGGAGATACGAGGGTATTAATTATTAACAAAGGAATTACAAGTCCTGTTTGGTGCATCCTTAGCTCTCTATCTCAAAAAAAAGCATACAGAAAAAAAGTAATCGATATAGAAAAAATAATCTTTAACTAATGCCTTACGAAAACATTTTAACCCAACAAAAAAATGCAACATTGCATATTACTATTAATCGTGCAAGTAAATTAAATGCATTAAATAAAGCGACCTTATCTGAATTAAACGCGGCGTTTCAAGCTGCATTTGCAGACGAAGAAGTACGCGCTATTATTTTAACTGGCGATGGTACAAAAGCATTTGTTGCCGGAGCAGACATTGCAGAATTTGCGGATTTCTCTGTTGCGCAAGGTGCAGCATTAAGTAGTGATGGCCATGCACAAGTTTTTAATTTAATTGAAAATAGTCCGAAGCCTGTTATTGCAGCCATCAATGGTTTTGCTTTAGGGGGTGGTTTAGAATTAGCCATGGCTTGTCATATTCGTGTGGCTTCTGAAACTGCAAAAATGGGCTTACCAGAAGTAGGATTAGGTGTGATACCAGGTTATGGCGGAACACAACGATTAGCGCAATTAATTGGCAAAGGCAGGGCAATGGAAATGATTGTTACAGCAGATATAATCAATGCGGCAGAGGCATACAGAATGGGCTTAGTGAACCATGTGGTAGCGCCCGAAAATTTATTAGCGAAATGCGAAGAAATTGTTTCGAAAATTATCACTAAATCTCCAGTTGCAATTAGTTATGCAATTAAATCTGTGAACGCTGGATTTGAAGAAGGCCAAAATGGATATGCAAGCGAAATCGAAAACTTTGGCGCATGTTTTGGAACAAAAGATTTTAAAGAAGGTACAACTGCATTTTTAGAAAAAAGAAAAGCAAATTTTTCTGGCAATTAATTTTTGCTTAAAAAATCTGCATAAGCCAGCTGAATGCCTTCGGCTAATTCGGTTTGGTATTTCCAACCTAATGCGCTGAGCTTACTCACATCCATCAATTTTCTTGGTGTGCCATCAGGCTTGCTGGTATCAAATTTTATTTCGCCATCAAAACCAATAATCTGTTTAATGAGCAGCGCTAAATCTTTAATGCTGATGTCATGTCCTACCCCCACATTCAAAAAATCTGCACCATCATAATTCTGCATTAAGAAATAACAAGCATCGGCTAAATCGTCAGCAAATAAGAATTCACGAAGGGGTGTGCCTGTGCCCCATATTTCTACATGGCTTGCCCCATTTAATTTTGCTTCGTGAAATTTCCTAATTAAAGCAGGCAGCACATGTGAATTTTGTGGATGGTAATTATCATTATAACCGTATAAGTTTGTAGGCATGACAGCAATAAAATTGCAACCGTATTGACTTCTATAGGCTTCGCACATTTTTATGCCTGCAATTTTTGCAATGGCATAAGGCTCATTGGTGTGTTCTAACAAACCAGTTAACAAGCTTTCTTCTTTTAATGGTTGCGGGGCTAATTTTGGATAAATACAAGAAGAGCCTAGGAATAAAAGTTTAGTAACTTGATGAATATGGGCAGCGTGGATAATGTTGTTTTGAATAGCTAGATTTTCGTACAAGAAATCTGCACGATAAGTATTATTCGCTATAATTCCACCAACCTTGGCAGCAGCTAAAAATACATAAGCTGGTTTTTCTTTTTCAAAAAACTGCATAACATCCGATTGATTCCTTAAATCTAATTCGGCCGAAGTTTTACAAATAATATTTTGAAAACCAGCAGCTGTTAATTTTCTTAAAATGGCAGAACCAACCATGCCTCTGTGGCCAGCAATATATATTTTCGAATCTTTATTCATGCGTAATACGAATTCCTATTAATTTTCAAAAATACATTTATCTTCTCATAAATTATAACATTAATTCTTTATAGCTAATTATAAAATGCAATATTTTTACAACCTTTGCTAAAATTATAAACCAATTGGGAAAAGATAAATTAAAACGCTTTATCGAAATTGCAACCTTTGCGAATGTATTTGAGATGGAGCCTGTACATAAGGGCTTTTGGGGTACAAACTACTTTAAGAATAGTCACCCTATCGTATTAGAATTAGGTTGCGGAAGAGGCGAGTATACGGTTAATTTGGCCGAAAAGTATCCTAATAAAAACTTCATTGGAATAGATATAAAGGGTGCAAGAATTTGGCGAGGAGCAAAAACAGCCATAGAAAATAACTTACAAAATGTGGCATTTCTGAGAATTGAAATTGAAAATATTTTAGACCACTTTTCAGCTGCAGAAATTTCAGAAATATGGATTACTTTTCCAGATCCTCAGCCTCAAATTAGTCGAGAAAGAAAAAGACTCACCTCTGTTCGGTTCTTAACCTACTATCAAAACATACTCAAGCCGAACGGAATTGTGCATCTTAAAACAGATAGCGATGCCTTGTACGATTATACCAATACATTAATACAAGAAAAACCTATTCAAGTGTTAGCGGCAACAACCGATTTGTATCAGGATGAAATGCTTGATGATTTATTGCAAATTCAAACTACTTACGAAAAAAAATATTTAGCAGTTGGTAAAAATATTAATTATTTAAAATTTAGTTTTGAATAAATTAGAAAATAATTTTTTTGAGCAAGTATATGCGGTCGTAAAAAAAATACCCGAAGGCCGTGTAACTTCTTACGGTGCAATTGCCAATTATTTAAGTGCCAAAAATGCAGCAAGAATGGTAGGTTGGGCCATGAATGCCTCTCATCAAATGTTAGATGTACCTGCACATAGAGTAGTCAATAGAAATGGAATGCTTTCTGGCAAACATCATTTCCCAGGCGAAAACTTAATGGAAGAGTTATTAATTTCCGAGGGGCATCAAATTTCGCAAGATCAAATTGTCGATTTCAAAAAAGTATTTTGGGATCCATCTTCGGAGCTGTAAATCAATAGCAATGACAGCTAATTAAATGGTCATTTACCATTCCCATTGCTTGCATGTATGCATAACAAATAGTTGATCCAAAAAATTTAAATCCTCTTTTCTTTAGATCTTTACTAATGACGTCAGACTCCACACTACTTGCAGGCAAGTCTTTGAGCGATTTTCTTATATTGACAATGGGTTTATTACTGGGCATAAAAGAATATAAATAAGCATCAAAACTTCCATATTCTTTTTGTAAGGATAAGAATATTTGCGCATTACTAATGGCCGATTTTATTTTAAGTCTATTTCGAATAATTCCTTCAAATTGCATGAGCACTTCGATTTTAGCTTCATCAAATTGGGCTACTTTTTTTGCATCAAAATTAGCAAAAGCTTTTCGGTAACCAGCTCTTTTTTTGAGCACCGTTAGCCAGCTTAATCCTGCTTGCGCACTCTCTAAAATTAAAAACTCAAAAAGCACGCTATCGTCGTGGCATTCCTTGCCCCATTCCTGGTCGTGGTATTGAATATAAATCGGGTCTGATAAACACCAATCACAGCGGGTATTCCTTTTTTCGTGATTGGCATTATGTTCGTTTATTAATTTTCCCATGCCTAAAGCTAAGTATTATTCATAAAATCCTAAAATTAGGCCCTTGGTAAAATTATTTTAAACACCTTAATTGACTAATAAATATGAAGATTATTATAACTTTGGAACAAGCATATGCAAGACAAGAAATTATACCTATTAGATGGAATGGCGTTGATTTATCGCGCACATTTTGCATTGAGTAAATCGCCAAGATTTACCTCCAATGGCCTAAATACATCGGCTGTATTTGGCTTTGCCAATACTTTATTAGAATTATTGAGAAGAGAAAAACCAAGTCACATTGCTGTGGTTTTTGACACGCAAGCACCAACCGAACGACACACTGATTTTGTTGAATACAAAGCGCATCGCGAGGCAATGCCCGAAGATTTATCTTCTGCACTTCCATACGTATTTCAATTAATAGAAGGATTCAAAATTCCTGTTATCACAAAAGATGGATTTGAAGCCGATGACATTATTGGTACACTAGCTAAAAAAGCAGAAAAAGAAGGCTATACCGTTTATTGCATGACACCCGATAAAGATTTTGCGCAATTAGTTTCCGAAAATATTTTTATTTATAAGCCTGCTAGAATGGGGAATGATGTGGAGATCATGGGAGTGCCCGAAGTGCTTAAGAAATGGGAGATTGAGCATGTGCATCAAGTAATTGATATATTAGGTTTATGGGGTGATGCGGTAGATAATATTCCAGGAATACCTGGCATAGGCGAAAAAACGGCTAAAGATTTAATTCGTCGTTATGGTTCGATGGAAAATATATTTGCAAATGCACATGAGTTAAAAGGCAAGCAAAAAGAAAATGTAGAAAACTTTCAAGCACAAGGCTTACTCTCTAAAAAATTAGCTACTATTATTTTAGATGTACCAGTAGATTTAGACGAAGCCGCTTTATTATTAGAAGCGCCAGACAGAAATTTATTAGAACCATTATTTGCAGAATTAGAATTCAAAACATTAGGTCGTCGTGTTTTTGGCGAAGATTTTAAAATAACAGAAACAGTAAAATCGAATAATACTTCCCAGATGGATTTGTTTGGAAGCCCTAATGCTGCTGCCTTTGAGCAACAAGCCGAAAGCGAAGAGTTGGAGTTAGTTAATTTTAAAACGATTCAAGATACCGAGCATCAATATCATTTAATAGATACAGCGGAAGCCAGACAAAATTTAATTGCACAATTGAGCGCGCAAAGTGCTATTTGTTTCGATACAGAATCTACTTCAACCGATGCAAATATGGCAGAGATTGTAGGGCTATCTTTTTCATTTAAAAAAGGAGAGGCCTATTATGTTCCTTTATCTGCTTTACACAACGAAGCAATTGCTGTATTAAAAGAATTCGAATCAGTACTTGCAAATCCTGCTATTCAGAAAATAGGTCAAAACATTAAATACGATATTTTATTATTGAAGTGGTATGGCATTGAAGTAAAAGGCGTGTTATTTGATACCATGTTGGCGCATTATTTAATAGATGCCGATGCCAGACATGGCATGGATGTACTAGCAGAAAATTACTTGCAATATTCGCCTGTATCAATTACAGAATTAATTGGCAAAAAGGGTAAAACCCAAGGCAGCATGAGAGATGTAGCCGTCGATGTGGTGAAAGAATATGCAGCCGAAGATGCAGATATCACCTTGCAATTAAAAGAAGTTTTCGAGCCTATGTTATCAGCAACTCAGGCAAGTGATTTAGCAAGTAGTGTAGAAAATCCATTGGTTTATGTTTTAGCCGATATGGAATTTGAAGGGGTTAAAATCGATAAAGAGGTTTTGTCGCAATTGTCAAAAGAGTTAGCGATAGATATTGAAATTGCAGAAAAAGAAATATTTGAATTAGCCGGTGTTAAATTTAATATTGCATCACCTAAACAATTAGGAGAAGTATTATTCGATAAGTTGCAGCTCGATCCAAAAGCAAAAAAGACAAAAACCGGACAGTACCAAACAGGTGAAGATATTTTATCGCTGCTGGCACCTAAGCACGAAATTGTGCAGCATATTTTAAGTTTTAGAACCTTACAAAAATTAAAATCTACCTATGTAGATGCTTTGCCAGAAATGATTAATCCAAAAACGGGAAGGGTTCACACCTCCTATAATCAGGCGGTTGCAGCTACTGGCAGATTGAGTTCTAATAATCCAAACTTGCAAAATATTCCAATTAAAACAGCTCGAGGAAGAGAAGTGAGGAAAGCATTTATTGCAAAAGATGCGAATCATGTAATTATTTCTGCCGATTATTCGCAGATAGAATTAAGGGTTATTGCCGAAATGGCAAAAGAAGAAAACATGTTACAGGCTTTTGTAAATGGTTTAGACATTCATACCGCAACAGCTGCAAATATTTATAATGTAGCAGTTGAAGAGGTAACGGCAGAACAAAGACGAAATGCAAAGGCTGTTAATTTTGGAATCATTTATGGTCAATCGGCATTTGGTTTATCGCAAAATTTAAATATTCCAAGAAAAGAAGCGGCAGAAATTATTGAGCAATATTTTATTCAATTTCCGAGAATCAAAAATTACATGGCGCAAACAATCGATTTCGCTAGAGAAAACGGTTATGTAGAAACCATCATGAAACGCAGGCGTTACCTGAGAGACATTAATTCAGCAAATGCAACGGTGAGAGGCTTTGCAGAACGAAATGCCATCAACGCGCCTATTCAAGGTTCGGCAGCCGATATGATAAAAATGGCCATGTTAAAAATTCATGCAACAATTAAGGCGCAAGGTTTGCAATCTAAAATGACGATGCAAGTGCATGACGAATTAGTTTTCGAAGTGCCTTTGCAAGAAGTTGATCAAATGAAGGGCATTATTGAAACGAACATGAAAAATGCGCTTCCTCTTGAGGTACCAATTTTAGTCGAAATTGGCATAGGCGAAAATTGGCTAGCAGCACATTGATAATATTTTTATATTTGTATATGGTTCAGGAAATATTAGTCGGATTATTGGTGATTGCTGCTCTTGTCTATTTGGGTGGCATGATTTATCGTAATTTTACTGCAAAAGGTAAATGCGCAGGTAATTGTAATTGTGGCATTGATCCATTAGAAAATAAAATCTAAATGCTGCATTCCGAACTAATTTCTAGTTTACAAAATCCAAAGATTAAACATATTGTTCGCTTAATTGATAAATCAGCTGAACGAAAATCAGAGGGCTTAATTGTGGTGGAAGGGAAACGAGAAATAGCATTAGCCTTAAGCGCAAGGCACGAAATAGCCTCTTTGTTTTATTGCGAAGAAATTGCTGGGCTTGTCGAGAATTTTCCCGCCGATCAAATTTACCCAGTTACTAAAGAAGTTTTTGCAAAAATTGCTTATCGCGAAAATTCTGATGGCTTATTGGCAATCATCAAACCTATTTTTTTAGCATTAGAAGATTTAATACTTAGCGAGAATCCATTGTTAATGGTACTCGAAGCAGTAGAAAAACCAGGCAATTTAGGGGCTGTTTTACGAACTGCAGATGCAGCAAAAATAGACGCTATAATTGTTTGTGATTTAAAAACGGATCTATTTAATCCTAATGTAATTCGTTCTAGTGTGGGCTGTGTGTTTACCGTTCCAATGGTTGTGTGTAGTTCGGAAGAATTATTTCATTGGTTGCAAAAAAATAAAATTACAGCATATGCTGCTGCCTTAACGGCTAAAGACGATTACCATCATATTGATTTCTGTAAACCTGCAGCCATTATTTTAGGTACAGAAGCAACTGGCCTATCGGATTATTGGCTAGCACACGCAAAGCAAATAAAAATACCAATGTCGGGAAAGATAGATTCTTTGAATGTCTCTAATGCAGCGGCTATATTGGCTTTCGAAGCAAAAAGACAAAGAGGATTTAAATAGTTTTTTCTAACAAGACAACGGCATAAGCAACAACGCCTTCTGCTCTTCCAATAAAACCCAATTGTTCATTTGTAGTTGCTTTGATAGAAATATCTTCCTCAGAAATATTAATTGCATTTGCAATATTTTTTTTCATTTCGGGAATATGCGGATTGATTTTTGGAGCCTCTAAACAAATCATACAATCGATATTACCCAATATAAAATTCTTCTCCGCTATTAATTTCATTACCTCTTGAAGTAATAGTATACTAGAAACACCTTTCCACTTTTCATCGGTATTTGGAAAATGGAAACCGATATCTCTAAGGTTTGCAGCACCTAATATGGCATCGCAAATTGCATGTAATAAAACATCTGCATCCGAATGGCCATAGGCGCCTCGATCATGTGCTAAATTAACGCCACCCATAATAAATGGATGTCCAATTTTTAATTGGTGAACATCAAAACCAAATCCTATTTTAATTTTCATTGATTTTTGCGTCTTCGAAGTTAAAGGTAAGTGAGAATCTTAAGGTATTCTCTAATGGGTTTTGTTGTTTTGTTGGAATTAAATAAGAAAGATCGATCCCAAAAATATTATATTTAATACCTGCTCCTATCGTAAAGTATTGCCTATCTCCTTTAGTTGGGTGTTCGTAAAAGTAACCTGCCCTTAAAGCAAATTGTTTATCGTACCAATATTCAAAACCTGCTGAGTAATATATTTCTCTAAACTCTTCTTGCATGCCACCTGGCGCATCGTTAAACGATTGCATGATTCCAGTTGGTACAGAAACGTTAGGGTCTTTACCTGAAATAATTTTTCGTGTGCCGTCTAAATTATAAATCGGATTATTTAAAGTATCGTATGCGTAAATAGGAGGGGTGGGCACTAATAATTTATTGGCTTCCACAAATGCAGAAATTTCGTTGTAGTCATCTAATTTCATTTTTCCACCAACACCTATTTTTAAATTAGTTGGAATAAAAAAGCGATCCGTAGAGTTTGTATAATTCATTTTAGCACCTACATTCGAAACACATGCGCCAAAAGTTAGGGTCGTTCTTTTACCATCAACAATTAAATCTGGATTTTGATAATAGGTTGAAAGGTCTACTGCCACACTTCTTCCAGGCATGATATCTTGCCCCGATGCAGCTAATTGCCCTTGCGCTAAATCGGAATTAATAAATCGAAACGCTGTTCCTAATCCTAGTCTGTCTGAAAGTTTTCTAGTATAAGATAAGTCAAGTGCAAATTCGTTTGGATTACCTTGCCCGGTTACATTTCCGGCATTGTCGGTAAAGGTAATATCTCCTAAAGAAAAGTATCTCAAAGATGCACCGAAAACTTGCTTGTTGTCTAATTTATAATAGCCAGATAAATAAGCAAGGTTAATATCTGGAACTAATTTTTGTAACCATGGGGTATAAGAAATACCAATTGCATATTGTCTATCAACAAAAGCAAACTTAGAAGGATTCCAATGATTCGAATTGACATCTGCGCTACTTGCAACACCACCATCGCCCATTGCACCAGCTCTAGAATCTGGACCAATTAATAAAAAAGGCACCGCAGTGGTAATGGCATTTACGGCATCACCATTTCCATTTAAGTTTTGCGTGCTAATTTGCGCCGATGCACTTTGCATCATTCCGCAAAACAAGACAGCGAAAAAAATAGTTTTTCTAAAAACAACTGAATATTTACTTTTTAATTTCATCTATAATAATTTATATGCGATTGCCTATATTTTCAAAGATAGAAAAATAAGGCAAAAGCTTAATTTAACAATACTAGCTTTTCTGTTTTTTCGGCACTTTGTCCATTTGCAGTGCGAATTTTTAATCGGTATACATAAACGCCTCTGCCAATTTTATCGCCAAAATCATCTTTCCCATCCCATAGAATACCTGTCACTCTTGCGCCATTACCGCTTGTATTTTGGTTGATTGTTTTAACTAATTTGCCAGAAACGGTAAATATTTGCACTTGTACTTGTAAGTTTTCGCTTCCACCATTGTGTTCAAACTGAAAATCTGTTTGTGTGGTAAAAGGGTTTGGATAATTTAACACATGTTGTAATTGCAACCCTTCAGATGATACAACTGTAAATGCAGTATTGCTTTCTGACGAATTATTGAAAACATCCCAAGCTTTAATTTTTAAAGTATAATTACCTGCTGTTAATTTATTGAAAGGATAATTAATTTCTCCTTCTTGGTAGCTATCTAATTTTGATTCGTAATATTGATTTAAATCGATAGTTTCCGACTTAGCATCTTTAGTAATAGTAGCGGTTAAATTATGGCCAATTCCATTACCAACGGTGTTAATACCATTGGCGTCCTTTAACTTCACAATTAAAGTTGGATTTTCGTTGGTGATGCCCCCCATTACAAAGTTTTCGGAATTCAAAAAAGTTTTAATTTCTGGTCCAATTTTATCCGAATTGCTAGCATTTGCAGACCCTCCAATGATAATGCTATCATACGATCCGATGGCCTCTTGTGCGTCCAATTGCGCATAGTAACTGAGTCTGCCAGCGCCTGCTTGATACGAAATATCTTTCGGCACGACAAAATTAAAATCAAAAGAACCATTCGTTACACTTACTTTACCTTTGTAAATAATATTTTTTTGAATGTCGAAATTTTGCACCCTACTTCCATTTACGCCAATATCTTGACCAAGCGTTTTAAGGGTAGTTTTTTTATCAAAAATACTTGGATATAAAACACCCGAAACATTGTTCAGTTTGTTGCCATTTTGATCGGCAATATATCCTTTGATATTTACTAAACTTTGCGCTTTTAAAGTGTCTAAGTTTTTATCACTGATTAATTTTTCATTTACTTTTTGGGTAACGATACGGTATTGCGGAATAGCAAATGGTAAGGAAGGGTCGCCCAATAAAGAAAAATTTCTTTGATTAATAGTCAAGCCTAAGCCATTTAAGTTTTTACTTTTTCTAAATAAATCGCCAAGCGTATTATTGCTACCTATATTCGTAGCATCATAAAGTGCTTTGATAAAACTTTGGTTAATGGCTTCGTTTTCATTCGCAAAAACAACCCTAGTAGTTGTAAACATTGCAATTGCGCCACCTTCTGCATTTAATAAGCATTGTTCTCCTGCCGATTGAAATGCAGGGTCATCCCATCTACTAATCGAACAAGTTGCGGTAAAAAGTAAAGGCATGCTTGTTTTGTTTTTCCAAGAACGGATGTCATCTAGTGTAAGAACTTTTTCGTGTGCAAGGCCAACCTCTCCACCATGACCAATATAATTAATTACCAATGCACCTGCAGCCATCGCTTGGTTAATAGCGTTGTTTACTTCAGGGTAACGGCTGCCAGCTGGAGTGCTAATTTGCGGATAGGCATCTAAATATATTTTATCAATATTATAATTGTTAGTTAGTTTTCTGATGGTTCGGTAATGATTTTCCGCATGATTTAAATGTAAGTTGCCGTCTTGGTCGTCGGCTACTAAAACATATTTATTTTTCCAGTCGCCTCTTAAGCTGCTGTAAGAAATTAATTTGTCAACCATTTGCCTTGCTTCTAAAGCTGATTGAATAGGCATTCTGCCAACGGCTACATCTAAGGCAGCGGCACCATATACTGGATTTCCGTTGTAGTCAAAATCGCCTTCGGTTTCGTCCAGCAGTCCAAAAAAATCATCGCTCACATAAGAGCCAAAAGGCGAGTGGGAATTTCTGCTTTCAAAGGAGGTTACAAAGTTTGTGTTGTTTTTTACATAACCAATATTGTCATAAGAGCCATCGCCAAATAATAATAAATACTTTGGCATGTTTGCTTCATTATTTCCTGCTCTATCATAAAACATTTTAACAAAATCTCTAATAGCACTAGCGTCTTTTACGCCTGCACTAAATTCATTGAAAATTTTATCTTCAGTAATTACTAATACCCGTAAATTATTATTTGTTCTTCGGAAGGCAGCTAAACGCTCTGCTTCAGACATAAAATCTGGAGCGGCAATAATAATGAGATCTACAAAATCGAGCGCGTGTAAATCTTGGTTATCTATTTTTTCTAGGATTTCTGGCTTTGGAAAATTAGTTCCTTTAAATACAGCAAACTCTTTTAACACCTCTGTTTTATTGGTAAACTGTGCAACGTTATTGTTTACAGTAAATAATTGATTTACTGGATTTGTTTTGTTCGTAATATCCCAAATAGTTATTTCGCTTGGATTAATAGCATCAATATTAAACTGACTAATTTTGCCCCTGCCAAAACTTTCTATACTACTAAAATTTAAAAAATTACCATTTAATTTTAATTTACTGATGGCGTTAATTTGAATGAAGTTTAAATAACCGGTTGCAGTTAGGTCTGGTTTGTTATAGGTAATATTTATCAGCAGGTTTTCAGTTGGATTAGGAACCGTTGTATAGCCCGTACTTACTAATGATCCGTATGATGCGTCATAACTAAACTCTACGCCACCACAAGTTAAGTTGTTAGTTGTAACGCCATTTGCTTTAATCACAAAAGAGCTATTGGCTGGGCTTTGTGATCGACCAATTAAATCTGCCCTAAATTTAATGGGTTTACCGATAGCTAATTCGGGAAGCGTAAATTTAAAATCATAAGAAAGTAAATTGCTGAATTCCTCCCCCCATCTTTCTCTGCCGCTTTTAATCGTTAAATTTACTCCTGTAGAATTATTCAATTCATGTAATTCAAAATAATTATAAGTGTCTATAATTTTATTTGGTACTTCGTTTATGCTTTCTTGATTTGCAATTCTTTTGCCAGGGCCTATATCTGCTGTGATAAAATAATTACTTTTTAAAGTGTAAGAATTGGTAGTATGCGAAAAAGTATTTTGAATGGTATCTGGATAAATATTGTTTGGTCCAAATGCATAAAACAGAACATAGTCTGTTTCATTAAATTTGCCATCGGCCTCTCCAAAAACCAAAATCGGATTTTCAATTAAGTCGTCGTAACGGCTTGCGCTATTGATTTCTGGAAGTATGCCTCCACCATTTCCATATATGCGAATATTTCTTGGGTCAATCGTTTCTGGATTGAGGCCCATCTTTTTTAATTCAGCAAAACCAATTTTATATATGCCATTGTTCTCAATGCCAAGTTTAGTCCATGTTCCATTTTTTAAAACGGAATGAGCAGCATAATT
Organism: Bacteroidota bacterium; assembly: GCA_030830805.1. Classification (GTDB taxonomy): domain Bacteria; phylum Bacteroidota; class Bacteroidia; order Sphingobacteriales; family Sphingobacteriaceae; genus CAIKLP01. Next base: position 44,051 of record JAURMH010000043.1, read on the forward strand.
TCTAGTATTAGGAACATTTTTCTTTACCGAAGAGGAAATTAATTTCACATCAAAAGAAACTAATCTTTCGATTTTTCCGGATTGGCTGTTTTTTCTGAAGGGTACAACGGAAACGAGTAAAGAGGGAATTTTCTTTTCAAAAACAACCGTCGCATGAATGCTTGCTGCTCCGGTTAATTGGGTGCTAATTAAGTTATCGTATGCAATGGCAGCAGGCTCGTAAATTGGATTGATTAAAACAGCTTCGGTAAAATTGCCTGCAAACTTTTTATTCCAAATAGGCATGTGTTTAAGTTGCACATCAAAAATAGCCTCCTCAAATAGCTCCACTTTTTGCGACTGCGATTTAACATCTGCAAATTCGTTGACGATCCAATTTAGTTTATAGGAGTTTAACTGCTGAGCCATGGTTAAGCCCGAATGCGCGGTAAAGCCTAAAAAAAGGTAAAAAAAGAGGTATTTCTTGAATTTCATTTTGCGATTGGTAGTAAAAATAAGGCTATTTCTCAAAAATAACCCCAAATTTCATTAAAATTCCTGTTTTAACGGATATTAGTGTATAAAATTGCCTATTTTTATTCAATAAATATTTTATCTATATTTGATGTTCTGACTTAGAATAGCATATATTCTAAAATTGTTTTTACCTATGTTAAAAAAGAAATTAGGATTATTATTTTTTGGTTTATTTGCCTTAACTGCTGTGAAAGCGCAAGACCCTCATTATTCGCAGTTTTACGCAGCGCCTCTTTACTTAAACCCCGCGTTTGCAGGCACTGCAGATGGTCCTAGAGTTATTTTAAATCACCGTAATCAATGGCCAGGAATTAATAAAGCTTACCGAAACACTGCTTTCTCTTATGATCAATATATGCCAAATTTAAATGGTGGAATTGGTATAATGGTTGCAAACGATAATCAAGCAAATGGCGTTTTTAAGGCAACTCGTGTAACTGCAGTTTACTCTTATAATTTAAAAGTAAACAGAAAAGTAATGATTAAGCCAGCTATTTCCACATCTTATTCAGCTAATTCGGTGAACACCAATAATTTAATTTGGGGTTACGATGCACAAGGCACACCAATTTATACTACTAACGACCCCTCAGCAGGTAATTTAAATGCCAGCTATTTGGATTTTGGAACAGGCGCTATCTTATTTACAGAGAACTTTTTTGGAGGTTTCTCCATTGATCATTTAACCGAACCAAATCAGTCTTTTGATGGTGGAAATTCGCCATTGCCTCGTAAATACACGATACATGCTGGCGGTTTTATACCAGTTGGTAAAAGACAATATAATGCCTCTATTTCGCCAAATATATTATACCAACAACAAGGGTCTAATAGTCAGTTGAACATTGGTATGTATTACAACAGAGGCCCAATTGTAGCGGGCACTTGGTATCGTTCTAGTTTTGTAAATGGCGATTCTTTTATTGGCTTAGTAGGCTTTAAATACGATATTTACAAATTTGGCTATAGCTATGATATCATCACCTCAGATTTAAGGGCTTCCGCATCTGGCGCACATGAATTTTCATTGTCAATTCAATTGCAACAACCGCCTTCGAAGGCTAAGGGTAAAAATTACAAGCGTGTAAATTGCCCTTCTTTCTAAGGATTTGAATAATAATAAATATATTTACTTCGTTAAATCTTAATTCAACACCGCTAATTTGGCAATATGCCAAAAACGCAAAACAAATAAAATAACATACAGATGAAAAAATTAATCAATTTTTCTGTTTACTTTTTGATGGCAGGTATGCTAGTTACTGTTTCATCATGTTCTGAGAAATCAGCAAGAACAGGTTGGAAATACAACGACAAAAAGAACGGTGGCTTTCAAGTTTACAAAGACGCAGAACAAGCAACAGGACCAGGTTTAATCTTCGTAGAAGGTGGAACTTTTGTAATGGGTTCTATGGAGCAAGATTTAGCTTTCGATAATGATAATTACGAAAGAAGAGTTTCTGTTTCTTCTTTTTATATGGATGAAACCGAAGTAACAAATGTGGACTATTGCGAATATTTATATTGGTTAAAGCGTGTATATGGTGCAGATTATCCTGAAGTCTATGAAAAAGCTTTGCCAGATACTTTAGCTTGGAGAAATCCACTTGGATTTAATGAGCCGTATGTAGATAACTACTTACGCCATCCAGCATACAAAAACTATCCAGTAGTAGGCGTTTCTTGGACTCAAGCAAATGAATATTGCGCTTGGAGAACTGATCGCGTAAACGAAAGAATTTTAATTGAGAAAGGAATCTTAAAAGACAATCCTAATCAAGTGAACGAAGACAACTTCAATACACAAGCTTATCTTTCTGGCCAATATGAAGGTATGGTTAAAAAGAATTTGAAAAATTTAGATCCAAATGGCGAACCAACACGTCGTGTGCGTTTAGAGGACGGTATTTTATTACCTAATTACCGTTTGCCAACAGAGGCAGAATGGGAATATGCAGCAAAAGCATTGAAAGGTAATTCGCAATTTGAAAATGTAAATCAAAAAAGACTTTATGCTTGGAATGGTCTAACTACCCGTGATCCAGAAGGGAAAGGAAAAGGTATTATGTATGCCAATTATAAGAGAGGTCGTGGAGATAACATGGGTGTTGCTGGTTACTTAAATGATAGTTACGACATTACTGGTCCGGTAAGAGCATTTGTTCCTAACGATTTTGGTTTATATAATATGGCTGGAAATGTGAGTGAATGGGTGATGGATGTTTACCGTCCTTTATCTCCAGAAGATAAAAGCGATTTCAATCCATTCCGTGGAAACGTATATACTAAACCAGCTTCGGATGCCGATGGAAACATTGCAGAGAAAGATAGTTTAGGACATGTAAAAAGAGTGGTTGATTACGATGCCTATGCAAGCCCTGATAAACGCGGTGACATTGACGATGAGTCTATGTATGCTTATGGTGTAACCAGTATGATTAATAACAAAGCAAGAGTATACAAAGGTGGATCTTGGAATGATCGTGCTTATTTCTTGAATCCTGGTGTTCGCAGATTTATGGATGAAGATGCATCTACCTCAGATATCGGATTCCGTTGTGCGATGGTTAGATTAGGATCACAAGACGCAAAGAAATTTAAAGCTAGAAAACCTAATAAATAATTTTAGCTATACAACATTTACACCCTCGGATTACATCCGGGGGTTTTTTTTGATATGCAAGAAGGCGGTTTAAGATTTTCGAAAAATTCAAGTATAACAAGTCATCCATTGGTGTCTGTTATTACGGTGGTATACAATTGCGAACAGCTTATTGAACGCACCTTGCGCTCGGTTGCAAATCAAACTGCGAAAAATATAGAACATGTAATCATCGACGGAGCTTCTAAAGACCAAACACTCGCTATTGTAAAATCTTTTCCAAACGGAGTTGCGTATTGGCTTTCGGAGAAAGATAATGGAATCTATGATGCTATGAATAAAGGCATCCAAAAAGCAAATGGAACCTATCTTATTTTTTTGAATTCGGGCGATGAGTTTTTCGCAAACGATACTATTGAAAAAGTATTTCAAAACAATGAAAATGCCGATGTTTATTATGGTGATACCATTATCACTAACGAACAAGGACAGGCATTAAGAAACAGAAGATTACGACCACCCACAAATCTTTCCTGGCAAAGCATGCAAATGGGAATGATTGTTTGTCACCAATCTATTTTTGTCAAAAAAACCATTGCTATGCCATATCAAATAAAGTACCGTATTTCGGCAGATATTGATTGGGTTATTCGCTGTTTAAAACAAGCAAAAGTAGTTTGCAACACCCAATTAGTTATCTCAAAATTTTTGGATGGGGGTATGTCGCAAACCAATCAGAGAAAGGGTTTGCAAGAACGCTACGAAATTTTAAATTTTCATTTCGGCTATCTAAAAAACGGATTCAATCATTTAAAAATGATTGGACGATTGCTTGCCAATAAATTAATAAATTAAAAAATTGATTTCATAGCAGACCACCAAATTACTTTTTGCGCTTGGTTGCTGCTGAGCTCTTCTAAAGAACTTGCTAGTAAAAATGGACAGTCTTCAATTCGAAATACCGTGTTGATAGGCACTTCTTTTTCGATACCAATTTTAGCTAATTCTATGCCAAAGCCGATCACTTTATTACAGCTAAAGAATTCTTTTAAAGATTTAAAATGAAGCGCTTCGCATTGTTGTAAATTGACAATGGCAACATCTCTCAATTCAAGTTTGAGCGCAGCTAAAGTTTTTTCTAATAGCAACAGATCTGTTGCGCGTATAATTTCACTTTTTAATGGCTGGTCTATCAGAATTAAAATATATTTATTGTTCTCCCCAAGGTAATTGTAATGAACACTAGTAGGCGTTTGATCTGAAGAGCGCATAGCTTCTTGTTGGGAAGATATAGCTGTTTCGGCGGCAATTGCCTGTTTCTCTAGAGTCGGCTCTTTTGCGATTAAGCTAGCTTGATCCAATTGGCTTGTGCTCTCGTCTATATGATAAACCTCCGAGCCTAAAAGGGCGGTTAAAACGGCTGAATTAGTAGAAAGAAGAGGATTTTGCATAGCTTGAGCTGTAAAAGTATCATTTTTTTAATTTACATACCAATTGCTGCCTTAAATTCGTTGAAACAATTGAAAATTGTCCTAAATTAGCGAACCTAAAACAAACCTAAATCAAAAATTTTAATTTTATATTTTTTATGAAGAATTTAACTTGGTCAAAGAAAATTTATTTTTCAGCAGCTACAATGCTTTTTGGATTCGGTGCATTTGCGCAAAATACCAATACACTAATGACGGTAGGCAGCGACAAAGTTGGCAAGCAAGAGTTTGAAAATGTTTTCAAGAAGAACAATTCAAAATTAGCGGCTAATCCAGATGAGAAAACATTAAGAGAGTATTTAGATTTATATATCAACTTTAAATTAAAGGTACTAGAGGCTAAAAGTTACGGTATGGACACTGCAGTTTCCTTTAGAAAAGAACTAGCAGGTTATCGCAAACAATTAGCAGCACCTTACTTAACAGACAAAGAAGTTACAGAGCAATTAATCAACGAAGCTTACGATCGTTCTAAAAAAGAAATTAGAGCAAGTCATATTTTAATTAATTGTAAAGAAGATGCTAGCGCAAAAGATACGCTTGCAGCTTACAATAAAATTATGGCTATTCGCAAAAAAATACTAGAGAAAAAAGAAGATTTTGGAAAAGTTGCCATGGAGTCATCAGAAGACCCTAGCGCAAAAACAAACAAAGGGGATTTAGGTTTTTTTAGTGTCTTTGCCATGGTGTACTCCTTTGAAAGTGCTTGCTACAAAGCAAAACAAGGATCTATAACCATGCCATTTAGAACAAAATATGGTTACCATATTGTAAAAGTGGTTGATTCGAGACCTGCTCAAGGCGAAGTAAAAGTTGCACATATTATGTTGAGAGCAACCGCAAAGCTTAGCAAAGAGGATTCGCTAAGAAACCAAAATAAAATAAACGAAGTTTATAAAATGCTCGAAGGCGGACAAAAATTCGAAGAGCTTGCAAAGCAATATTCGGAAGATAAAGGTTCCGCAAAAAATGGGGGTATACTTCCAGTTTTTGGTACAGGTAAAATGGTGCCCGAATTTGAATCAGAAGCTTTTGCACTTAAAAATGTAAATGATTATAGTAAACCTTTTGCTACTTCTTACGGATGGCATATTGTAAAATTAATAGAGCGCAAATCATTACCAACATTTGATGCGGCTAAAGCAGACATCAAAGCAAAAATAAGTCGTGATTCTAGAGCAGATATTAACAAGCAATCATTTATTGTTAAATTAAAGAAGGAGTACAAATTTACTGAAACACCAGCTTCATTGAAGAAATTCTATTCAAAAGCAGATTCTGCTCTAGCGCTTAGTGCTTTCAAAAAGCCAGAAACAATAAATCCTAAAGACCCAATTTTTACTATAGGTACATCGGTTTATACGATAGCTGATTATGCAGATTATCTAAGCCAATATCAGTTTAATATGCTTAAGGATAATATGCCTAAGGCTAAAAAAGAAGCCTATGATAATTTTGTGAATAAAACATTATTAGATTACGAAGAAAATAAATTAGATCAAAAATATCCAGAATTTAAAACCTTGATGGAAGAATATAGAGATGGAATTCTATTGTTCGAATTAACAGATCAAAAGGTTTGGTCTGCTGCAGTAAAAGATACTGCGGGTTTAGAATTATTTTTTGAACAAAATAAAGTGAACTATCAATGGGCAGATCGTTTAGATGCAAAAATTTACACTTGCGCAAACGAAGTCATTGCGAATGATGTTCGTAAGCTTATTAAGAATAAAAAAATTAGCGAGGACTCATTATTAAGAAGAATAAACAAAACCAATCCACTTAACTTAGCTATCAAATCGGATAAGTTTGAAAAAGGAGAGAACGCAATTATAGATGGCATCGTTTGGAAAAAGAGCGTGACACCCAATATTGTTGCAAACAACACGGTTGTATTTGTAAAGGTGAATGCTAAATTAAATGCACAAACCAAAGCCTTAAACGAAGTAAGAGGAACTGTTACAGCAGACTATCAAAATAAGTTAGAGAAAGAATGGATTGGTATTTTAAAACAAAAATACCCGGTACAAGTAGACGATACAGTATTCCGTACCTTGTTTGCTAAATAAATTAAATAACAATGCGTGTAATTGGATTTTTACTTTTGTTGAGCTTGAGTGCGTGTGATTATATCGCAAGTTTTATAGGTGCTAAAGAAAAACCAATTGCACGCGTTTTCGATAAAGAATTACTCCCTTCAGATTTAATTAATATTGTTCCGAAAGGCACCTCCAAAAATGATAGTATCGAGATTGTTAAAGCCTATGTTGAAAATTGGGTAAAACAAGAAGTGATTTTAAAGCAGGCTATAGATAATGCTAATTTAGATCAAGCGGTTATCGAATTGCAATTGGCTAACTATAAAAACTCGCTGGTTATTTACGCCTACGAAGAGCAGTTGGTAGCACAAAAATTAGACACAACGGTTTCGGAAAAAGAATTGCTCAATTTTTATAACAACAATAAAGATAATTTTGAGTTAAAGAAGAGTATTGTTAAGGCATCTTTTATAAAGTTGCCCAAAAATGCTGTACAATTAACCTTGGTAAAGAAATGGTTTAATTCTGCTAGGCCTAGAGATAAAGCGGACTTAGAAACTTATTGCATGCAATTTGCTAGCGATTATCTTTTTGCAGATACTGCTTGGCAATACCTAGATGATTTACAATCTAAAATTCCATTGGGTAAGTTTTCGGAAGATGCCATTTTACAAAAAGGGAAACGCTTAGAATTCGCAGATGCTAACTTTATCTACCTGGTTTTTATAAAAGATTTTATGTACAGGGAAGAAACTTCTCCAATGTCATTTGAAATAGATAATATTAGAAATAGTATTATTAATAAAAGAAAGTTAGTCTTAATCAATAGCATGGAGCAAGGTGTTTATCAAAAGGCTATTGCGGAAAAAGATATAGAAATTAATTTGGATGAAAAATAATAAACAAATGAACACAAAAAAAAGTATTGTCATTTTTATCCTACTGTTAGCAATAAGTTTTAATGTAAATGCACAAGATAAAATTGCTGATAAAATAATTGCGGTGCTTGGAGAGAATATTGTTTTACAATCCGATATTGATGGTCAGTTTGCGCAATACATTGCACAAGGCTATGCCAATAAACCTGAATTAAAATGTCAGATTTTGGAGTCATTGATCACCCAAAAATTATTACAAAACCAAGCACAAATAGACAGTATTGAAGTAAGTGAGGGGCAAGTAGAAGATGAGTTAAATAGAAGGCTAAATTATTTTATTTCGCAAATCGGATCACAAGAAAAACTAGAACAATTTTTAGGTAAGTCGGTAATTGAGTTTAAATCAGATTTAAGAGATGATGTTCGATCGGTGATTATGGCTCAAAATATGCAGTCGCAAATTACCAGAGGTGTAACGATTACTCCGAACGAAATAAAAAATTTTTATGATAAAATTCCTGTAGATAGCTTACCCTATTTTAATAAGGAAGTTCAACTTGCAGTGATTGTAAAAAAGCCCGAAATAAGTTTAGCATCTAAAACTGAGGCTAAAGCAAAACTAGAAGAATTAAGAGCACGTGTTGCAAATGGAGAAGACTTCGCTACACTTGCTATTTTATATTCGCAAGACGGCTCCGCTAAAAGTGGTGGAGAGCTTGGTTTTGTAGGTAGAGGTGCTTTGGTGAAAGCTTTCGAAGCGGTCGCATTTAAATTAAAACCTGGTGAGTTGTCTCAAATAGTAGAAACTGAATTTGGATTTCATATAGTACAGTTAGTGGAGCGAAGAGGGGAACAAGTAAATGTGCGTCATATTTTAATCAAGCCAAGCACTAAATCTTCAGACTTAAAAAAAGCCAAATCAGATTTAGACAGTTTGTATACTTTACTTATTGCCAACGAGCTTAAATTTATAGATGCAGCAGCAAAATACTCTGATGACGATGCTACTAAAAGAAACGGGGGCATGATGCAAAATGCGCAAGATGGCAGCACCAAAATCCCTACTGATCAATTAGATCCTAATTTATATTTTGCAATAGAGAATTTAAAAGTCGGTGAAATTGCTCAGCCCACCTTGTTCACTTTGCCAAGTGGCGAACAGGCGTATCGCATATTGCAATTTATTTCTAAAACAGAGCCTCATCGCGCAAATTTAAAAGATGATTATCAAAAAATTCAACAAGCCGCTTTGAGTAGCAAACAAAATAAAACAATGGAGGAATGGTTCGATAAAAAAAGAGCCAGTACTTTTATAAAAATTTCAGAAGATTTTAACTATTGCACTACATTAGATAAATGGTTTGCAGCAACATCAAAAGGAAAACAAGTCGATAAATAATATGTATAAGTCGGAAGTAGAAGCAGTAGCAGCATTAGCGGAAAGCTATCAAGAAATAACCAAAGAAGTTGGCAAAGTAATTATTGGGCAAGACGAAGTTTTAAAAGCGGTCTTAATTTCTATTTTTAGTAATGGTCATTGTTTATTAGTGGGTGTGCCAGGATTAGCGAAAACGCTTTTGGTACAAACCATTGCGCAGGTGTTAGATTTAAGTTATAATAGAATTCAATTTACACCCGACTTAATGCCTTCGGATATTACGGGTTCGGAAATTTTAGACGAAAACAGAACTTTTAAATTTATCAAAGGTCCTATTTTTTCTAATATTATTTTAGCAGACGAAATTAATAGAACGCCGCCTAAAACGCAGGCTGCCTTATTAGAGTCTATGCAAGAACGTGCAGTAACTGCAGCAGGCGTTCATCATAGCTTACCTTCCCCATTTTTTGTTTTAGCAACTCAAAACCCCATTGAACAAGAAGGCACATATCCATTACCTGAAGCGCAGCTCGATCGATTCATGTTTAATGTTTGGTTAGACTATCCAAGTTTCGAACAAGAATTAAATATTGTTAAAAATACGACAAGCAACAAGGTGGTTGATTTAAAAAAAATTATCAATGCTGCTCAAATCTTGTATTTTCAAAAATTAGTTAGAAGCATACCTATTGCAGATAATGTAATTGAATATGCAGTTTCATTAGTTGCAAAAACAAGACCAGGAAGAGTTGGTGCAAGCCCAGAGGCAGACAAATACTTATCTTGGGGTGCAGGCCCTAGAGCAAGTCAGTTTTTGGTTTTGGGAGCTAAATGTCATGCAGCCATTCATCAAAAATTTTCACCAGATATCGAAGATGTAAAAGCAGTAGCAACCGCCGTGCTCCGTCATAGAATTGTGCGAAATTACAAAGCAGAGGCAGAGGGGATAAGTGTAGAAGCAATTATTGAAAAGCTACTTTAACTATTTTCTTGTTTTCTGATTCTCCATTCTTTTGGGTAAGCATTATTGATCCTATTGCCCAATAGTTTTGCCCATCCTAAAGCATAATTTTTGTATTTCATTAAATGCCAACCTTTCGTATGTCCTTGCGATGGCATATCATTTTTTTGTAAATATAAAATGGCATCATCATAACTCAATTCAATACTTGGTAGCATGTCGGAGCGATAATTACTCATTGCTAGTGCCTGTGATGGAATCAGTTCTTCCCGAATTAATTGGCCAATTTCAGTCCCAAATTTTTTAATATGTAATTTTGTATTCAATACACTAAGCATTTGAGCGCTAATTTCTTTTGGAATAAAAAGCAATTGATTTTGATGTATAATAAATTCAGGATCTTTTGCTGTTAAGAATTGTGCAGCAATGGCTTTGGATTTCTTGTCTGCGAAATTAATTTTCTTAGAAAGTCTAGGCCAATTTCCTTCTGCAATATTACTTGATTTTCGAATTGCAGTTACAAAAAAACCTTCGCCTTTATTTTGATGGGGTAAAAATTTATAGGCGTGTATATTAGCATGTTTGCTAATAGTAATTTCTGGAAAAGCATTGCAATTCATCGCCAAAGATTCCCAGTCTCCACTAGTAATCAATGGTAAGATTTGCATTTCATCTTCTTCTTCTGAAAAAGTGCAAGTGCTATAAATCAGTATTCCTCCAGGCTTTACTAATTTTGTCGCTTCTTCTAGGATTCTTTGCTGTCTTGCGCTACAGAGTTTTACATTCCCCTCATTCCATTCCAATCTAGCTGCAGGGTCTTTTCTAAACATGCCTTCGCCAGAACAAGGTGCGTCTATTACTACTACGTCAAAACAATTTTCGAAATCGGTAAAATGTGCTGGGTCGTTATTGCAAACAATCACATTTGCATTCCCCCAACGGGTACAGTTTTCGGCTAATATATTTACGCGTTGTGCAATAGTTTCGTTGGCAATTAAAATACTATCGGCAGAAATTAAAGATAAAATATGAGTGCTTTTTCCACCTGGAGCTGCGCATAAGTCTAATACCTTAATGGAATTGTTGGTGTCTACCTGTTGCTTAAATATTTCTGCAATAAACATAGAGCTTGCTTCTTGAACATAATATGCACCAGCATGAAAGAGCGGATCAAAAGTAAACGAAGGTCTCTCTGCTAAAAAGAAAGCATTATCGGCCCAAGAAATAGCGTTAGTATTACTAAAAGGATTGGTATTGGACTTGTTAGGATTTAGCCTAATTGAAGTGTGAGCAGGATGATCTAGCGCATTGATTATTGCACTTGCTTGGTCGGGAAACTGTTGTTCGATTTTTTTAATAAAATCTGCTGGGAGCACGGTCATTTTGCTAAATTAAAAATAATTCGATTGTAACAGCAATTTTAGCATAAAGCTTATTTTTTTCTTAAAATTACTTTAATTATTTTTTTTAATTTGCAAGATGATCAGTAAATCTATGAAGTTATTTAGCATTACCAGCGTTTTAGCCATTTTTAGCTTAACCGCATTTTCTTATTGCGCTCCAGATACCACTATAAAAGTTTTACATCCAGACGAAAAACAAATAGAGGTGAGTAGACAAGTAGCGAGTTTGATTGCAAATTACAATTATAAAAAAGTGCCGATCGGAGATTCTTTATCAAGATTAATTTTTGATAATTATTTAAAATCTTTAGATGATAACCGGGTTTATTTTTTCGAAAAAGAGGTTAATGAATTTAAAGAAAATAGAGATTTAATGGATGACCAAATGGTGATGGGAGATTTAGAGCCCGCATACCATATGTTTAATATTTACTTGGAAAGGTATGTCAATCGGATCCAATTTATGATTGCACAATTGCCAACAATTGCATTTGATTTTACAAAAAACGAATCTTTAGTATACAATAGAGAAAAACTACCATTCATGCAAACGCAGGAAGAGATGGATGCTTATTGGATGCAAAGATTAAAGTATGATTTGCTGAATTTAAAATTAGCTGGTACAGAAGAAGCGAAAAGTAAAGAGACATTAAAAAAAAGATATGAAAATTTACTTTCGCAGATTGCTAAGATAGAGAGTTACGACGCCTTCCAGTCATTGATGACTGCTTATACCGAATCTATAGATCCGCATACAAATTATTTTAATCCAAATAATGCCGCAAAATTTAATATTGATATGGCAAGATCTTTGGAAGGTATTGGCGCTACTTTAAAGTTCGAAAATGATTTTGTGATGGTAGCTGCTGTTGTGCCTGGAGGCCCTGCAGATAAATGTGGACAAATTACAATAGATGATAAATTTATTGCAGTTGCACAAGGAGATGGAGAGTTTGTAGACATTGTTGGCTGGAGAATAGATAACGCAATTCAATTAATTAGAGGAGCAAAAGGCACTACCGTTAGACTAAAAATTGTCTCGAAAGGTCAAGATATTGCAAATCCAAAAATTATTTCTATTGTAAGAGAGAAAATTGTGTTACAAGATCAATCTGCTAAAAAAGAAATCAAAACCATTCAATCAAATGGCAAGGGTATTAAAATTGGCATCATTGATATTCCTGCATTTTATGCTGATTTTAAAGCTTATCAAGCAGGCGACGTTAACTACAAAAGTACTACTCGTGATGTAAAATTGATTATTGATTCTTTAAAAGCTGCAAAAGTGGATGCCATTGTTGTAGACTTAAGAAGTAATGGCGGCGGCTCTTTGATGGAAGCTATTGATTTAACCGGATTGTTTTTAAAGCAAGGTCCTGTTGTACAAGTGCGCGATACCAAAAATAAAATTGAAGTAGGCGAAGACGATGATCCAAGTATTTTATGGGACGGTCCAATGGCGGTATTAATAGATCGATTCAGCGCATCTGCATCCGAAATTTTTGCGGCAGCTATTCAAGATTATGGCAGAGGAATTATTATTGGCACACAAAGTTATGGTAAAGGTACCGTACAAAATTCGATTGATTTAGATCAAATGATGGGCGAAGGGGCATCTAAGGTAATCGGGAATACTAATAAATTTGGACAAATTAATTTAACTATCGCAAAGTTTTATCGCATCAATGGCAGTTCTACTCAGCATAAAGGGGTAAGTCCTGATATTGCATTTCCAATGGTATTTTCTGCCGACAAATATGGTGAAAGTGCTGAACCTGCTGCTTTACCATGGGATGAGATTAAGCGAAGCAATTACAAAACATTAGCAAATATTGCGCCTATTAAAAGAGGACTAATAGAAAAGCATGATAAAAGAATGAAAGGCAATAAAGACTTTGAATATTTATTAGCAGACATTAAAGAATTAAAACTTCGTGATGCAGAAACTTCAGCAACATTGAATGAAGTGATAGCTAAAAAAGAAAGAGACGAAAAAGAAGCCGAAAGTTTAGCGAGGGATAATGAAAAAAGATTGGCAAGAGGACTTGCGCCTATTAAGAAAGGTGACCCTAAGCCTAAAGCTGAGAAAGCTTTTGATTTTATGCTAGAAGAGTCTTGTTTAATTGTTGGCGACTATTTACAAGCAATTCAAAAATAATTTCTTAGTAATTTAAGAGTGCAGTTAGTTTTTCTCCAATTCTTGCTTTTGCTAAAAAATTATCTTCTAATCCCTTATCCATTGGAATGGCAGTGTCTAGGCTTGCACAGCGAACCACAGGTGCGTCTAAAAAGCTAAAACAATGTTCTGCTATATGCGCAGCTAGTTCTGCGCCAAATCCATTCGTTAAAGTATCTTCGTGTAAAATAAATACACGCCCCGTTTTTCTAACAGATTGTTCGACTGCGTTTTTATCCCAAGGTTGCAAACTCCTTAGGTCAATTAAATCTGCATCGATGTTTGTGTTTTCATTTAGATAGTCTAAGGCCCAATGCACGCCTAAGCCATAGGTAATAATCGAAACTTTATTCCCCGATTTAATCAATTTGGCTTCTCCAATTGATGTGGTATAGTAATCGTCTAAAATTTCTTCCGAAATACCACGGTATAAAAATTTATGTTCAAAATACATGACCGGATTAGGATCTTCTATGGCGCTAGCAAGCAAGCCTTTTGCATCAGATGGAAATGCAGGATAAACAACTTTTAATCCTGGTGTTTTAGTAAACCAAGCTTCATTACTTTGCGAATGGAATGGCCCAGCACCAGTACCCGCACCCGTTGGCATACGAACAACTACATCAACTGCTTGACCCCATCTGTAATAAGTTTTAGCAAGGTTATTAATTATTTGATTGAAGCCAACAGTAGCAAAATCTGCGAATTGCATTTCCATGATTGCTTTGTGGTGGTTAATGGCTAAGCCCATTGCTGCACCTACTATTGCAGACTCGCAAAGTGGTGTATTGCGCACCCTTTCTTTTCCAAACTCTTCTACAAAGCCTTCGGTAATTTTAAATGCACCGCCATATTCTGCAATGTCTTGCCCCATAATAACTAAATTCGAATGTTTACGCATGGCTTGTCGCATGGCATCCGAAATAGCGTCTAAAAATCTTTTGTTTGTTTTGTTATCCGATGTTGCAACAATTTGTTTGGCTGCAGGAGCATACATGTCCTGCAACTCAGTTTCTGAAGATATGTCAACAGATGGGTCGTTGAAGGCTTGTGTAACAGCTGCATCAATTTCTTCTTTATAACTTAATTTTAAATTCGAAATAAATGCTTCGTCAATAATTTTTTCTGATAATAGAAATTGTTCATAGTTTTCAACTGGATCTTTTGCTGCCCAAAATTCCAATAAATCTTTAGGCACATACTTTATGCCAGAAGCTTCTTCGTGGCCACGCATCCTAAAAGTTTTACATTCAATCAAAATTGGTCGCGGATGAGTGCTAATATTATCTGCGTATTGTTTTATGGTGTGGTAAACTTCTAAAATATTATTGCCATCAATTTGAATGGCTTCAATACCATAACCAATACCTTTATCTGCAAGATTTTCGCATTTATATTGTTCCGATACAGGAGTGGATAGTCCATAGCCATTGTTCTCTATCACAAAAATAACAGGCAAATTCCAAACCGCTGCTACGTTAAGTGCTTCATGAAAATCGCCTTCGCTTGTTGCGCCGTCGCCAGTAAATACTAAGGTTGCTTTTGCTGTATTCGTTAATTTATCTGCAAGGGCAATGCCGTCTGCTAAGGCCAATTGTGGGCCCAGGTGAGAGATCATGCCAATGATTTTATAATCTTGTGTGCCAAAATGAAAAGAACGATCACGGCCTTTTGTAAAGCCAGTCGATTTACCTTGAAACTGTGCAATTAATTTGGCAAGCGGAATATTTCTAGAGGTAAATACACCAAGGTTTCGGTGCATGGGTAAAATATAAGAAGAAGGAGCTAAGGCCATGGTAGAGCCAACAGATATAGCCTCTTGGCCAATACCTGAAAACCATTTGCCAATTTTACCTTGTCTAAGTAAAATCAACATTTTTTCTTCGATCATTCTTGGCTTTAAAATTTGCTGATAAAGCGCAATTAATAATTCATTGGAACAGTTGTTGCGTTCGAATTTCATTTTAAAAATAATTTAATGTTATTTTTTCTTTGGATTTGTTTTAGCCCTCCAAAGTTGTGTAAATGATTGCTCTTCAAAAATGGGCAATGCTCTTCTTTTCCCCCAAGATTGCACAAACAATTTACGCACAAAATAACTTTTCCATTTGCCAGTAAACAAATCAATTAA
This sequence comes from Bacteroidota bacterium, assembly GCA_030830805.1. Taxonomy (GTDB): domain Bacteria; phylum Bacteroidota; class Bacteroidia; order Sphingobacteriales; family Sphingobacteriaceae; genus CAIKLP01. Next base: position 59,625 of record JAURMH010000043.1, read on the forward strand.
TTTTCGGTGCAACATAGATTGCTTCCAAAAAAACCAAGCCATTTTTTCGGTTTTTGGATAGATATGTTGTGCAACAGCATCTCTTCTATTGTATAATAATACTTTGTGGATATCAATTTTTACTGGACACACTTCGGAGCAATTGCCACATAAAGTAGAGGCATAACTCAAATGCTTAAATTCTTCCATGCCCTTTAAATGAGGGGTAATAATGCTACCAATTGGACCGCTGTAGGTTGTGTCGTAGCTGTGACCACCAATATTTTTATATACTGGACACGCATTTAAGCATGCGCCACAACGAATGCAATACAATGCTTGGCGTTGGTCTTTTTGTGCTAGTAAATTACTGCGACCATTATCTAATAGCACTACATACATTTCTTCTGGACCATCACTTTCTCCTAATTTTTTTGGGCCATTTAAAATAGAATTATAAACGGTCATTTGTTGGCCAGTGCCTCGAGTGCTTAACAACGGCCAAAACAAATCTAAATCTTTTATAGAGGGAATAATTTTTTCAATACCAACAACGGCAATATGTACTTTTGGAAAAGTAGTGCTGAGTCTGGCATTGCCTTCGTTTTCTGTAATGGAAATACTACCAGTATCGGCTATTAAAAAATTAGCTCCAGTTATTCCGGCTGATGCTGTGGTATATTTTGTGCGCAACAATTCTCTTGCTTTGAGTGTGAGCGCCTCGGGGCTTGCATCTAAAGGGGTGTCAAATTTTTCGTGAAATAGTTTTGCAATATCATCTTTAGATAAGTGCATTGCTGGAGTTACAATGTGGTATGGCTTTTGGCCAAGCAGCTGAACAATATATTCGCCTAAGTCTGTTTCTATCGAATCTATTTTATTTGCAGCTAGAAATTCGTTTAGCTCTATTTCTTCGCAAGCCATCGACTTCGATTTGACTAGCATTTTAGTATCATGCTTTTTAAGAATGGCAAGAATTTCTTTTTGTGCTTCTTCTACCGTGTTTGCCCAAATAACCTTTCCGCCCTTTCTGATAAAATTACTTTCAAACTCTAAAAGGTAGCGGTCAAGGTTTTCTATTGTTTTCCATTTAATAAGATGTGCTTTTTTTCGAGCTGCTTCTAGGTTACTAAATTGGGGGAGACCTTTTGTAACAGCAACATCATATTTGCCAATATTAAATTTAATTTTTTGACGATGCGACGCATCAAAAGATTTCTCTTCTGTTTTTGATTGAAATTGTGATGCAGTCGTACTCATTATAAATCTATATAGCTTTTAACGGTTATTTTCAAAATCGTTTTTCTTGTCTCTTTTTAAGGGCTCTGCGCGATTGGCGATTTCCCAAGCAGTGTAAAAAACAAGTTTCGTTCTATTGCTAAGCATCGGAAAGTTAATTTTTGAAATTTCGTCTGTTGCTTTGTGATAGTCTTCGTGAACGCCATTAAAGTAAAAAATAATCGGAATGTTGTATTTCGCAAAATTGTAATGATCGCTTCTGTAATAAAACCTATTTGGATCACTCGGACTATTGAATGTATAATCTAAATTCAAATGAGTATAAGCATTATTCATTTTTTCATTTATTTCATGTAAATCCGAACTGATTTTATCCGAACCTATTACATAAATATAATTAGAATCTTTTTTATGTGCATCATCTACTCTGCCAATCATGTCTATGTTTAAATCACAGACAGCATTATTCATTGGAAAGGTAGGGTTACTTGTATAAAATTGCGAGCCTAACAAACCTTTTTCTTCTCCAGCTACAGTCATAAATACGATGCTTCTTCTTGGTCCTTGACCTTTTGCTCTTGCCAATGCAAATGCTTCCGCAATTTCAATTACGCCAACAGTGCCAGATCCATCATCATCGGCACCATTGTAAACTTCGTTATCAATTACACCAATATGGTCGTAATGAGCAGTTATATAAACATATTCGTCAGGTCTTTCAGTTCCGGGAATATAACCTATCACATTTTCCGAATTGAATGATTCCTCTATAAAATTAATATTTGCAGCAAGGGTGCTTTTGAGCAAGAATGGATCAATGCTTCTAAGCTTACTATATTTTTTTCTAAGCTTAGCTATGTTTTTATTGTTTGGTGCAATTAATGCTGTTGCAACACTGTCGTTAATTGTAATAACAGGACAAGCATACAACGGTTTTTCTTTACTTTCTATTTCTGGTTCTTTTTTTTGGTTTTCTGCCAATTGCATACTTGGCGTTTCCATTTGGTGTTTATAGGTTTTTGCAAACTTTGCATAGTCGGCATCTACTACTAAAATTGCTTTTGGCTTTAGTTTTTGAATAGCGGCAATCTTTTTATTTTTATTAGACCATTCACTTTTTTCTTTACTATTACTAAGCAGATAAAGGCCTTTTTTATTTTTAGGCTCCCCAGCTAAAATCACTACTACTTTTCCTTCTACATAATAGTCTTTAAAGTCGTTCCTTTTTTTATCTACAATACCATATCCAGCAAACACTATTTCGTTGCTTTGAAAATTAATATTGCTGATGTTTTTTGAGCAGAAAAAGTCATCCCCAAAATTAAATACTTGTTGGTTCACTATGAATTTTCGCGCAGCTAATGTTTTTTTGACTAATTCGAAGGTTTGAAAAAAACGATCGTTACCAGCAGGACTTAGTTTTAAATTCTCAAACTCATTTGCAATATAAATAGCTGCTGCTTTTTGTCCTTTTTGACCTGTTTCTCTTCCTTGGTAATCATCAGAAGCCAACACCGAAAGGTGTCTATATAAATCTTTTGGATTAATACTTTCGCCAAAATCAGTTGGAGTAATAGGTTTCTGTGCAAAAGCGATGCTGCTAAAGCTAAAGGCAATGCCTATGAAAATACTTTTTTTCATTTGATTGATTCGAATGGATTAGCAATTTATTTTATTTACTCTATTAGCATGTCTACCGCCTTCGAATGAAGTGTTTATAAATAACGCGGTAATTTCTTTTGCTTGTGCAATGCTCACAAAACGAGCTGGAATACATAATATGTTAGCATCATTATGCGAACGCGCAAGACTTGCTAATGGGCTATCCCAGCAAATCGCAGCCCTGATATCTTTGTGTTTGTTGGCAGTAATGGCAACTCCATTAGCGCTTCCGCAAATAAGTATTCCCATTTCAAATTCATTGTTGTTAATTGCATTTGCCACAGGGTGCACAAAGTCTGGATAGTCTACAGAGTCTAAATTATAAGGGCCAAAGTCTTTCACCTCGTGGCCATCAGCTTTTAGCATTTCAATTAAAACTTCTTTGTATTCGAAACCAGCGTGGTCTCCTCCAATTGCAATTTTCATATTAGTTGTTTTGATAAAATAAATCCTCTGCTATTTTTTTTCTTTTTACTACTCGTGCAGATACAAAAATACTGATCTCGTATAATAAGTATAATGGTGCTGCCACTAGCAACAAGGTAGGCGCATCTGGTGTTGGTGTAATAAATGCTGCAATTAAAATAATTAAAAAGAAGGCAATCCTTCTATTGCTGCGCATAAATTTTGGAGTCATAATGCCAATTTTTGATAAGAAATAAATCACAATTGGCAATTCAAAAACCAAACCAGTTGCCATGGTAAGTATTGCTACCGTTGAGAGGTAGCTATCTAGGGTAATTTGGTTAATAATTTCTGAACTAATTTCGTAACTACCTAAAAAGTTAATAGACATTGGCGTAATAATAAAATAGCCAAATAAAATTCCTGTTAAAAATAAAAAAGAGCCATAAAAAATTAATCCTCTTGCATTTCCTCTTTCTTTTTTACTTAAGCCTGGTTTGATGAAATTCCAAAGTTCGAACAGCAAATAAGGGAAGCCCATAATAAAGCCTGCATAGAATGCGGCGGTTAAATGTAAATTAAATTGTCCGGCCATCGTGTTGTTCATGATGGTGAAATTTATTTTATCGATGCACAATCCGGCATCTAAATTATAGTAATTCGAAATTTCACATAATTTTCTGTAGGTCCAAAAATCGGTTTTCTTTGGTCCAAATATAATGGCATCGAATAAAACATCTTTAAATACAAATGCAGTTAGCGCCAAAGTAATGATTACTGCCGATGACCTTACTAAATGCCAGCGCAATGCTTCTAGATGATCTACAAAAGACATCTCTGCATTTGGATTAGTTGCGCTGCGTATTTTTTTAAAAAAGTCGGACATATTGAATATCAAATTTAGGAAAGTATTTTAGATGAGCTCAATTAATTATTAATAAAAAAAGCGAGCCTAAACTCGCTTTTTTTATTATTCTGAAAAGTCGAAACTCTCTAAGAACTTTGTGGTAAAATTTCCCGCTCTAAATTCGGGGTCTTTTAATAATTTTAGATGAAATGGAATGGTTGTTTTTACGCCTTCGATCACAAATTCGCTCAAGGCTCTTTCCATAGTAGAAATAGCTTCTTCTCTAGTTTGCGCAACGGTAATCAGTTTTGCAATCATAGAGTCATAATTTGAAGGAATCATATAGCCAGCGTAAACATGGGTGTCTACGCGCACTCCGTGACCTCCTGGGCTATGAAAGTTGGTAATCTTACCTGGTGAGGGTCTGAAATTATTCCATGGATCTTCTGCGTTAATTCTGCATTCAATCGCATGCATAGCTGGCTCGTAGTTTTTGCCAGAAATAGCAATCCCTGCAGCCACTTTAATCTGTTCTTTAATTAAATCAAAATTAATTACCTCTTCGGTAACCGGATGCTCTACCTGAATACGGGTATTCATCTCCATAAAGTAGAAATTACGGTGTTTATCTACTAAAAATTCAACCGTACCAGCGCCTTCATAATTTACTGCTTTGGCTCCCTTGATAGCTGCTTCACCCATTTTCTGACGCAATTCTGCAGTCATGAATGGTGATGGTGATTCTTCTACTAATTTTTGATGACGTCTTTGAATAGAACAATCTCTTTCTGATAAATGACAAACTTTTCCAAACTGGTCGCCTATAATTTGAATTTCAATGTGTCTTGGGTCTTCAATAAACTTTTCTAAATAAATACCATCGTTCCCAAATGCCGCGCCTGCTTCTTGTCTAGCCGAATCCCATGCGCCTTCAAACTCTTCGTCTTTCCAAACAATACGCATGCCTCTTCCACCACCACCTGCAGTTGCTTTTAAAATAATTGGATAACCAATTTCATTTGCAACTGTTATGCCTTGTTTTACGTCTGTCAATAAACCTACCGAACCTGGTATGGTAGGTACGCCAGCTGCAATCATCGTATCTTTTGCAGATGCCTTGTCACCCATTCCATTAATTTGTTCTGGAGTAGCACCAATAAATTTAATACCATAATCACGGCAAATCTGAGAGAATTTCGCGTTCTCTGAAAGAAAACCATAACCAGGATGAATGGCATCTGCATTGGTAATTTCGGCTGCAGAAATTAAATGCGGAATACTTAAATAAGAATCTTTGCTCGGCGCAGGGCCTATACAAACAGCTTCATCAGCAAATCGAACATGTAAACTATCGCGGTCTGCAGTAGAATAAACGGCAACAGTTTTGATGCCCATCTCTTTACAGGTGCGAATAATTCTCAAGGCGATTTCACCTCTATTGGCAATTAATATTTTTTTGAACATGATAGCTTTTGAATTTTTAATAACGATTACAGTAAAATTTTCAATGTAAAAATTACATTGGCTCTACTAAGAATAATGGTTGATCGTATTCAATCGGAGAAGCATTGTCAACTAAAATTTTCACAATTTTACCCGACACTTCTGACTCGATTTCGTTAAATAATTTCATTGCTTCAATTACGCATAACACATTTCCCGGTCCAATTTTATCGCCAACATTTACAAACGATGGTTTGTCTGGTGATCCTGAACGATAGAATGTGCCAATCATTGGAGATTTAATGGTAATTAAATTTGTGTTTTCGTTTGCTACTGGAGCTACTGGCGCAGGAGCTGCAGCCGATATAGGTGCGGGAGCAGCTGCTGTTGGCATTGGAGCTGCTTGCATGTTTACAACAGCAGGAGCATTACCTTGCGCTTTAATCGTTATTTTAAAATCTTTTCTGTCAATAGACACTTCGCTTACACCAGATTTAGCTACAAATTTGATGAGTTCTTGTATTTCTTTAATATCCATATCGATTATTTTAAATTTATTTTTAAAAACTATTTAGTATCGTAGGCCCATTTAATATAAACAGCACCCCATGTAAACCCTCCACCAAAAGCAGCCAAAATAATATTGTCTCCTTTTTTTAATTGACTTTCCCATTCCCATAAACACAATGGAATAGTACCGTTGGTTGTATTTCCGTATCTATGAATATTGAGCATTACTTTTTCACTGCCAATACCCATTCTGCTAGCAGTAGCATCGATAATTCTTTTATTTGCCTGATGTGGCACAAGCCATGCAATATCGTCGGCAACTAAATGATTTTTCTCCATAATTTCTGCCGAAACTTCTGCCATGTTTGTTACCGCAAATTTATAAACTGATTGGCCTTCTTGGTAAACGTAATGTTCTTTAGCATCTACTGTTTCGTGCGATGCCGGCTTTGCCGATCCACCTGCTTTCTGATGAAGGTGTATTCTGCCCGAACCGTCGCTTTTTAAAATCGAATCTACTATTCCATTTTCATCAGTCGAAGGTTCTAATAAAACTGCACCAGCGCCAT
>JAURMH010000044.1 GCA_030830805.1 Bacteroidota bacterium
AAACGCCCGCTGCTGCCTTTTACAAAAAAAGAAATTACTGCTTACGCAGAAAAAAATAAATTTGTTTGGCAAGAAGATAGTTCGAATCAAAAAGATGAATATCTACGCAATCACATCAGACATCACATTGTTCCTGAATTCGAAAAAATCAATCCAAGCTTTGCCAATCAAATGGACGAATTACTTTTAGAAATTTCGGAAGTAGAAAAAATAAAAAATATTTGGCTAAGCGATTTACAGCAAATTGGCCTTGAAAAAAAAGATGGACATATTCGAATTTCCATTGACTGGTTGAAAAGTTTAGCACAAGGAAAATATTTTTTATCCCAAACTTTAAAATCTTTTGGATTTAGCATTACCAGTTGCAACGACTGTTGGAAAGCACTAGACAAACAATCGGGTATTCAGTTTTTTTCGGCTAGCCACCGTTTGGTTAAAGACCGCACGCATTTATTAATTGAAACTTTGAGCGAGGAGCAGCTTGCGCAGCAAGCTGCTGCCACGCATTTTTTATGGCAGCCAAGCCAAATGGTGTTGGATGTGGGGCCTTTTGTGATAGAGGGCATAGAAAGCACCTCGGTGCCCGCTTTGGATCAGCTGAGCTCAAATCAAGCTTGTTTAAACGCAGATTTGCTCGAGTTTCCATTGCACATTCGCAAATGGCAAGCAGCCGATAGTTTTCAGCCATTAGGCATGAAAGGGAATAAAAAATTAAGCGATTTTTTTATTGACGAAAAGTTTTCGTTAATTGAAAAAGACAATACCTTTGTAATGGTTTCTGGCACCGATATTGTTTGGGTTATTGGACATCGAATTAGTGAAAAATATAAAGTAAACCACAACTGTAAATCTACCTACCTATTTAATATAAAATGAAAAACGTACTCTTTGACGAAAGACAAACATTAGGCTCTGTTCGATTCTGGACAAGCTGGAGATTCGCTGTGGTCTTGTTCTGCGTAGCCGCTTACTTTGTTTCAGAAGAACGTAACCGTTCCGAGGAAGGTGATTTATTTTTAGTAGTGGGTACAGGGGTGATGGTAATTTCTATTTTATTTATTTTTTTAACGCATTACAGAACCATTGTGCAAAATGGCAGCCTTATACTCACCGGCCTTTGGAGTACGAAAAAAGTAAAATTAGATTTTCATAGTATTGATTCTTGCGAGATTGTAAAGTACAGCCCATTCTTTATCAATAACCCGGTATATAACTTGCATAAAAAAGGAACCATTCGTTTTTATGCACACGGAAAATATGCGGTTAAATTAATAGACAAAGATGGTTTGGTTTATATTATTGGTTCGCAAGATCCGATTGAACTCAATCGGGTAATTAAAGAAATGCTCAAAGCGAATAAATAGAAAAAGCTTACCAAATGGTAAGCTTTTTTTGTGGGAGATACTGGGTTCGAACCAGTGACCCCCTGCTTGTAAGGCAGGTGCTCTGAACCAGCTGAGCTAATCTCCCTTTTCCCCTTTACAAAGGACTGCAAATATAGTCTCCTGAGGCTGATTTCCAAAAATTATTTTAAAAAAGATTTTTTATATGTTTATAGCTAGCTATTTTGCGTTTATAGAAAGATGAGTAAAGCAAAAAAAATACTTCTTTGGACATTGATAATCACTACTTTAATAGTCGTTCAGGGCTTTATAGTGATGTTTGTATATCAAGATGAGATCAAAAATTTAGCGGTAAAGGAACTCAACAAACAATTAAACACCCCAATTAAAGTAGGAAAAATAGACTTTTCGCTATTCGAACATTTTCCTTTTGCGGCCATATCATTTCCAGATGTGGAAATGAAAGAAAGCAATAATCAGCACCAAAATAACCTAGTTCAAGCCAAAGATATTTCTTTGCTTTTCAATGTTTGGGATTTGGTAAATAAAAATTACCATATCAAAAAACTCTATTTAGCCGATGCGCATGTCAACATTGTGATTGATTCTTTAGGGAACCCTAATTATAGCATTTGGAAAGCCAGCCAAAGTAGCGATGAAGCCTTTCAATTCTCCATTGATAAAATACGACTCGAAAATACAAGCGTAAGCTTTAAAGATATTCAAAACAAAAAAATTATCAACTTGCTGGTAAAAGATGGCGAACTGAGCGGCGATTTTACAGAGAAAGAATTTGAATTGAAAGCTCAAGTAGCAACTGAAATTGAAAAGATTAATTTTAATGGAAATAATTATCTCCTAGATAAAAAAGCAGAAATAGCAACCGAAGTATTAGTTAATTTAAATCAAAGTATTTTTGAAATAAAAAAACTGCATGTGGAGTTACCAGAAATAACTTTAGATAGCAAAGGGAAAATAACTTATTCAGAAAAAATACAAAACATTTTATTAAATGTAAAAGGCTCAGAGATGAGCATACAATCCTTTATCAGCCTATTGCCTAAGGCGCATCAAAATAAACTAAGGGATTACCAAAGCACAGGAGACTTTTATTTTGATGCCGATATTAATGGATCCATTGGTCCTAAAAAAGTGCCAAGCATTAAAATTAAAGCGGGTATAAAAAATGGAAGCGTTACGATTGAAAACGAAAAAATAAAAAAACAAAAAATTGAAAATGTAGATTTGAATTTGGAATTTACCAATGGAACATCCACAAGTTTAAATTCTGCTATACTGCAAATAAATAAATTTAATGGCACACTAGATGGCAATCCAATTAGTGCGAAAGCCAGTATCCATAATTTTAATAACCCAAGTATTTTCTTAACGCTTACCACTTCGGCTAGTTTAAAAAAGTTAGCCGAACTGATGCCCGATGCACCAGTTAAATTTACCAATGGAAGCATGGCGATCAATGTAAACTTAAATGGTTTATGGAGCGATTTTTCTGCGGTAAATAATATTGAAAAAACAAATGCCAATGGTTCGATTGTTATTAAAGATGCTGCATTTCAATTACCTAATAGCAGCCTAGCCTGCAAAAATGCAAATGGCAACTTTAGTTTCGAAAAAAATGATTTGAAAATAAACCAGTTAAATGCCCTATTAGGCAGTTCTGACTTGGCTTTGCAAGGTTACTTTAGAAATTTATTAGGCTTTCTATTATTTCCTGATCAATCTTTACAAATTGATGCACAGCTAAAGGCCAATAAAATAAATTTAGCCGAATTGATTTCTTCTACGCCAACAAACAATACCCAAAGCGAATACCTGATTAAAATAAATCCAAAACTCAGCTGTAATTTAAAAGTGGATATTAACGAATTAACTTTTCAAAAATTTAAAGCAAACGATATTGGCGGAAATATTCAAATTGGAAATCAACAAATTAACACAGATTATTTATCCTTTAGGGCACATGATGGTTTGGTGTTTACCAAAATAAAATTAGATGCTAGCTTAGGCAAGCCATTAAGCATTGATGCAGATGTGAATTTAAAGAAAATTAATATTACTAAATTTTTCTACGAATTTGAGGGGTTTGGTTTAGAAATTATTCAATCTAAAAATTTAAAAGGACTAGCTACTGCTTCTATTAAAATACACAGTATTTGGGATAAATATTTAGCGGCTAATACCGATGCCTTAACTGCCGAAGGGCCTATTCTTATTGAGAATGGAGAGTTAATCAATTTTGAACCTATGCTCGCTTTATCAAAATTTATTGATGTAAATGAATTGAAAAATTTAAAGTTTGCAAGTCTGGCCAACACGCTTTCCATCAAAAATCGTATAGTAACGATTCCGGCTATGCAAATTCAAAGCAATGCTTTAAATCTAGATTTTGCTGGCACACATAATTTTGACAACATCATCGATTATAGATTAAAAATCTTATTATCTGATTTAATCAAGAAAAAATCAAAAAGATTGGGCGATGAACAATTTGGCGAGCTAGAAGATGACGGCAGAGGCAAAACGATTTTATATATTAAAATGTATGGCGATGCCGAAAATCCAAAATTTAATATTGATAAAATAGGCATCAAAAAGAAATTAGCCGACGATTTAAAAAAAGAAGGTAAGGCAGTAAAGCAAGTATTGAAAGACGAATTTAATTCGTGGTTTGATAAAGAAGCCGAATTTAAAGAGCAACAACAAAACAATGCTGCCGATTGGGAAAAAGACATCCCTGGCTTAAAAAGTAGCCCACAGAACACAAAAACCGATAGCACAAAGAAAAAAAGCAATTTGCAAAGACTGAAAGAGAAATTAAAAGAGCAAGAAAGCATAGAGCAACCTTAAAATAAATTATTATTTTTATTAAAATATATGCCCCCTATGGAAAACACTGTTATTCATCGCCTCGACCTTTTAGATTATACAGAAGGTAGCCCCGAGCAAAAGAAAAATTTTTCGGATGCTATTGGACGTGCATTTAACGAAACTGGTTTTGTAACCATTCGCAACCATGGTTTAAATAATGCATTGATTCAAGAGTTGTATCAAGAAGTAAAAGCATTATTTGATTTACCCGAAACAACAAAAAAGTATTATGAAATTGCTGGCTTAGGTGGACAAAGAGGTTATACTAGCAAAGGCAGAGAAAAAGCAAAAGATGCTAACACCCCCGACCTAAAAGAATTTTGGCAAGTTGGACAGTTTTTAGATGGTAGTGGTTTGCCAGTGGATACTTATCCAGCAAATATTTTAGTAAAGGAGAATCAAAAATTCAATGATATAACCAAAGAAGTTTACAAACGCTTAGAAAAAGCGGGTGCAGAAATATTAAAAGCCATTGCGGTTTATTTAAATTTACCCGAAGATTTTTTTGAAGAAGATATTACCGATGGTAACAGTATTTTAAGAGCCATCCATTATTTTCCAATCGAAAATCCTGCTGCAGTTTCTGCAGATGCAGTAAGAGCAGGCGCTCACGAAGATATTAATTTAATCACGTTGTTAATTGGCGCGAGCGCAGATGGCTTGCAAATTT
>JAURMH010000010.1 GCA_030830805.1 Bacteroidota bacterium
AAAAGGTGGTAAAATTGGTTTGTTCGGTGGTGCCGGTGTAGGTAAAACGGTATTAATTCAAGAATTAATTAACAATATCGCAAAAGCATACGATGGTCTTTCTGTATTCGCAGGAGTTGGTGAGCGTACCCGTGAAGGTAACGACTTATTAAGAGAGATGATCGAAGCAAATATTATTCGTTACGGGGAAGATTTCAAACATGCTATGGAAAATGGCGATTGGGATTTAACTAAAGTAGATAAAAACGCATTAAAGGAATCTAAAGCAACATTTGTTTTCGGACAAATGAATGAGCCTCCTGGAGCACGTGCGCGTGTTGCCTTATCTGGTTTAACAATTGCAGAATATTTCCGTGATGGTGATGAGCAATCAGGTGGAAAAGACATCTTATTCTTTATCGATAACATTTTCAGATTTACCCAAGCAGGTTCTGAGGTGTCGGCTTTATTAGGTCGTATGCCATCTGCAGTAGGTTACCAACCAACATTGGCAACAGAAATGGGTATGATGCAAGAGCGTATTACATCTACCAAAAGAGGATCTATTACTTCGGTACAAGCAGTATATGTACCTGCCGATGACTTAACTGACCCTGCACCAGCTACTACATTTGCCCATCTTGATGCTACAACAGTATTAAGTAGAAAAATTGCTGAATTAGGTATTTACCCTGCAGTAGATCCATTGGATTCTACTTCAAGAATTTTATCTCCAGAAGTAATTGGCGACGAACATTATGGTTGTGCGCAACGTGTTAAAATGATCTTACAACGTTACAAAGAATTACAAGATATCATTGCCATCTTAGGTATGGACGAATTATCTGAAGAAGATAAATTAATTGTATCTAGAGCTAGAAGAGTTCAAAGATTTTTATCACAACCTTTCCATGTTGCAGAACAATTTACAGGTTTAAAAGGAGTATTAGTAGACATCAAAGAAACCATCAAAGGATTTAACATGATTATGAATGGTGAAGTTGACGAGTACCCTGAGATGGCTTTCAACTTAGTTGGAACAATTGAAGAAGCAATGGAAAAAGGTAAAAAATTACTAGCAGAAGCAAATGCTTAATTAATTTATTTTTACAAATAAATAGAACACATGCAATTAGATATATTAACACCAGATAAAAAAGTATTCTCAGGAGAAGTAAGCTCTGTATCAGTTCCAGGCGCTAAAGGTTCTTTTGAAGTATTAAATAACCACGCGCCAATTATTTCCACTCTTGAAAAAGGGATGGTAAAATTAAACGGAAAAGATGGTAAAATGGAGTTTGAAATTACAGGTGGTGTAATTGAAGTGTTAGACAATAAAGTAATTGTATTAGCTGAGTCTATTTAATTATTAAATCATTTAATAAAAAAAAGCGTTGAAAAATTTCAACGCTTTTTTTATGTCTAAAATCAAATTACTTAATCACTGATAGCGATCGGTTGACGACTCCTTCTGGCGTATTTATTTGATATAAATACAAGCCAGAATCCCAATCTTTGGTGGCTACCGGAATTTCGTTTTTACCTGCTGATAAATTAATGTCCTGCTGATAAATTAATTTACCCGTTAAGTCTCTAATCATTAACTGGCCTACTCCTGCTGCCTTCTGTACAAATGTAATATTTACTAAATCTGAACTTGGGTTTGGATAAGTGCTCACTTGTAATAATGCATCAATGCTTTCTAAGCCGGCTGCTACACTGCCAAAAAAAGATAAATCATCTAGATACAAAATAGATCCTACTGGTGCACTTGTTAAGGCAGCAGAATCGGTCGACAAAGTACTTGTTGTACTAAAAACAATAATCGCGGTATCAGGAATTTCGCTGCTTGCATAAAACAATGGAACACTAAACTCGCTAAAGTTAGTTTTATTTGAAAAAACACCAATTCCTATTGCAACTGCTTCTTGTTGTCCTGTAAGTATATTTCTTTTCATTAAGGAAACCAATGCGGTACCAGAATCTGTAGATAAACCCTGAGCATATTTATAATAACCACGCAATTCTGCAGGCCTACCTACATATGGGAAACCCGGAGTAATTGCAGCACTTGCAATATCTAAGCTGCCGGTAATTATTAAACCTGGTACGCCTAAACTATCCCCAGTATTTTGTGCATAAGACTCTAGTTTTGCAGCGAAATTTCCACCATGCTTAATACCTACAGATTTAGACACATTGGCTCTTGGCAAACCACCAGACCCTAAAATAATCGAAAAATAATTTGAGCTCACATAACCGTTAGGCTCACTAAATATAATCACATTGGTCCAATTCTCAAATCCAGCATTTACCAAAGTTTGCGCAGTGGTAATTTTGCTATTTAATATTAAGGTAACCAATAAAAGCAGACTTAATTTTTTCATTCTTCTTTTTATTTTAATTTAAAAAACAAATATACTAAACCCTTTAAATAAACATAGCCCCTCCTATGAAAGAGGGGCCTTTGTATGCAATAAACAAAACAATATTTAATCTAATCCGAATTTAAATCCAATACAAAAAGTGTTTAAATTTGGTCCTTGCGTTTCTTTAAATGTGCTATTTGGATAATATTTCGCATAAATACCCTTATTGCCATAGTTTGCGCAAAGGGTATATCCTAATCTTAAATCAGCCAAATTATAATCATCATCAATTTTTTGCTTCCCTTTTTCTTCGCTGATTTGTTTTTGACGTCCATTTAATAAATAGCCAAGCTCTACACCGCCAGCAATACCAAGCATTTCACCCTTTTTATTCGGCTTAGTTGCAAAATGCAATTGCAATGGCACCGTTACATATTTAGCCATCAATTTATTTTTTGAATAATTAATATTATCTACTACAATGTTCATCGAATCTGCTTTTGGACTTAAGCTAATGTTTTTACTAAAACGATAGTTGTTCCAATCAATACCCACACCTGCAGAAAACTGGATAAAGTTTTTATAAACTTTGAAGTAATTTACATACGATAAATTTACATGCGTAGATTTACTATTAATTAATTCTAAATTATTGTTAGACAAAGACAATGCCGTTGAGCCATTGTCTAACCAAGCATTGTAGCCAATGCTCAATTCCAAACCGTCTCTTTCATCATCGAATTTTTTAGCACTTTTTTTCGCTTTACGATCTCCGTTTGAGCGATTTTTTTTGTAGCCTTTAAAATCTTTATTGAATTCCGAATGATCAAAGAAATCGCCTAGGGTGTCTTTTTCGAAATAAATTTGTTGAACTTCTTGATCACCAATAATGACAATTTTTTTATTTAAAATAGAAATCTGTGTGGTATCCAATTTAATTAAAGAGTCAATGTTTTCATTCCCATCAGAATAAATCATTACAGTATTTTCATTTGCATTATTACGACGCATTTTTTTACCCGCACGCATTTTACGATCGCCATTTTTCTCCATGCGAATGATCTTCACTTGCCTTTTACCATCAACTGTAGAATCAATGGTGATAGTCATTTGCGAAGGAACACCTCCCTTCATTTGATTATTTTTTTCGATGCGAATCATTTTTACTTGCTTGCCTGAGCCAATTAGCGAATCCGATTGTATAATCATCGTTTGCGGCACATTCGAACCATCCGCATTCTTTTCGATACGAATCATTTTTACTTGCTTAGCAGGTCCTGTAACAACTGTAGGAGGTACGGGTGGAACCGGTGGTGTAACCATTGCAGGTGAAGTTACTGGTGCAACTGGTGCAACTAAGGAATCCGATTTAATAATAACTGTTTTTTGTTGCGCAAAAGAAATTCCTACGCAGGCAATCACCATTAAGATGCTTGAACTTATTTTTTTCATACTATTTATTATTTTTTATTTGATTCACTTTTACGATACCCAAATTTAGGGATAATTTTCTGCCGCCATTAGGCATGTTGTTAATAGCAATTAGCTCTAAGTTCGAATTGCCGAACACTTTTTGAGCAATATAAGTTGCCAGTCCAAAAACCGAATTAATTTCTTTTTTGGAACCCGTATGCATAGCCACATTGCTTGTTTGAGCAGTTATTTTAACTGGAACTACCGGCTTGGATTCTTCTTCAGTATTTTTTGGTTGCTGTGCTTGCTGCACCTCTAATTGCTTCAATAATTCTATTGCTTGAATCTCCGCATTGGTTCTAATAGGCGATTTAGGCTGAAGATCGATAATGGATTTTTTTGTGGCTTTAATAGATTTATTTGCTTTAGATTTTACTTCTACTACTCCCGCAATTCTTTGGTCGTTTTGCTTTATATTTTTAGTAGTTATAGGCCTTTGTACTGAAATTGAATTTGGAGTTTCAGGCACTATGCTTGACTGTTCAACAATAGCCAGGTTTTCATTTGGTTTTAAAATATTATTAAACTTAAAAACTAAAACAAAGCCGATGAGGATTGCCACAGCAGCAGCATACTTTAAGTAAATGTTGTTTTTAGTTTTCTTGGATAATTGTTGGTCAATTTTTGACCAAACTTCGGGCTCCACTGCAGCAGTATAATCGCGCAGTGATTCTTCGAATAGTTGATCAATTTTATTTTTACCTGATTGGCTCATGACTTAATGTTTCTAGCTTTTTTAAGCGTTCTTGTAATATTATCCTGGCCCTAGCCAATTGCGATTTTGAAGTACCCTCAGAAATGCCTAATTGTTCTGCGATTTCTTGATGCGAATATCCTTCTATAGCAAACAAATTAAATACCATTCTAAAACCGGGTGCTAAACCTTGTATTAATTTTATTAAATCTTTTTGTTCAAAAACAGCCGATGGGTTACTTGGCAAACTTTCCGAATCTGCACTTGCTAGATCGACCAACAATAAACTTCTTTCATTTTTCCTAAAATATTCGATGGCGGTATTGACCATTATTTTTCTGAGGTAACCTTCGAATGAGCCTTCATTTTTAAAGGCCTTTATTTTTTCAAACAATTTTATAAAACCCAATTGCAAAACTTCTTGCGCCTCAAATTCATCATTTGTATAACGCAAACATATACCGAACATTTTTTTAGCAAATAACTGATATATTAATTCTTGCGAACGCCTATCTCCCTTTACACACCCTTCAATTAACCTGAATTCTGTTAATTTATCTTCTTGTTTTGGCGTCATTACTTATTAGATGGTTAAAGGCAGTTAAAGGTTGCATCTATTTCAAAAAAAATACAATTTTAATTTTAACAAGTTGATTATCAAGTATTTTAATTTTTATGATAAATGGTCAAATTAGGGAAAATGCTACGATTAGCGCAATAAATAGCCTTAAAGCCCAAAATTAGGCAGATTTTTTCTTAATTTGCAACGTATACCGAATATCCACCTATGGAAACTATTGAAGTTTATAAACCTAAAAATACGATTCGATTTGTAACAGCCGCTTCGTTATTTGACGGGCACGATGCAACTATTAATATTATGCGCCGCATTTTACAATCATCTGGTGCAGAAGTAATTCACCTGGGGCATAACCGTTCCGTAGAAGAAGTCGTAAACTGTGCTATTCAAGAAGATGTACAAGGTATTGCCATGACTTCTTACCAAGGCGGACACAACGAGTATTTCCGTTATATGTTCGATTTATTAAAAGAAAAAGGTGCAGGGCATATAAAAATATTTGCAGGAGGTGGAGGTGTAATTTTACCGACTGAAATTAAAGAACTACAAAATTATGGTATTGCAAAAATTTATTCTCCAGACGATGGAAGAAAAATGGGTTTGCAAGGCATGATCAACGATATGATGCAACAATGTGATTTCTTAACTAGGAATCAAATTGATGGTAGCATTGAAGTAATTCAAAATAAAGAGGCCGCTAAAATTGCACATGCAATTACCGTTGCCGAAAACTTTCCAGCAAATGCCGAACATTTTTTAAAAGAAATTCAGCAGTTAATAAATGGTAAAAAAATACCGGTATTAGGTATCACCGGCACCGGAGGTGCAGGAAAGTCATCTTTAGTAGATGAGCTTGTAAGGCGCTATTTAATTGACTTTGAAGATAAATCTATTGCTATTATTTCTGTCGATCCTTCTAAAAGAAAAACAGGTGGCGCATTATTAGGTGATCGTATTCGTATGAATTCGATTAATAATCCAAGAGTGTATATGCGCTCTTTAGCGACTAGACAAGCCAACTTGGCGCTATCTAAATATGTGCAAGAAGCGATAGATATTTGCAAAGCTGCAGCTTACGATTTAATTATTGTGGAGACTTCGGGTATTGGACAATCGGATACAGAAATTACCGAACATTGCGATGTTTCTTTATATGTAATGACGCCAGAATTTGGCGCCGCTACGCAATTA
>JAURMH010000045.1 GCA_030830805.1 Bacteroidota bacterium
ACCAATTTTTTAAAATCAAAGATCAATTTGTTCCTAGTTTTCAAGTACAAATTAATTTCCCAATTATAGCCATTCAATTAACTAGGCTCGAAACACCTATCTACGCTAGCTTAGCAAAGTGCATTACTTTGCATAAAATCGAATACCCGCCTGGAGCTGTCCAGCAGCAACAACTCGTTTCCACGAGTGTGTTAAGAATCTGAAAATAAATTTAATCATCTAATTCAATAGATTTTTTTATTTATTAATCAATTCTCATGAAAAAAAATATAATTATTTGTGTCTTTTTATTTATGCCGTTTAGTACGCTAAACGCGCAAACTAGCAAAGACCAATCAAGTATAAATAAAGCAGATACGAGCGCTGGAATCAATTCCATTCATTTGCTTAAATCTGCCGAAGTAACTTTCGAAAAAGCGGGCACTATGATATCCATCAGTCCATTCAAAACCGAAATTATTAGCAATAAAGAATTGCGTAAGGCGGCTTGTTGCAATTTGGGCGAAAGCTTCGAAACCAATGCCACGGTAGATGTTACTTATAAAGATGCCATTTCTGGAAGTAAGGAATTGCAGCTTTTGGGCCTTTCTGGGTCTTACATTCAGTTATTAACCGAAAACATGCCAATTATTGCAGGCCTAGGTTTAACCTATGGTTTAAATACGGTGCCAGGCTCGCAAATCGAATCCATCAGCATTGTGAAAGGCCCGGGATCGGTTGTGTTTGGTCCAGAATCTTTGAGTGGCTCGATTAATTTAGAATTAAAAAATCCTAGTAAAGAGGGGCCACTTTTTGTGAATTATTATATGGACGAAAATTTTAGAAATGAAATTAACATAGATGTTGCGAAAAAAATAAATTCAAAATGGTCTAGTCTTTTTTCTTTTCACTCCGATATTTTTAATAAAAAAGTGGAGGAGAATGGCGATGATTTTTTAGATATGCCCATGATTCAAAATTTTAATATCTTGAATAAATGGAAATATGAAAACGGCAAAGGTTTTATTTCGCAACATTCGCTTCGTTTAATGAATGAAAAACGCATGGCTGGCCAAAAACAATTTGATTATAGTAAATCTGCTGCAGACTTATCTATTTGGGCGCAAAAATTAAACACCAATCGTTTAGAATATTATGGTAAAACCGGATTCATTATTCCAAGTGCAACATTTCAAAGTATTGGATTTCAATATTCACTGGTAAGCCACGCGCAGAATGGCTTTGCAGGCATCAAGGCTTATGATGCAACGCAACTTTCTGCTAATTTTAGAATCATTTATAATCGAGAGATTGGTACGCATCATAGTATTAACACGGGCATCAGTTTAAAAATAGAAAATACCAAAGAGCAATTAGCTTTAGCCAATTACGATCGTTCTGAAAACGTGTTGGGTGTATTTATAGAAGATACCTATAAGCCAGATGCAAGGTCTACGCTTGTATTAGGCTTAAGGGCAGATCGCTTTCCAAATAAAACGTATGTAATTCCTCGAGCAAATTATAAATTTTCTATAAACGAAAATACCGATTTTAGGGCAAGCATTGGCGTAGGTGTTAGGAGTCCTCATTTCTTAGCCGAAAATCCAGCTATCGTATTTAGTTCTCGTAAATACATAGTAAAATCAAGCCTTTTACCCGAATCGGCTTTAAATTTTGGAGCTAATTTAACGCACGATTTTTTATGGAATTACCGAAAAGGCGCTATCAATTTCGATTGGTATCAAACCAATTTTAAAAACAGAATGCGTATCGATTACGACACAGATCCTAAGTCATTTCTAATTTACAATCAATCCAATGGCTCTACTTCTAAAACTTTTCAAGTAGAATTAATGTATAAAATTTTAAAAACGGTTGAATGGAAAATTGCCTATAAATATTTAGATGTGATTACCTATACCGATAGTATTGGTAAACTATCGGATCCATTTATTGCCAAAAATAGAATCGTAACTAGTTTGTATTACGAATCTTTCAATAGAAAATGGAAAGCGAACTTTACACTTAATTTAGTTGGTTCGAAACGCTTACCTGCTATACATTTGCACGATTCTACCTCGAAACCATTTTTGCAATCTCCAGCTTATCAAACAATCAATTTACAGTTAACCAGAACCTTTAAACAAACGGAAGTTTATATAGGCGCCGAAAATATGTTAGACTTTAAACAGTTGACTCATTTAACGGGTTCCGACGATCCATATGGTCCGTATTTTGATGTATCGAATATTTGGGGTCCAATGGATGGTAGAAGAATTTATATAGGTGTTCGATTTAAATTATCAGAAATTAAAAAATAACTCGCCATGAAAAAACTAAGAAATATCATATTGATTTTAGTATTTGCTTTGCGTGCAAATGCGCAAACTATCAGCGATACCATTGTAGTTTATGCCAATTGCGAACATTGTGTAGATAGAATTGAAGGGGTCTTAAAACCAACGGCAGGTATACTTTCGGCTCGGATGGATGTGAGTGCAAGAAAACTTTTTGTGAGTTATAATAGCCAAACAATCACGAATGATCAAATACAAAAGATAGTGGCAAGCATAGGGCATGATACTAAAAACTACAGAGCAGCCGATAATACTTACAAAGCTTTACCAGCTTGTTGTAAATACGAAAGGGCAGCATTATCAGCTAAACCAGCAAAATATCAAACAGTTAATTTATTGATAACAGGAATGACTTGTGCGGAAGGTTGCGCAAAAGGAATTGAGCTAAAAATCTATCAGCAAAACGGTGTTAAATTTTCTGAAGTAAATTACGAGAAACAAAAAGCCAAAATAGTTTATGATCCAACAAAAATATCCTTGCAAAAAATCATTCAGTTAATTGTAGATTTTAAGCCAGAAAATGGGGAGATTAATAAATACGAGGTAAAGATTTTACCCTAATTAAATATTGATATTCAAGTACTTAGTAATTTAACTTGCTATTTTAATCAAAGGGTTTTTATAGCTCCATTTAAAATTGGTAATTTCACCCTTTAAATTCACGAATTATGGATAGCACTTCTTTTGATTTTGAAAA
>JAURMH010000046.1 GCA_030830805.1 Bacteroidota bacterium
AAAGTTTTGCATACTTGTTTCGCTCACATTTTGAGGAAATTTATTTTCAATCACTTTGTATAACTTAAATTGAATGCCGTCGCTCGAAGTATAGAGGGAAACGCTTTCGGGAAATAAAATCCAAGATGGCATACTTTGTAAAAAATGTGCTTGAATCTTGTTGACTTTTTGATTTTCCCCTAAATCTATAATCGCCTCTAAATTATTTTGCTGAAATCCTAACCAAAGTCCATCATGAAAATCAATCGAACCAATGAGCCCATCAACTAAGGAATTGGCGCCATTTGCTGCATAACTATCACTAGCCTTAACTTTTATTGAACATGGCTTAGCAATGGCTTGGTGAATATCGAACTGACGGCTGAAGACTTCTAATTGGTTAGTGTCTGTTTGTTGTATCGCCGCTTTTAAAATACTAGCCTGTTGCAAATGAATTGCTTTTTGATAAGGCATTGCCTTTGGATTTCCTATTTGTGGCAGCGATTGATCTAAAGTATATAAGATTTTTAAATCTGCTTGGGCAGGAATTAATTCCACTTGAAACGATTTACTTATTGGATTTGATTGAATAGAAAATGTGATGGCTTGTTTATCAAAACCATATTGAATACCCAGTGCGGTTAAGCGAGGGTAATGCGATTCCACTCTTTGGTTGAACGCTTCGAAATTGCGGGGTATTGGATTTGTCCAGAGCACTTCTGCTAAAGCTAATAAGCGCGGAAACACTTTCGAATCGACTAAGTTTTGTGGGGCTTTTTCGGTCCACATATTGCATTCTCCACCTAAAATGTACTTTTCGTTTTCGGCCGAAATGCCTGCTGGTATTGGATTAAAACTATATACTTTAGCTAAATCAATGGACTTTAAAGAATAATCAAAATAACAATGACTGGTTGGCGAAACAATGGCATCGTGTTGAGAATTAACTGCAGCTATTGCGCCTTCAACACCTCTCCACGATTGTACTGTTGCATTCGGAGCTAAACCTCCTTCTAAAATTTCATCCCAACCAATAATTTTTTTGCCTTTTGAATTCGCAAACTTTTCTATTCGTTTGATAAAATAACTTTGTAATTCGTGCTCGTTTTTTAATTTTTCTGTTTGCATTCTTAGTTGACATGCGACGCAGTTTTCCCAACGATATTTTGGCGCTTCATCACCACCAATATGAATATATTTAGATGGAAATAAAGCGAAAACTTCTGTTAGTACATCTGTTAAGAAAACAAATGTGCTATCGCTTCCTGCACAATAAATATCTTTAAAAACACCCCAAGTATTTGCAACTGCTAGTGGTGCTTTATTACAAGAAAGCCCTGGATAAGCAGCAATAGCAGCCATAGAATGGCCTGGCATTTCGATTTCTGGAATTACTTCGATATTTAATTTGGCGGCATAAGCCACCACTTCTTTGATGTCTGCTTGGGTATAAAATCCGCCATAAATATTGCCTTCTTTTTCTTTTCTAAAAGCACCAACAGAGGTAAGTTTTGGATATTTTTTTATTTCTATTCGCCAAGCTTGATCTTCGGTTAAATGCCAATGAAATTTATTCATTTTGTAATAAGCTAATACATCTAGATAATGAAGTATAAAAGCTTTGTCCATGAAATGCCTACAACAATCTAAATTGAGTCCGCGCCAGGAAAATTTAGGATAGTCAAAAATGCTTAAGCAGGGCAAAGTCCAGGTGTTTAATGATTTTACATTCCCTTTATTTTCTATTGATTCTGGCAATAATTGTCGGAGGGTTTGAAATCCGTAAAACACCCCAGCGATGCTCTTCCCAGTGATACTGATGCTATTATTTTTAATAATTAATTGATAGGCTTCTGCACTCAGTTGCTTATTTTCAGAAGTATTAGCAACAACATTACTTGCCACACCTAAGTAAATGACATTATTTTCGGGCGCATTTTTAGTAGCTATCTTAAAAGGTAAATGCGTAGCTTCTTGCAAAAAATGTTGTAAATAAAATGCTGTGTTTTTTAATTCAGTATTGGTTTGGTCAAAAGCTATTTGCGTATGCTCGTTAAAAACAAATTGCCCTTCACTGCGTATTAATTGTTGCGGCGCAGGAATGATTTGGATTGCTGCAGGGCTTTCTTGAGCTAGAATCCAAAGAGACAAAATGTTAATTATAAAAAATAAGACTATATATTTTTTCATCGGTAGATTATTTTTTATGTGGAATAAATATGATTTTTTCGAATACGAGTTCTTGACCAGCTTTAGGTAACACTTTTAATTTGATGTTATTAAACCCTTTGTTTATCGTTATTTGGCCTATAAATATTGGTTTGAATAAATAAGCATTGGTATAAGTATAAGCCGTTCGGGCTGGAATTTCAAAAAGTAAATTACGGGTACTATCTATTTGTAGGTTACCAAGTATATTTCCTTTTAATTCGTTGGCGCTAGCGGCTTTTATATACACATCGTACAAAGTTGTATTTGCTGTCGAAAAATGCCATTCAATATTATTTAATGTACTTTGTTGATTCCATTTTTTCAATAACATTTTATCAAAATATTGCACCAACATATTTTCTTTTTTAGTCATCGGATCAAAGCTTGCTGCCTCTGGCAATAAGTCGATTGTTTGATTAGCGGCATATAAAGGGAATTGGGATTTTAATTCGGGTAGGCCTTCAGTCTCAACGGCAATAACAGTTGCAGCATCATCAATTTTAATCCCATTACAATCTATGATACATTGATTATTCGTAATATGATAGGGCAATTCTTTTTTAGATGCAAGATGGTAAAGCTTGATGATGTTATTTTTCAATAATGGCATAGCTAATTGACGATTCGATGGCATTAAAAAAGCATGCAAATAAATGGTATTTCCTTTAGTGGTACTTGCACCATAAAATGGCAATTGTTCAAAGATGCTGGCTTTGGTTCCATAAATGGCATTCCCATTTTCTTTTAACCATTTACCCATGGCCAATAATCTTTCTTGAAACTCGGATTGAATACTACCATCGGGTTTAGGCCCTACATTGAGCAATAAGTTGCCTCCTTTTGAACAAATATCAACTAGCAATCGTATAAGACCTCTAGCCGACTTAAACTCTGTACTGTATGGATCATAGCCCCAGCTGTCGTTAATGGTATAACATAACTCCCAATTTACAGGTTTGCCATCTTCGCTTTTAAGTCCAGTTGCAGGCACCGCATTTTCGGGTGTTTTAAAATCTCCTTTTACATACCTACTCAATCGGTTATTAATTAAAATACCTGGATTTTTATCACGAATCATTTGATCGAGCGCTACACTTTCTAAACTATCGTGCGTATTTTCCCATTCACCATCGAACCATAATAAGGAGGGTTGATAGCGATCGATAATTTCGGTTACTTGCTGTTTGAAAAATAATTTATAATTAGCCGTATTTGCTAATTCCTTTGGTCGATTATCAAAATAGCGACGCGGTAAATAATCGGGATGATGCCAATCCATAACCGAATAATATACTCCAAAAGGCATCGCTTTTTGCTGACAAGCCTGGCTTAATTGCGCCAGAAAGTCAATACTGTAAGTGCTTTTAAAAGAATTGAAATCGGTATATTTTGATTGATACATCGAAAACCCTTCGTGGTGTTTAGCCGTAAAAACAAGGTATTTTGCACCAGCTTCCATAAATAATTGAACCCATTGATTGGCATTGAATTGGCTTGGCGCAAATTGGCTTTGTAGTTTTTCGTAATCGGCTGCTTGTATTTCGAAATGATTTTGCGCCCATTCGGTATAACCAATTTGTGCATACAAACCATAATGCACAAAAATGCCAAATTTAGCATCGTTATACCATTGCGAATTTACGGCTGTTTGTGCATTAGCTAATAAGCTAAACAAAACAGAAAAAAATAAAATTAAAATTCTTTTAATCATATTATTCAATAGCTATTTCATCTGCAAAAAGCCAGGAAGTGCCCCCAGCGCCTAAGTGCCAGCTTGGA
Source organism: Bacteroidota bacterium (assembly GCA_030830805.1). Classification (GTDB taxonomy): domain Bacteria; phylum Bacteroidota; class Bacteroidia; order Sphingobacteriales; family Sphingobacteriaceae; genus CAIKLP01. The sequence continues at coordinate 3,970 of JAURMH010000046.1, forward strand.
CATTGACCAATAGTTTTTGCTGTAATTTTTACGTACCTCACTTTAGTTGCATTAAAACTTCTCACAAATGCATGAATTAATTTACTTGCATCCTCTTTTGCCGCATCATAATTAATTGCATCAAACGCTGTAAAATGCTGGCCGTCTTTTGAAATAGCATAAGACACTTCTTTTGGTAAAAAAATCCAAGAACCTTGGTCTTGCAAAAAGGTTGTCGCTATTTGTTTAATATTTTTAATTTCTCCCAAATCTACCGTAGCAACTAAATCAACTCCTTCAAAACCTTGCCATGCGCCTGTTTGAAAGCTAGTCGTTCCAGTAATAAAATCAACTAAAGTTTGTGGACCTGAGGCGGCATATTGTGGCGCATAAGGAAATTGCAATTGCACCGTTCGATGATCTATCATTTTAGTATGCAGCGACGCTACTGTTTTAGAAGGCAAAGCATTTGACGCAATGGCCAACATTTTAATAGGTGTTGTTTGATGAATGTAAAACGGTTTACTATATAAATATGATTTTTCACTTGGCTCATCTCCATTAAGGTTATAGTAAATACTAGCATTCGAATTCACACATTGCATAGCCACTAAAGTAGAATCATAAAAGGTTCGAGTGGCTTGTTTTATATAAGGTACAGCGGTAATCAATTGATCTTTTATGGAAGTTAAATGATAATTTTCAACGGCCCATTTTTTATTGGCAGTATCAGCCATTTGAAATACAAGCGTACCTCCATTCATTATTGATTGATGCGAAATATAACTTTGATTGAATTCGCTTTGATTGAAAGTAGCAGACTGAATGTACTGAGCATAATCACCATTTTTTTTCGCTTTAATAATAAATTTCTTACCATTTTCTAAATGAATGGTTACTTCTTCAAACATGGGTGAACCAATTTCATAATTAGGTGAGCCTGGTGTAACCGGATACAGCCCCATAGCAGACCATACATACCATGCAGACATTTGCCCACAATCTTCGTTGCCAATTAAACCAGCTGGATTATTACGATACATTTCTTCTGAAATAACGCTAACTAAACTTTGTGTTTTCCATGGTTGCCCAGCAGTATTAAACAAATAAGCCATGTGATGACTTGGTTCGTTGCTATGTGCATATTGACCTATTAATCCAGTGATGTCGGCTTGAACCCTTCCAGTAGTAGCAGAATCGGCCATGAACAAATCCAGTAATTTTGCAGCAAACTTTTCTTTACCACCCATCAAATCCATTAAACCATTAATGTCTTGAGGAACCATAAATAAATATTGCCAAGCATTTGCTTCGGTATAATTGAAATTAACTTCGTAAGGATTAAATGGACTAATCCATGCATTATTAATTCTTGCACGCATAAAACCACGCTCTTGATCAAAAACATTTTTATAATATTGCGCACGCTGAATAAAAATATCGTAATCTGCTTGATGCCCTAAGGCCTTTGCCATTTGGGCAATACACCAATCGTCATATGCATATTCTAAGGTTTTAGAAACAGACTCCGAAGCAATATCTGCAGGTACAAATCCGTATTTTCGATAGGCATTTAAAGAAAGTTCGTTTTGATTCGCAGATTTTTTCATCGCTTCAAATGCTTTCTCTACATCATATTGACGAATTCCTTTGAGAAAGGCATCTGCAATAACCGAAACGGAATGATAACCAATCATACAATTGGTTTCGTTACCAGCTAACTCCCATACTGGAAGCAAGCCACCTTGTTCGGCTTGATGAATAAAAGTTTGAATAAAATCCTTGCTTCTCTTTTGATCTATCACTGTTAATAAAGGATGCGCTGCTCGATAAGTATCCCATAATGAAAAAACAGAATAATTATTGAATTCTTTGGATTGATGAATTTGCAAATCTCTTCCCCTATATTGACCATCTACATCATTGTAAACATTAGGGCTTAGCATGGCATGGTACAAGGCGGTATAAAAAATCTTTTTTAATTTTACACGAGAATCTTTGATGGTAATTTTACCTAATTCTTTGTTCCAGCTTGCGTTCACTTTAGCAAGTACTTTATCAAAAGATAGGTTCGCAATTTCTTTTTCCAAATTAAGCCTAGCGCCTGCTTCACTTACCGATGAAATGCCAACTTTTACTGTTAGCGTAGTATTTTTCTCCTCTTGAAAATGAATGAGAGAAATGATGTCTATACCTTGAATAGTATCTCCTATTTTTATTAATTGTTGATTCGCTAATTGGATACTTTGAATTGGCTTCGAAAAACGCATCACAAAATAAACATGTTGATCATTTGCCCAAGCTTTGGAACGTCGCATTCCTGCTATTTCATATGCATTGATTTGTTTTAAGCTAGATGCAATCACTTGATCGCGGTGTTTTAAATTGAGCACCAAATTAATAGATGATTGATCTGGAAATTGATAGCGATGATAGCCAGTT
>JAURMH010000047.1 GCA_030830805.1 Bacteroidota bacterium
AAGATGGCAGAATTAACGCCGGTAAGCAAATCAAATATTTTACTGAGGCCAATAAATAGAATGACATACTTACCCGCTTTAAAAGCTGCGCCATTCGGCATCATCGCAAAAATACTATCGGTATTAATCCATATTAATAGAAAAATAGCCAAGCCTACTAGCGTTTGATTGATAGCCGATTTACGGTAAATATCTTTCACCTTAACCATATCATTTTGCTTAAGCGCTTCGGCTACAATAGGCGCACTTATTTGACTGACTGCGCGGTAAGGCATTTCAATAACGGTAGCAATAAATAAAGCGGTAGAATAAACCGTAAAACTAGATAGGTTAATGAGCGAACTAATCATATAACTATCAATTTTATTAACCAGCGTAGAACCTATGCCTGCAATGATAATGAAGCCCAAGAAATACAAAATTTCTCTTTTGATTTTGGCATCTTTTAAAACTGTAAAATCTGGTTTAAGATTAATACCTCTTAACTGATGTATGTAAGCTATGTTAATGAGCAAGCCAGAAAAATACAATAAAGTAATGGCCAACATTAATTGATCGAAAGTTAAATAATGTAAATAATTAGCGATCAATAGTAATGACATACCGAATCGTAAATACACATCGCGAATGAGTTTTGGTACTACAATGCGCATTTGTGTACTACAATATTGTTCGGTAATATTTTGATAAACATAAATAATGGTTAAAGGGATGAAATACCAGTAATAATCAAGGACTAAGGGCGAGTTCTCTTGAAAGGAACTCACAAATAAAGGTCGCATAAAAACAAATACGATACTAAAAAAAACAATCCCAATAATAGGCGTTGCAAAAATAAAGAATTGAAAGCCTTGATCGTTTTTTTCTTTGTTTCGAAAATAGGGATAAAATTTATTGACCGCATTGGGTACGCCAATTTGTGCAAAGTAGGCTAAGAATAAACCCATCTCTAAAACAAATCGGATCAAACCTATTTGATCGAGTGGCAAACATTTTGGAAACAACCACACAATATTGATATAGCCCAAAACCACGCCCAAATATTGAACGATAATAGATTTGAAGCTTTGACGGATAACGATTCCCAAATTATTGTTTTTGATAAATAACGGTAATACAAGCACCATATTTTGGTGGCTGCAAGCGCATGGCTAATTTAACGATTGGCCGGGTCATTTTATATACTAATTCCAGCGTCTCGCCTTTTAATTTTAAAGTGTTGCGTAAAAACACTTCGTAATAATTACCATAATTTAATTTGTTGGCCGGCTCTTTATGCACCGCTACCACGCTTAAACCAAACAATGGCGCAATATTACGCAAGGATTGCTCCTCCCATAAATTGATATGGTGCGGTGGTAAATTTAACGTATGATCTGGGTCGTTGCTAAATAAATAGCAATTATTATTCGGCACACTAATAGCATAAAGCCCGCCTGGTTTTAAACAAGCAATACTATCTGCAAAAAAATCTTTGAGCTCGGCAATGTGTTCGACTACTTGAAAAGAACAAATTAAATCGTAATAATTGGCATGCGTTTGTAAATGCACATCGACTAATTGATTGAATACTTGAAGGCCTTTGGCTTGCGCACTTGCTACTGCATGAGGGTTCAGTTCTAAACCGATGGCTTCTGAAACGCCCAATGTTTGAATTTTTTCTAGAAAAGATCCATGTGCGCAACCAATTTCTAATACCTTACCTGCTTTGGGTAAATAAGGAATTAGTTGCTCGTGTTCCCATTTCCAATTGGCATAATAATGCGCATAGTTTTTTTCGAGTGCCTCGTAGAACGCTGCATCGCCAGCTATTTGAGCGGGTGCATAAAATTTTAATTTGCTTTGCTTGCACTGGCAAACAAATACTTCTGAAATATTTTGAAATTGCGCACGCACATTTAATCCTAACTCATCGTATAAAGCAATAATTTGTTCGCTAGCTATGCTTTCTACAATATCTATCGACTCGCTTAAATTGATTGGACTTTTAATTTGCATGTTGTGCTGCGATTAATATATTTTTTAATGACTGAATGCGGAAACTCATTTCGTAATGTTGCTCCATGTGCTTGCGCGCTGCAGCACCCATACTAGCTACTAATTCCGGATTGCCTAATAAGTCGATTATTTTTTGTGCCATGATTTCGTATTCGCCTTCTTCCACTAAATAACCTGTTTGTCCATCTACTACCGCCTCGCGTATGCCCGCATGTTTGGTGCTCACGATTGGGAGCCCAGTAGCAGAAGCCTCTAAAATGGTATTGGGCGTACCTTCGGAGTCGCCGCTAGCGGTTCGCAAAGAATGTTGCACAAATATTTTTGATTTTTTTAGATACGCCGAAATTTCTGCTGGTGTTTTAACACCTGCTAATGTTACAGAATCTTGTAAATTTAATTCCTGAATCAAGTCGGCACATTCCTTTTGTAATTCGCCGCCACCAATCATCATTAAAGTAGCATCTTTTATTTTTTCTTTAACGAGTGCAAAACTTCGGATCACTAGTTGCGGTGCCTTTTTACCTGTTAAGCGACCCACTGAAATTAATTGATTTGCATTTTGTGCTGGCAAGGTGGTTTGGAAATTTTCTAGTTCCACACCATAAGGATTGTTCACGATTTTATCGGCCGAAATACCCAATTGCATTAATGCATTTCGCATATCTTCCGAAACCACAATGATCTTAGCGGCTTTTTGCGCCATGGCCAAATAGCGTGCTTTATAATTTTCGATGGTTTTATATTCGTAAGCATCGAAGCCATGAAAGTGAGCTACTAAAGGTATTTGCAAGCTTTCGCAAACTTCCGAAAAATTACAAGCGGTGATGCCATACTCGGCTAAAACCACTTCAATTTTTTGTTTAACTAAAAAGTTTTTTAAAGCTTTTTGGTATTGCTGAAAATAAAATGCAGGAAAATATTTTTTACAAGCACCGCGAATTACATCAACCATAAACAAGCCATTGAAAATGGATTTTCTATTCGCATCTTGAAAAGGCATCCAACCATTGGTAAGGGTAGCCACTGGTTCCAAATATTTTACTTGGTTATGAATAAAAGTTTCTGAATAAGAATATGGCTGAGTAAATGCAATTAATAATCTCATGTTATTTTTTTGCTCTAGCCACTACTAAAAAAGTACAAGCATCGGTATTTTTAGTTTCTTGCTTAGTTACTTTATCGAATAAATGAATGAAAATTTGCATGATGAAAATAAATATTTGTTTAATAGGGCTAGGCAAATTAAACATCAAGCCATCTTGAAACAACTGCAAACCCATAGCAGGCCTGCCAATGATGCCCCTAAAATCAACCACTTCAAATCCATTTCTTTCCACAACTTTTTTCAAACCACTCGAAGTCCAACGCCAAAAATCATTTGGATCTGGATGAAACATCCAATAACCGTGTGTAGTTAATAATAACAATCCATCATTTTTTAAAATACGATGCGATTCTTGTAAATATAATTCGGGATCATCGACATGCTCTAAAACCTGCGTAGACAGTAAGATATCGGCTGCACTATCGGCATAATTTAATTTACCTTGTGCATCTAATTTAATGTCGATGGCTGGATTATCGGAAAGATCTGCGCCTAAATAACTATTGATTTTAGTTTCGAATAATGTTTTATAAGGCATACTGCCACAGCCATAATCGACCAAAATGCCATTCTTATTGGGTATGTGTTTTTCGATGGCATACTCAATGAGTTTGCGCAACATGTTAAGGTAATATCGACGAGGGTGAAACCAACCGGGTTGGGTTCTTTGGATTGCTTCGGAACTATTATGTCTATATTCGTTCATTTGATCGGATAAAACTTCAAAATTTTGCTCTAAAATACTACATTCGTCTTGAAAATAGAAACAGCGCGCTAGAAAGCCAAAGATTATGAAAGTATTGTTCACCTTTCCGGGCCTTGCCCATTATTTATCGGCCTTACTCGGACATTTACAAAACGACGAGGGAATGGAGGTGGCGGCTATTATTCCACAAGGCAAAAGCCAATCACGAGGCGAAGGCGTGCATGTGCAAACGCAATCCAATACCAGAACCATTAGCGGCGAAGAAGCCATTGGTTTTTTAGGCAAACCTTATTTTAAAAATTTACCCGAAATTTTAGCAGAAGAGCAACCCGATATTTTAGTGATTGGTTGGCCATATGCCCTCGATTTAATTTTTAATTCGACCTTGCGTGAAACGATTAAAAAATATAAAATCAAATTAATTTACAAAGGCATTCCATTTAATTTGCCCGCAAAAAATAAAATCAAATCTTTTTATTACAGCGAACAATTTACCGGCGGAGAAGCAGATGCGACTGGAAAAAATTTCCTTGGCTTTTTAAAGTTTTATTTGATTACGCAATTGCGCGGATTTTATTTAAGAATGGTAGATGCGCATGTTTACTATATCGATGAAGCGATTGAAAACATTGCATCGTACGGCGTAGCAAAAGAAAAAATATTTATTACTTATAATTCGCCCGATACCGATACGCATTTAGCCATCGAAGCCCAATTACATGATCAAAAAGCGGAGCATCCTAATTTATTACATGTAGGCCGATTAGTAAAATGGAAACGCGTAGATTTATTAATTGATGCCTATCGCATTTTGAAAAAAAAATATCCTAACCTTACTTTAACGATTGTAGGCAATGGACCAGAAGAAGTAAATTTAAAAAATTATGCTGCGGCAGATAGCGATATTATTTTCTTAGGCGCAATTTACGATCCGATGGAATTGGGTCGCGTATTTAAATCTGCTTCTATTTATGTATTGGCTGGAATGGGCGGCCTGTCTATTAATGAAGCCATGTGCTATGGTTTGCCGATTATTTGTTCGGTAGCAGATGGCACCGAAAAAGCAATTGTGCGCGCCGATTACAATGGCTATTATTTTGAAAGAGATAACTTAATAAGTTTATGCGATAGCATTGATTTACTTTTGCAAGATGAAGCGAAATTGAAATTATTTGGCGAAAGATCTTTAAGCATTATCAAAGAAGAAATTAATATTCGAACAGTGAGTAAGCGTTATGTGAAGGCTTTTGAATATGTTTTGAAAAATTAACGCATACGCACTAATTTTGCAGGGCTTCCCACAACAATACTATTGGGCTCCACATCTTTGGTAACCACACTGCCTGCACCAATTACAGCGCCTTTGCCAATGGTGACACCGGGCATAATTTGCACTCCGCTGCCAACCCAAACATCATCTTCAATGACTATAAAATTTTTAGTGGTATCCCAAGCTTGATCAATCATGAATTCACCTGGCGCAATTAAATGATTCGCTGCGACAATACTAATGTGTTGTGCTAAAATACATTTTTCGCCAATGCGAATTGTTCCACCACCGGCACGAATATTATTCATCTCGCCAATAGAAGTTCCTTTACCAATACTTAAATGCGAAACACCCCATTCGCCTTTTGCATCATCGGCGCAAATTAAAATGGTATTGGCACCAATAAAAACACCTTCTGCTAAACTAAACCTTTTGGCATCGGTATATAAAATTTGTGCATCCGGATGAATATGACATTGGTATTTGATTTCTAAGCTTGCTGTCCTGAACCATTTGCTTAATTTATTCAGTATAATAATGATCACCTTCAGGAAGATTCCGATGAAGCCTAATTTATTGGTTAGCAGGGCAAGTTTTCTCATTTGAAGTATTATAAGGCAAATTTAGAAGAATTTACAAATATTTATGTTTATCCTGATTATTCGGCTTATTTTAGCTTTTTAAGAACAAACATGAGACTTTTTCTAGAAATTAGTTTTCGCAACCTTTACTACTTCCTGACCCGCAAAGCGGTTCGTCAGTTTAACCGATTGGCTTTTCAATATGGCGATGCCCCAAGGTATTCTCCTAGAAAAATAAAAGTGAATGGTTGGGAATTACAAGTGCCCGATGCACTTTCTTTCATTTATCAGTTTAGAGAAATTTTAGTCGAAGAATCTTATTTATTTAATTGCAATAAAACAAATCCGATTATTATTGATTGCGGATCGAATATTGGATTGAGCGGTATATATTTTGCGAACCGATTCAAGGACGCCGAAATTTATTGCATCGAAGCGGATCAAGCTATTGCGCAAACATTGGCATGGAATTTAAAAAACAACAGTGCTTCGAAAGTAAATGTAATTGCCAAAGCCGTTTGGACACACAACGATGGTGTTCGTTTTGCTTCCGAAGGATCTGACGGTGGTAGCATCGATAATAATAGCACGGCAGAAATCATTCCATCGATGAGTTTAAAAGAAATGTTGGGCAAATTTGAAAGCATCGATTTTTTAAAAATGGATATTGAAGGAGCCGAAAACACAGTTATTCCAGACTGTTCGGCCGAATTGCATAAAGTAAATCAATTATTTATTGAATACCATTCTACTGCTAAAGAAAATCAATCACTTGGAAATATCTTGAGCATTTTAAGTAATGCGGGTTTTCATTATTATATTAAAACAGAGAACAAAAGAAACCATCCTTTTGTAAACCGACACGAAAACAAAACATACGATTTACAACTCAATATTTTTGCTTACAAAAAATAATGAAAGTAGTTATTGTGAATACCGCAGCCGAAAAAGGTGGAGCAGCAGTAGCCGCTAATAGGCTGATGCAATCTCTTTGTGCAGCGGGCGTGGAGTGTAATATGCTGGTACGCGAAAGCAATGGAGGGCAAGAAAATGTGCAAGTTTTTTCGAGCAATTACTTTCTATTAAAATGGAACCAAGCTTTATTTTTATTAGAACTATTACTCTTGCGATTTTTTAAACGCAATGGTAAAGAATTTAGTTTAGCCACATTTGGCCCCAATTTAGCCGATCATCCATTAATTAAAAATGCAGATGTAATTAATTTGCATTGGGCGCAAAACGCCTATTTAAGCCTATCGGAGCTACAAGCCATACAAAACCTTGGCAAACCCATTGCTTGGACTTTACACGATATGTGGGCCATTACAGGTGGTTGCCATTACAACGAAGATTGTAGAAAATTTGAAAGCGAATGCAGCCATTGCCATTTGTTAAAAAATGATTCGCTAACTAATATCAGTTTACATCAATTTAAAGCGAAGCAAAAAATATACAGCGATCGCATTCATTTTATTTGTCCGAGTAATTGGTTAGCAGCAGAAACCAGCAAAAGTGCACTAACTAAAAATAATCCAATTACGGTTATTCCAAACACACTCGACCTGAGCGAATTTAAACCGATGGATCACGCGCAAGCCAAAAATTACTTTGGCATTCAAACAAATAAAAAAATTATATTATTTGTATCGATGAGTTTGAGCGATCAAAGAAAAGGTTTTGAGTGGTTTGAAAATGCAATATTAGGTTTAGAAAAATCGGATGCAGATTGGAAAAATAAATATGAAATTTTAGCCATTGGAAGAAAGGCAGCACAACCAAGATTTAAAACTACCATACATTATACAGGCCGCTTAAACGGCTCAAAGGCAATGGCCAATGCATATGCAGCCGCCGATGTTTTTGTTACGCCTTCGCAACAAGATAATTTACCGAATACGGTAGTAGAATCTTTAGCTTGTGGCACACCTGTGGTCGCTTTCCAAATTGGTGGCATGCCAGACCTTATTCAACATTTGCACAATGGCTATCTTGCAAAATTTCAAGACTTAACAGATTTGCAAAATGGCATAGTGCATTGTCTGACAAACAACCTTTCTTCAAATACCCGCGAAGGAATTTTATCTTTAGTAGATTCCCAAAAAGTAGCCGCACAATATATTGCTGTATTTGAAAACCTTTGCAAATAATTGTTGTTGAATTATTATGGACTTTAAATTAACCTCCGACTATTTTCCAACTGGCGACCAACCAGAAGCCATTAAGCAATTAGTTGCTGGTGTAAATCAAGGAGAAGTTTATCAAAATTTATTAGGCGTAACCGGATCTGGTAAAACATTTTCGATTGCCAATGTCATTCAACAAACGCAAAAGCCCACGTTAATTTTAAGTCATAATAAAACCCTGGCAGCCCAGCTATACGGGGAGTTCAAGCAATTCTTTCCAGAAAATGCGGTTAATTATTTTGTGTCTTATTACGATTATTACCAACCCGAAGCCTATTTACCGACCACTAATACTTACATCGAAAAAGATTTAAAAATCAACGATGAAATTGAGAAGCTGCGTTTGCGCACCACCTCTGCATTGGTTTCTGGCAGAAGAGATATTATTGTGGTCTCTTCTATTTCTTGTATTTATGGTATGGGAAATCCGGATGATTTTACCGATAGTGTGATTCGATTAAAAGTGGGTGATGTAGTTACACGCAATGCCTTTTTATTTCGATTGGTAGAATTACTTTATGCCAGAACTACCGAAGAATTTAGGCGCGGCACTTTTAGAGTGAAAGGCGATACCGTTGATATTCATTTAGCTTATGCCGATTATGCTTTGCGTTTATCTTTTTACGGAGATGAAATTGAAGAGATGTGTACCATTGATCCGGTAACCGGTAAAACACTAGAGAAAATGGACAACGTAGCCATTTTTCCAGCGAATTTATATGTGGCGCCAAAGAATAGAACACAAGGTGCGATCAGACAAATTCAAGATGAATTGATGGCTAGAAAAGCTTCCTTTGAATCGGAAGGAAGATTTTTAGAAGCGAAAAGAATTGAAGACCGCGTAACCTACGATTTAGAAATGATTCGCGAATTGGGTTATTGCTCGGGCATCGAAAACTATTCTCGATTTTTTGATGGCAGAAAAACAGGCGACCGACCTTTCTGTTTATTAGATTATTTTCCGAAAGATTATTTATTAGTGATTGATGAAAGCCATGTAACTGTTCCGCAAATTAGGGCGATGTATGGCGGTGATCGTTCTAGAAAAATGGCTTTGGTAGAATATGGTTTTAGATTACCATCTGCTATGGATAATAGGCCTTTAAATTTTGATGAATTTGAAACGCTGACGAATCAAATTATTTATGTAAGTGCTACGCCAGGCGATTATGAATTAAAGCAAACAGAAGGCGTGGTTGTCGAACAAGTGATTCGCCCAACGGGCCTTTTAGACCCTATCATAGAGATTAGACCTGCCATTAATCAAGTAGATGATTTATTAGATGAAGTTGATAAATCGATTAAAAATGGACATCGTATTTTAGTGACTACCCTTACTAAACGCATGGCCGAAGAATTAGCTAAGTACATGGCCAAATTAAATATCAAATGCCGTTACATTCATTCGGAAATTAAAACCATGGAACGAGTAGAAATTTTACGCGATTTAAGATTGGGTGTTTTTGATGTGTTAATCGGAATTAATTTATTAAGAGAAGGATTAGATTTACCAGAAGTAGCACTCGTGGCTATATTAGATGCCGACAAAGAAGGTTTCTTGCGTTCGGATAGGGCATTGATACAAACTATTGGGCGTGCTGCTAGAAATTCGGAAGGACGCGTGATTATGTATGCCGATAAAATGACCGACTCGATGGCGCGCACCATAGAGGAAACCAACAGAAGAAGAATCAAGCAAATTAAATACAACGAAGAACATGGCATTACGCCAACTACCGTTACCAAAAGTAGAGAAGCCATTATCAAACAAACTTCAGTGATGGATTTTAAAGATGGCGTGCAACAACCGTATATAGAAAAAGACATCAATAGTTTTGCGGCCGACCCTATTGTACAATACATGACCCAAGCCGAACTCAAAGCCACCATCGACAAAAGCAAAAAAGAAATGGAGAAAGCCTCTAAAGACTTAGATTTTATTATGGCAGCCAAATGGAGAGACGATATGTACGCTTTGGAGCATGTTTATAATGAAAAATTTACAAAGTAAATCGGATTTTTATAGCTCAAAATTCGATGAAAGCGTATATTTGAGCAGAATTTAAGAACATGTTAAGATTCATCCTTACCCTTATATTAATAGTTTACGGCTTGCGCTTGCTAGCTCGTTTATTGATGCCATTGATGGTTAAAACCGTTGTGAAAAAAGCACAAGAAAATTTTAACAATCAACAGCAAAGACAACATACCCAAGAAGGCGAAATTCATGTAGATTACATGCCGCCTAATCCTAAAAAGAAAAGTCATTTGCAAGACAAAGGAGATTTTGTTGATTACGAAGAAATCAAGTAATTTTCATGTCGCATACTTTTATCATTGCCAGTAATAACGCACACAAAGTTTCCGAAATCCAATTGCTAATTGGTTCCGATTTTACCTTAAAAACTTTAGCTGATATTGGCTTTACCGAAGACATTCCAGAAACTGGTGATACATTAGTTGAAAATGCTTTAATTAAAGCCCGCCATATTTATAACATCTATCAACAAAATTGTTTTGCAGATGATTCGGGTTTAGAAATTGAAGCACTCGATGGCGCACCCGGTGTGTACTCTGCAAGGTATGCAGGCGAACCAGTAAATCATCAAAAAAATAATGAAAAAGTATTGCATGCACTACTTGGTAAATCTAATAGGAATGCAGCTTTCAGAACTGTGATTGCTTTAATTTTTAAAGGTAAAGAATTTATTTTTGAAGGTAAAGTAGATGGAAAAATTACCGAGCAGTTAAGTGGTAGTAATGGATTTGGTTATGATCCGATTTTTAAACCAAATGGATACGAAAGGTGTTTTGCGGAAATGAGCTTAAGCGAAAAGACGCAAATATCTCACCGAGGAATTGCAGTAGCAAAGCTTGCTGCATTTATTAAAAATATTTAAAATTTATTTTTTGGTTTTGCTTTTGCGCTGAATGACTTCGGTTTTGCTTTTAGGCTGTAATTGTTGTCGCCAAGTAAACCCTTTTAATTTTAATTCTTCGTCTTTCAATTCGCCATCTGGATAAAAAGTAGCATCTGGTTTATTGATAAAAGCTACGCTTTGCACTTTTTGATTCGCAATACGTACAAACATACGACTGCAATCGGCTTTGTTCACTCCTTGCATAGTACCGTCTTCTTCCCTAGCAAAATACACACTTTGACCATTGCCTTCGCTCAAGATAGTGGCTAATTCGCCGGCATTAAAATTGCCAAACATGTTTTTTCCGCGTACTTGATTAAACTTTGCGGAATCAAGCGAATCTACCATCACTAAAAATGCATTTCCTAAAAAATCCATTTGATCTATTTGCTCATTTTTTATTTTGGCTTTGATAAAATCGGCAGTCAACTGTGCTCCCTCCGACCAAACGGTTGGTTGATGAAAACAACTCATCACCGAATCTTGAAAACTAAATACAATAGAATCGCAACGCGCTTGCATATCGGATTTATAAACCAGCACATCGTGATAAGCCAAAACAGTACGATAGGTTTTAGTTTTATCCATAAAACTACGCAGCGTATCTGCCGAAACAAATAAAGAATCTCCGTCTAAAATTAATACCACATAGGCTTGATTGGTAACTACTGCGGTTTCTTTTAAGCGATTATAGACCGCCTTGTTTCCCTTTAAAATTAAGTGTTGTGCGGTATCGGTAAATATAATATGATTGCTTGCTTTACCAATTCCTTTTTTACGATCGTAGCTTAATACATCTCCAGTTAATTTTTGAGCGCCCGCAACATAAAAAGATTTTTTAGTGAATTGCGCTAAATCGGTAATCGTATTATAAGTTCCTAATTCGGTATAAATATAATCTTCGGTAGATTTAATTTCGGTTGGACCAAAAAAAGTGCAGACCTTAGAAGTCGTATTGTATTTTAAAGTATCGGAAGTGATAGTGTATTTTGGATTAGTTAATACCACTTGATTTTTAAAAAACGCATCCGCATTTTTTACATAATAATAACCCAACTTGCTTTGCAAAATATTTTCGCCACTGGTAATTTTAGCGCCTTGCACATAAGTAGCGATTCTATTTTTAGTATCGTAGTTTAACACATCGGTAGTTAATACCATGTCGTTGTGCAGCACGCGCACATTCGATGATAGCTTAGCTAATTTAAGATCGCCATCGTAATGAATAAAATCGCCGTATAAATTTAAAGAATCTCCTTGTTGAATATGCACATGACCAAAAGCATCGACCGAATTGGTTACGGAGTTTTTGAGTGCCGAATCGCAGTACAATAACACATTGTCTTGCTTAAATGCGCAATGGCCTTTGAGCTTTTGAATGGTTTGGTTACCCGTTTTTACAAATTCTAATACATCTGCATTGATGACCTCTACACGCGTTGGTGTTTGAGCCTGCGCAAGCATAGCTAAGAAAACAAATAGTATGGTCAATAACTTTTTCAATGCAGTAAAAATAAGGATTATCAAGCATATAATCGGAAGAAAGCCTATTTTTTGCTTATTTTTACAAGACCATGCTTGCCCTTTTTCAAGAACATATTGCCCAACAAAAACTCTTCCACGCAGAAGAACGAATTTTACTTGCCTTTAGTGCAGGTATAGATTCTGTTGTGCTAGCCGAATTATTACTGGCATCAAAATTCAAGATTGGCATTGCACATGTTAATTTTCAGTTGCGTGGAAAGGAATCGGACGAGAATGAA
>JAURMH010000048.1 GCA_030830805.1 Bacteroidota bacterium
ATTAAGTATTCCAGGATTAAAATCTGTTGCAATGGATAGAAGCCTTAATCTATTGGCTTTAGGTGCAATAGATACAGTAATCAATGGCAATACATTTAAGTTAGATGCAGTATTCAGATACGAAATAGCTTCATCCGATGGATATGGATTAGCAAAAGCTAGACTTGTTAAAAGAATCATTCATCCATTTTATTTTAAAACAAGTTTTACCACTTCTGATACCGCTACGCATTTTAATGCAATCAGTATCATGGCCGATAATAATTATTACATCACTCGATCTGGGCCATCTAATTCGCCTACACAAATTGGTGGGCCAGATGATGCCGTACTTGTTTTTAATTCGCGTGATAAATTTGTGACTACTGTAAATGTGCAAACAGCACAAGGATTAATAAGCGATTATTTTAAACAACCATTTGCTATTACCACGCTTGCTAAAGGCCCACAATCGCCAATTGTAAAGCAAGGTGGCGATTTTATATTTACTTCTGTTAATCCTGGAACAACTATCAAAACACAATACATTAGTTTTGTTTCTTCCGAATTTGGTTCGAGTTATTCTTTAAACACGGCGCTTGCAGGACAAGACACTGCTAAAGCAAGTGGGTTTTTATATTCACCTGATAAATTTTCTTCGCCAGTAGGAGTGACCATAGCAGGTGATGGAAGTAATTTTATTTTTGTGGCTGATGCGGCCAAAGATTCTGTTTATTTATTTTCTTTAAATGGATTGGAAGGCATTCAGCCGCCTCCAGGTTATGCAGCAAAAAAATACATCAAAGTTTCTTTTGGAGGAAGCGGATTGGGCCCTAAACAATTTAACAGACCAGTTGCAGTAGCTTATCATAATCAAATTCTATATGTGTGCGATGCGGGCAATGGTAGGGTTACTCGATTCAAATTAAGTACCGAATTTATCAATTAACACGATTTTAAATAGCTTCAATTAAATGCTTTAAAGCATCTATTCGGGCTTTTTAAAACATAAGTTGCTAAACTATTGCTACTTGCCAAATAAAAGCCTATCTTTGCGGCGGCTTTCGCAAGAGGCGATCGCTTTAAACTATATTTTAATGAACCCATTTGAACAATTGGGTGTCAGTCCTAAAATTGTAAAGGCAATTGTAGAAATCGGCTTTGTCTCGCCGACGCCTATACAAGAACAATCCATTCCCGTCTTATTAAAGGGGGATCGCGACTTTGTCGGTCTGGCACAAACAGGAACAGGGAAAACTGCCGCATTTGGCCTCCCGCTGTTAGAACAGATAGATCTTCGAAGTAAACATCCGCAGGCATTAATATTATGCCCGACGCGTGAGTTATGTTTGCAAATTACGAACGATCTAAAAAATTACGGTAAATACCTCGACGACTTAAATGTTGTTGCCGTGTACGGAGGTGCTAGTATTGTAACTCAGTTAAAAGACATCAAGAGAGGCGCACACATTGTGGTGGCTACTCCTGGTAGAATGCTGGATGTACTCAATAGAAAAGCAGTTAATTTTTCAGAAGTAAAGTCTGTTGTTTTAGATGAAGCCGATGAAATGTTAAACATGGGTTTTCAAGAAGACATCAACAGTATTTTATCAACTACTCCAGATGATAAATTTACATGGTTATTTTCGGCAACGATGCCTGCAGAGGTTCGTCGTATTGCCAAAAATTACATGGAGAATCCTTTCGAATTAACAGTAGGTGCAAAAAACACTGGTAATGTTAATATTAATCACGAATACTATGTGGTTCGTCCTCGCGACAAATACGCAGCGTTAAAAAGATTAGTAGATTATAATCCTGATATTTTTGGTATTGTTTTTTCAAGAACAAAAATTGAAACGCAAGAAATTGCGGAGATGTTGATGAAAGATGGATACAATGCAGATTCTTTGCATGGTGATTTATCGCAACAACAACGCGACAGGGTAATGAAAAGATTCCGCGATAGGTCTTTGCAAATTTTAGTTGCAACAGATGTAGCCGCAAGAGGAATTGATGTAGACAATGTAACTCACGTAGTACATTTCTCTTTACCAGACGAAATCGAAAATTACACACACAGAAGTGGTCGTACTGCAAGAGCAGGAAAAACAGGAACTTCATTGGCAATTATTACTTCAAGAGACATTGGTAAGATTCGTCAAATTGAAAGACAACTTGGATCGAAATTTACTTTAGCAGAAGTGCCAACTTCTTTTGATGTTTGTGAAAAACAATTGTTTTCTTTAGTTCACCGTGTGCATAATGTACAAGTAAACGATGAGCAAATTGATCAATATATGCAACGCATTTACGATGAGTTAGCAGATTTATCAAAAGAAGATGTTATCAAAAGATTTGCTTCTTTAGAGTTTAATCGTTTCTTAGATTACTATCGCAATGCACCAGATTTAAATGCGAAAGCAGATGATCGTTCGTCAGATAGAAATTCTATGGGAAGTGCAAAAAGTGGTACGCATACTCGCTTATTTATTAATTTAGGTTCTGTTGATGAATTCAATAGAGGTGAATTATTAGGTTTTGTATGTAATACTTCTGGTATCAAAGGAGACCTTGTTGGTAAAATTGATATTAAAGGAGTGTATTCTTTCTTTGAAGTAGAAAACGAAGTATTAGAACAAGTACAAGCAGCATTTAAGAGCGTAGATTTTAAAGGTAGAAATGTAAGAATTGAAGTTTCACAAGATAGCGGTGGTGGTGATAGAGGAAGAAGTCGTTCGAGAGGATCTTACGGCGGTGGCGAGCGCAGATCTTACGGTGGCGGCGAACGCAAATCGTATGGTGGCGGCGGCGGTGGCGAACGCAGATCTTACGGCGGTGGCGAAGGTAGAAGTTCAGATAGCCGAGGTGGCGAAAGCAGAGGCTATTCTTCAGAAAGAAGATCGTCTAGCGCTGGAAGCACAGGCGGTTCGAATTCTTCGAGCGGCGCTCCAAGAAGAGAACGCAAAGACAAAGATTCAAGAGGCGGCAGATGGTAATCCATTCGCTTTAATAATAAAAGAGCAGGTTTAAAGCCTGCTCTTTTTTTGTTTAATAAAATTACTGTTAGGCGTGTTTTTTCGTCAAATTCCTTTAATTTTACTTTTTTAAATCATCATGATACAACGAATTCAAACACTTTATTTATTCTTAGCAGCAGTTGCGCTAATGGTATTATTTTTTGTGCCAATTTATCACTACCAACAAATTACCAATGCACTATTAGTAGATGCTAAAATTACTATTCAAGGTAGTTATGTAAAAAATGTAAGCACACAAGTTTACGAATTACAAACATTTAATTTTTTGCGCATGTTTATTGCTGCTGCACTTTCGCTTTTTTTATTGTTTACCATTTTTCAATTTAACAATAGAAAAAGGCAAGTAGGTATTGCAAGAATTCTAGTCATTGCACAATTTGCCTTTGTCATTTATTTATTGTCTTCTTTGCAACAGCAAATTACTGCAGCAGGTATTACACAAGTGCGCATGGGCTTAGGTGTTGCCTTGCCAAGTGTTGCAATCTTATTTACAGCTATGGCTGCAAAGGCTATTCGCAAAGACGAAGAAAAAGTTAGGGCAGCAGATCGAATAAGATAAGATGCGTTATTTTTTAGAATTAGCCTATTTGGGTACAGCCTATCACGGTTGGCAATTACAGCCAAACGCCATAACTGTGCAAGAAGTGCTAGATCAAAAGTTGACTGCCTTGTTGTCGGAACCTATCTACACATTGGGCTGTGGCCGAACAGATGCGGGCGTGCACGCAAGTCAATTCTATGCGCATTTCGATACTACAAAAACTATTACCGCCAATTTAATTACCAATTTAAATGGCATGTTACCCATAGATATTGTGGCTAAAAGATTTGTATTGGTCCATGATGATGCACATGCACGATTTGATGCAACTGCTCGCGGCTACGAATACCGGATGCATTTTTTTAAGAATCCATTTATAGATGCACAGAGTTTTTACTTTCATTTTAAAAATAAACCAGACATCGAATTGATGAATGCAGCTGCAGCCTTATTGATCAAGCACGAAGATTTTGAATGTTTTAGCAAAGCGCATACAGGTTCAGGTACCAGTATCTGTAAAATTAATTATGCTTATTGGGAACAAACAACAGAAGGGTTTATTTTTAAAATTTCTGCCAATCGATTTTTAAGAAACATGGTGCGTGCAATAGTCGGAACACTTTTAGATGTAGGAATTGGGCGCATTAATTTAGCCGATTTGCAAAACATTTTTGAAAGCAGAAATCGTTCAAAAGCCGGAACATCAGTTCCTGCAAATGGTTTAGCATTAGTATCTGTAGATTATCCAATAGGATATTTAGCTAACGAATTGTAATAAAACCGAAAATGGCAACAGGACAAATCGTTAACACCAAATTATTAACAAGGGTTTTTCAATTTGTGAAGCCTTATAAAATTGTATTTTACAAGGCTGTCTTTTTAACAATTGTACTTGCGGTTATTGCTCCTGTAAGACCATACATGGTTCAATATACCATCGATCATTTTATTTTTGAAGCAAATTTGTTGGCTTTAATTTGGATGGTTTTAGCCATGTTGCTGGTTTTAATTATACAAATGTTAGTGCAATATTACCACACGCTATTTACAAATTTACTAGGCCAATCGGCCATCTTAGATCTTCGTAAAAAAATTGTCAATCATTTACTGAGTTTAAAATTAAGTTATTTCGATCATACGCCCATTGGTACTTTAGTTACTCGAAGTGTATCCGACTTAGAAACCATTGCAGATATTTTTTCGGAAGGACTACTCGTCATTATCGGAGATATATTACAGATTGCGGTATTGGTTTCGGTAATGCTTTACGTGGATTGGCGATTAACGTTAATTAGTTTAAGTACCATTCCTTTTCTATTGCTTGCCACTTATATTTTTAAAGAAAAAACGAAAGTTGCCTTTCAAGAAGTGCGAACAGAAGTGGCCAAACTCAATACTTTTTTACAAGAGCACATATCGGGCATGAAAATCATTCAGTTGTTTCATCGCGAAAAACAAGAGCAAGCAAATTTCGAAGCCATTAATCTTCGTCATCGCGAGGCACATATAAAATCAGTTTGGTATTACTCTATTTTTTTTCCGGTAGTAGAATTAATGTCTGCTACATCGGTAGGAATATTGGTATGGTATGGTTCTAAAGAAGTAATGCAAGATGCGGTTTCCTTAGGCGTAATTGTTTCTTTTATTATGTATCTAAATATGTTATTCAGACCTATAAGAGAACTAGCAGATAAATTTAATACGTTACAGATGGGAATGGTGAGTGCAGAAAGAATTTTTAAGGTATTAGACACCGATTTAAAAACTAAAAACGAAGGCGTTTTACAACCCGATAAGCTTAATGGTGCCATCGCATTTCATTCCGTTTCTTTTGCCTATAATGAGGCAAATTATGTATTAAAAAATATTTCTTTTGATTTGCCCGCTGGCTCAACGCTCGCCTTGGTAGGGGCTACAGGAGCAGGAAAATCTTCTATCATTAATTTATTAAATCGTTTTTACGATATCAATTCCGGAAGCATCACCTTAGACGGCATCAATATTGAAGCCTATGAGTTATCTTTTTTACGCAGTAGTATTGCTACCATTTTACAAGATGTTTTTTTATTCTCCGACACCATTCACGAAAACATTACCTTAAAAAATAAAGCGATATCTAGAGCGCAGGTTATTGCTGCCGCTAAAGAAGTTGGCGCCCACGATTTTATCATGCAATTACCAGGCAATTATGATTACAATGTAATGGAACGCGGTGCTACTTTATCAGTTGGTCAAGGGCAACTCATTTCTTTTATTAGGGCATTGGTTTATAATCCTAAAATCTTGGTTTTAGATGAAGCCACTTCATCAGTCGATACCGAAACAGAATTACTGATTCAAACTGCCATCAAAAAACTTATGCTAGGACGCACCAGTATTGTGATTGCACATCGATTATCTACCATTCAGCATGCCGATAAAATTTTAGTTATTGATAAGGGTGAAATTGCAGAAATGGGCAATCACCAAGAATTACTTCAAATGGGCGGAATATATAGCAAATTGGTTGCCTTGCAATTCAACACTAAGGGGATATAAAATATCGAAATCAATAGTTTGGATTATTTAAATTTTATTAGTTTTGCAGCATAATTTATCATAAAAAACAATGAGTGTTTTAGTCAATAAAAATTCCAAAGTAATTGTACAAGGTTTTACAGGTAGCGAAGGCACCTTCCACGCAGGTCAAATGTTAGCATATGGCACCAATGTAGTAGGTGGTGTTACGCCCGGAAAAGGTGGTTCAAGCCATTTAGATAAACCAGTTTTTAATACGGTAGCAGATGCGGTTGCACAAACTGGTGCTAATGTTTCTATCATTTTTGTTCCTCCAGCTTTTGCAGCAGATGCAATTATGGAAGCAGCAAATGGTGGCATTAAAGTTATTATTTGTATCACAGAAGGTATACCAACCAAAGACATGATTTTGGTAAAGGCTTATTTATCTGATAAAGATTGCCGATTAATTGGTCCAAACTGCCCAGGAGTAATGACTGCAGGCGAAGCAAAAGTGGGCATTATGCCGGGATTTATTTTTCAACCAGGTAGAGTAGGGATTGTTTCTAAGTCTGGAACATTAACTTACGAGGCAGTTGATCAAATTACCAGGTTAGGTTTAGGTCAATCTACTGCAATTGGTATTGGCGGTGATCCAATTATTGGGACTACAACCAAAGAAGCGGTTGAGTTATTAATGAACGACCCTGAAACCGATGGTATTATTATGATTGGTGAAATTGGTGGTGGAATGGAAGCAGAAGCTGCTGTATGGATTAAAAACCATGGTACAAAACCAGTAGTTGGTTTTATTGCAGGACAAACTGCGCCAGCTGGTAGAAGAATGGGGCATGCGGGTGCTATTGTTGGTGGCGCAGACGATACCGCTGCAGCAAAAATGAAAATCATGCGTGAATGTGGTATCAGAGTAGTGGAATCTCCAGCAACAATAGGAGTAGCAATGAAAGAAGAATTA
>JAURMH010000049.1 GCA_030830805.1 Bacteroidota bacterium
AAAATTAAAAAACAATCCAATGCCTTCTAAAATTTCGGAGCCTGTACAATTTTTCATAAACGACCTTGGGCCCGAATTAAGTTTTGTAAACAAAATGGCTTTTGCCATTCAATGGTTATTTGAAAAATTAATTATCCAAAAATACCAAGTGACCAATACCGGAAATGCACTAGTTACAAGCACTTCGGCAGCTACGCTTTTACAAAGCGGAATGAAAGAAAATGTTATACCAATGATTGCTAAAGCCACTATAAACTTTAGATTATTACCCGGAGATGACGATAAAACTGTTCGGGACTATTTAAAAAACACCATTGCCGATGATCGAATTGAAATTAGTATTAGTGAAGATTTTAGTCCGGCAACCAGTATTTCTCCCATTGACAATAAAGCATACAAAGCCATTAGCAAAACCATAAAAGAAGTTTTCAATAATACCATTGTTGCACCATCCTTAATGATTGCTGCAACCGATCAAAAACACTACACTGGTATTTCTGAAAATAGGTATCGCTTTTTACCTGTTCAATTAGATGCAACAGCTTTAAAAGGAATTCATGGCATTAACGAAAAAGTAGGCATCGATAACTACCAATTAATTATTCAGTTTTATGAACAATTAATTCAGAATGCATGCATTAACACCTTATAATGCCGCTTAATTGTTAAATTTTTAATTTATTACTATTTTGTAGGTTGTAAATTTAAAAAATGAAAAAGTCCTTATTGAACATCCTGAATCCATTGCAATGGATTAAAGCCTATCAGTTTCACCAAGCGAATGCAAAATTCGATAAATCAACCTACGATTTAGAATTATACTTATATAGTAAGGTGTTAAAAAGTGATATGTTGCACTACGGTTATTTTGAAAACATTGATATTGCTGCAGAAGATATTTCGCTTAAAGCTATTGAAGATGCACAAATTAAATATGCACAGAATATCATCGATTTAATTAAAAATAAAGATGGATTAATTTTAGATGTAGGATGTGGTATGGGTGGTTTATCTGGCATGTTAGCGGCAGAAAATTTAAAAGTTGAAGCCTTAACCCCTAATATCAATCAGAAAAATCACATTGACCAAAAATATAATGGGGTTAAATGTTACCATACTAAGTTTGAAGATTTTCAATCAACAAATAAATACGATACTATTATTAATTCAGAATCTTTACAATACATCGACTTAGATACTGCCATTGCACATGTTGATCATTTACTTACTGCTAATGGCCAATGGATTATTGTCGATTATTTTAGACACGACACTTCTGGTATTGAAAAATCTGGTCAAATCTTAGAAACTTTTAAAGGAAAAATTGCCGCAAAAGGTTGGAAAATCAGCTACTTCCAAGATATTACCTTAAATGCATTGCCTACTATTAAATGGATCAATATGTATGCCGAAAGGTTTCTAATTCCGCTTAAGCATTTTGCGTTCGAAAAACTGAGATATAAAAAAGGGTGGTTATATTATTTAACTCAAGACTTGCGTAATGGCATTGATAAAAAAATGCAGAAAGAATTTGCAGCCATCAACCCAGAGAAATTTTTAAAAGAAAAAAAGTATTTGACTTTTGTAATTGAAAAAAATTAATGAATCCTAAATTATTTTGGGTTGTAATACTGTTACTTCTGCTTTCTTGTACCGAAGAAAATTTACCAAATACCAATAGCAAATTTTTTATCAAGGGAGCAGACTGCTCTGCATTACCAGAAATTGAAGCAGAGAAAACGAAATTTTATACCGAACAAGATGTGTCCTTAAGTGCACTGCAAATATTACAACAAAATGGTTGCAATACTATTCGGCTTAGATTATGGCATACTCCTAGCAGTAAGCATTGCGACCTAAAAGAGGTTTCGTCATTTGCTAAAAGAATTAAAGCAATGGGCCTAAAAGTTTGGATTACGGTCCATTATTCAGATTGGTGGGCAGATCCAGGCCAACAGAATATTCCAGCAGCTTGGCAGAATTTAAATTATTTTACTTTAAAAGATTCCGTAGCGCAATACACGCAAGAAATAATGAATGCCATTCATCCTGATTATATTCAAATTGGAAACGAAATAAATTCGGGTTTGCTTTGGCCATTGGCACATACAAATTATCAACTACAATTTTTGGGGATATTAGATACCGCAAGTAAGGTGATTAGAAAAAATGACCCTAATTGTAAAATAATTATCCATTATGCAGGATACGAAAATGCAAATGATTTTTTTCAAAAAGTTTCGTCCATTAGTTACGATATTGTGGGTATTTCTTATTATCCAAAATGGCATGGAAAAAACATTGCTATGTTAAATGCTAACTTAAATAATATTGCGGCTAATTTTCAAAAAGACATTCTTATTGCAGAAGTAGCTTATCCATTTACACTAGGTTACAACGATTGGACCAATAATATTTTTGGCTCAGATAGCGATCTTATTTTACCTGCCTATCCAGCTTCTGCTTTGGGACAAAAAGATTTTTTATTTAAAATAAAAGAAGTGATTTCGAGTGTTCCAAAAGGCATTGGTTTTTGCTACTGGGGAGCCGAACTAGTTGCATTTAAAGGCCCACAGTCTACCACTGGTTCTCCTTGGGAAAACGCAGCTTTATTTAATTTTGATAACATAGCTTTACCCGCACAAAGTGTTTTTAATCAATAATTAGGAAGAACATAGCAAAAGAGCTTATTAAATGATAGCTTTGACCTAGTACGTAGGAGATTGAAATTTTTAGCTAAAAAAGATGATAAAGAATTCTAGTATACAAACCGAAGTAGATGCAAGTTATTTATATGCAAAACTTGCGGCCAACGAATCTGATGTAGCCGTTGCAAATGTCTTCAAACAAATGAGTGAAATAGAGGCAGGACATGCCATTGCTTTTTTAGAGCAATTAGATAGTCAAAGGCCTGTAACACTTCCTGGTCCTTCGTTTAGAGCCAAAGCATTAAATTTTATTGGTAAAACTTTTAGCTACGATTATGTATTGGGTGTGCTAATGGATACAGAAAAAGTTTTAGCCAATGCAGTAGTAAATGCCAAAAGAAGCATGCAAATTCCATTAACTGGCACAGAAACAAACCACGTAAGAATATTACGCACCTTATTAGAGCAAGAAAAAGAGGCAACAGGTAGTTCCGTTGCAAAGTTCGAAAGTCGCCATCGATCGGTTGGTGGTAATGCATTAAGAGCGGCTGTTTTAGGTGGTAACGATGGCTTAGTGTCTAATTTTAGTTTAGTAATGGGTGTGGCTGGTGCAAGCGCAAGCCAAGTTGGTGTAGCATTAGCAGGTATCGCAGGATTACTAGCTGGTGCATTATCTATGTCTTTAGGCGAATGGATTTCGGTAAAAAGCTCACAAGAACTTTACGAAAATCAAATGGAATTAGAGATGGATGAATTAGAAAATAATCCGGAAGGTGAAAAAAGAGAATTGGCTTTGATTTATATGGCTAAAGGAATTCCTGAGGCACAAGCTAAAGAAATGGCTAACGAAATTATGCAAGATAAAACGCTTGCACACCAAATATTAATTAAAGAAGAATTGGGAATTAATCCAGAAGAATTA
>JAURMH010000050.1 GCA_030830805.1 Bacteroidota bacterium
TAATAATAATTCAAATAGGCTTTGTTATTTGTTAAAAAGCCTTTATATTAGTAAAAGACAAAACAATTATTGTAGAACCAAAAATTTAAAAAAGGAGTTTTCCACATGAAAAGATTCAATGACTTTAAGAAAATGGTAGCTGACCTAGAAGGCGATGCTGACAAATTTTACAACAAAGGTAACAGTGCGGCAGGTACGCGTGTTAGAAAAGGTATGCAAGATCTTAAAAACTTAGCTCAAGCTATTCGTTTAGAAGTTCAAGAAAGAAAAAACAGCGAAGCTAAATAAGCCCAACTTAATTTCTATAAAAAAATCCTACTTAAATCAAGTAGGATTTTTTTTTGCTTTAAATTTAATGGAATTATAAAGATTTTATTTCGAGGTGTTTTGATTGAATGGCTTGGCCATAAAACACCGTTGCGTGTTGATTGAAATTTTCAACATCGTCTGTTGTATAAAAATCGATATGTGTATTTTTTACACATCTTGAATTTATTTCTGGATGCCTATTTAAATAGTCTACAAGGCTCTCTGCCACAATAGGCCCTTGCGGTAATATGTTTATATGGCTAGGCGTAAGTTCCCTAATAATAGGCATTAATAAAGGGTAATGCGTGCATGCCAATAGTATAGTATCTATCTGATCAGATTTTTTTAATAAAGCTTCAATATCTTGCTGAATAAAATATTTTGCTCCTTCATTTAAATAAGTATTGTTTTCAATGAGTGGCACCCACATTGGACAAGCATGTTGTATCACATCAATATGTGGATGAAAGCGTTTGATTTCTAAAACATAAGATTCGGAAGCAATGGTTCCATTGGTTCCTAAAATACCAACGCAATTTGTTTTTGTATAGTCTGCAATTATTTCTGCAGTAGGTCTAATAATACCCAATACGCGTTTATCTGGAAATAATTTTGGTAAATCTTTTTGTTGAATGGTTCGAAGGGCTCTTGCAGATGAAGTATTACAGGCAATAATTACCAAAGGGCAGCCCATTTCAAATAACTGGCTTACACAAGCAAGGGTATATTGATAAATTGTTTCAAAAGATCGGGTGCCATAAGGTGCGCGTGCATTATCCCCTAAATAGATAAAATCGTATTGTGGTAATTTGGCCTTAATTTCTTTTAATACGGTTAAACCACCATAACCCGAATCAAATACCCCTATTGGACCTGTCATTTTTTGCTTTATTAATATTTGGCTATGGCCTCTTTTATTTTTTTATAAACCGAATCGTTTACATTGGCAAGCGGTAAACGCACATAATCTTCGCAAATACCTTTCATTTTTAAAGCAGCTTTAATACCACCTGGGCTGCCATCTACAAAAAGTAAATTAATAATATCGGTTAATTTGAAATGAAGCTTTCTGGCTTTTTCAAAATCACCTTTAAGCGCAAGGCGAACCATTTGCGCATAATCTTTAGGCCAAGCATTAGCTACAACAGAAATTACGCCATGCGCACCTAAAGCAATCAGGGGTAGGGTAAGGGCATCGTCGCCAGAAATAACCATAAACTCATTGGGCTTATGTTTAAGAATGCTCATAATTTGGTCCATATTACCCGAGGCCTCTTTAATACCCGCAATATTTTTTTCTTTTGCTAAACGCAAAGTTGTTTCGACACTCATGTTAGTACCTGTTCTGCCAGGTACATTATATAAAATAACAGGAAGCGGTGCATTTTTAGCTACCATTTGGTAATGTTTAACAATGCCTTCTTGATTGGGCTTGTTGTAATACGGTGCAACAGATAAAATAGCAGTGTATCCTTTTTTATCAAAAGATTTTAAAGTTTCAATTACTTCTAAAGTGTTATTGCCACCAATACCCGCTACTAAAGGCACTCTACCAGCTACTGTTTTTGCAGTAAATGCAAAGTTTTCTTTTTTCTCTTCTTTAGACAAAGCAACAGATTCGCCCGTTGTACCCATCGGCACTAGGTAATCTACTTTATTTGCAATTAAGCTATTAATGAGTTTTTGGTAGCTTTTAAAATCGATGCTGCCATCTTTGTGAAATGGCGTAACCATTGCCACACCGGTACCTATTAATTTTGAAATCATTTTTTTAATTGTTGAAGGTAATGGTTTAATTGATCTATGAAAGTATGCATTTGATCGCCTTTGTCATCAATCATAAAGTCGAAGGCGGCAATGGCGTTGGTGTTGAATTTTCCAATGCGCAATTTTGCGCTTGATAAAGAAGAGATATAATTCAAACTAAATTGATTGCTATAATTTAAACTAATCAGCATATCAAAATGCTGTTTGTAAAAACTTCTAATAGCAGCCAATTTTGGTCTATGAAAAAAATCAAAATCGTTTGCAAAGATATAATTAGGATTGATGCTCGTGTCTTTATGATTTTTCTTGTAATCTTTAATGTCAATTAGGCCAATATAACTTACTTGTTTGCCTTTTTTTTCTAAATCTTGAATATATTGATGCGCGGTATCGATATCACTTTGGTTATGCGCAGCAAACAGAACGCCTATGGTATGGGCATCACTAAACATCACTGTTTCGCGGGGTACAAGTCTGTTCAGCAAATTACGCTTTAGCGTTCTGCGTGCAAAAAAATGACTGATTTGGCGATATAGTTTTTTCATGTGCTCTTACAAAGGTAAGTTTTTTATTAATGTGAAGAGTTCTTCGTCGGAAATGATTTTAATGCCTAATTCGGTTGCTTTTTGAAGTTTACTAGGCCCCATATTATCGCCAGCCACTAAATAGTTTAATTTACTAGAAATGCTACTGCTTATTTTACCGCCATTGGCTTCAATTTTTTCTTTTAATTCTTCTCTCGAAAAAGTACTAAATACGCCAGAAATTACAAAGCTCAATCCTTTTAAACTCGCTCCCTCCACGATTTTTTCAATGCTACTGCTTTCAAAATTTAATCCAGCATGCTTGAGTTTATTGATTTGTTGCACTTGGGCTGGATTGCTAAAATATTGCAATACACTTTCTGCAATGCGTTCGCCAATTTCATCCACTAGAATAAGGCTTTCGAAATCTGCTTGAATCAAGGCATCTATTGTGCGGAAATGAGCGGCTAGTTTTTTAGCTACTGTTTCGCCAACATAACGAATACCTAAACCAAATAAAACTTTTTCGAAGGCATTTTTTTTCGAGCTTTCTATTCCAGCAATAATATTATCGACCGATTTTTCTGCAAAGCGATCGAGTGCCAGCATGGCTGCTCTTTTATTTTTTAATTCGTAAATATCTGCAATGGTTAAAATTAATCCTGCCCTAAATAATTGTTCAATGGTTTCGTCGCCTAGGCTATCAATGTTCATTGCTTTTCGAGCGGTAAAGTGCTGCATTTTTCCAATTACTTGTGGGCTGCAGCCTAGTTCGTTCGGGCAGTAATGATGCGCTTCCCCTGCCTTGCGAATAAGCGGGGTATGGCATTCTGGGCATTCGGTGATATAAGTAATTTTCTGCGCAAATAAATCGCGTTTACTTTTATTCACTTCAATAATTTTAGGAATAATTTCGCCGCCTTTTTCTACTTTCACTACATCACCTTCGTATAAATCTAATTTTTCAATTTGATCTGCATTGTGTAAAGAAGCGCGTTTAA
>JAURMH010000051.1 GCA_030830805.1 Bacteroidota bacterium
AACGAACTCGCATACGAAAAAACCTTATTAGCTAATTTAGAATTGAATCAAATGAAGCAATTCTTAGTGTATTTCTGGACTAAAAGAAATCCTGCTGAAGCTGCAAATGCTTGGTCTAATTACGAATTAGAAGTTCAAAAGGTTAATAATTCTTATGGTTCAAAAATAAATAAAGGTTATGATACCGATAGAGGGTATATATATTTAAAGTATGGCGCTCCTAATGTAGTGAGAACAAGCGATATGAATGTGAGGGCTTTTCCATATGAAATCTGGAGATTTTATAAAATAGGCACCTTTAGCAATAAAAGATTTGTGTTTTTTAGTCCAGATAATTTGAAAAACGAAATGGTTCTATTGCATTCCGATATGTTTGGTGAGCGTTACGATCCACAATGGAAATATAAAATTTTATCGAGGACTATGAAAAATAATCCAGACGAAGTTGATCCAGAATCGGATGATACTTTTGGAGATAAATTAGATGCTGATTACAATGACTAAATTGCTTTCAAAATTTACCATACTGCTTTTAAATGCCATTGCTAGATTGCCATTTGGGGTATTGTATTTCTTTTCTGATTGCCTGTACATATTAGTTTATAAGGTTTTGGGCTATCGTAAAAGGGTAGTTAGGTTAAACTTAGCGCAATCTTTTCCGAATAAAAATGCGCAAGAATTGCTCCAAATTGAGCGCGACTTTTACCGTAATTTATGCGATACCATTATCGAAACGGTTAAGTCTACCCATATTACCGAGCAAGAAATAAAAGAAAGAGTGAGATTGGTAAATAAAGAATATGTAGCAGAACTTTATGCTAAAAACAAAAAGATTTTTGCTATGCAAGGTCATTATGTAAATTGGGAATGGCCTGCCCTAGCCTGGTGTATCATGTATCCAGGTAAATCTATTGGTATTTATAAACCTTTAACTAATCCTTATTTTGATCAATATTATTTCGACTTTAGATCGAGGTTTGGCATGCAACCTGTAGCCATGAACGATGTGGCTAGAACCCTTATTGCTAAAAGAAATGAGGCTTATACCTTAGGAATAATTTCGGACCAAACACCTGTTGATACGGATGCAGCTTATTGGACAACTTTTTTAAATCAGCCAACTGCTGTATTTTTAGGAACAGAAAAATTAGCGAAACAATTTGATGCTACTATTTTATTTTTAAAAGTGAATCGTATTAAAAGAGGTTTTTACGAAATGGAAATGGTACCTATTTGTGAAAATCCAAAAGAAACCGATTTATATGAAATTACCGAAAAACATGTTCGCTATTTAGAATCTATTATATTAGCAAAACCTGCAGATTGGTTATGGTCTCATAGGCGATGGAAACACAAACCATCGACAGAAAACAAACAAAAATTCCAGTTATAATGAAGCAGAAACCCAGTGTTGCAGTTGTCATATTAAATTGGAATGGTCAAAAATTACTGAGCGAATTTTTACCATCTGTTGTGGCGCATACCCCTGCTTCAACGGCTATTATATTAGCAGATAATGCTTCTACAGACGAATCTATTGCTTGGACTCAAACACATTACCCAGCTGTTATTACCATAAAAAATCAAGCAAATTTAGGTTTTGCAGCTGGTTATAATTTAGCATTAGCCAATTTAAATTACGATTATTTTGTGCTGTTGAATTCGGATGTAGCAGTTACCGAAAACTGGATAAATCCTGTTATTCAATTAATGGAAAACGACGCTAAAATTGCAGTTTGTCAACCTAAAATTTTGAGTTATCGAACGCCCGAAAGCTTTGAATATGCAGGAGCTGCAGGCGGTTATATGGATTTATTAGGCTATCCTTTTTGTAAAGGCCGAATATTTGAAACCCTTGAAAACGATACAGGCCAGTACAACGCTAATGAAGAAATTTTTTGGGCATCGGGTGCTGCATTTTTTGTAAGAGCCGATTTATTCAAATTAGCTGGCGGATTTGACAAAGATTATTTTGCCCATATGGAAGAAATTGATTTGTGTTGGCGATTAAAAAATATGGGATATAAAATTATGGCTTGTAATGAGTCTACGGTATACCATTTAGGTGGCGGCACCTTGAGCGAAACCAACCCTGAAAAAACTTATCTAAATTTCAGGAATAGCCTATATACATTAAGAAAGAACCTACCATTACATACCGCATTTGGCTTGTTATTGATTCGTCATGTACTAGATTTAGTGGCGATGCTTAAGTTTTTATTAACTGGAAAATTTAAACATGCTTTTGCCATTAATAGAGCCCACTATGCTTTTTTAATGAACCAACGCACTTGTGTAAATAAGAGAAAAGATTTGTTGAAATTATTTAAGAAAAGCAATAAAACAGGACAATACAAAAGAAGTATTGTTTACGATTATTATATATTAAAAAAGCGAAAGTTTAGCGATTTATCAGTCAGAAATTTTTTCAGATAATAAATAATTAATGGCTAAAGAGTAACTTTTAAATCCAAATCCTGCAATAATACCGAGGCATTTTTTGGCTGTTAAAGATTCGTGGCGATAAGCTTCTCTTGCATAAATATTACTGATATGCACTTCGATTACCGGACTTTCGATAGCCGAAATGGTATCTGCTAAAGCCACCGAAGTATGCGTATAACCGCCTGCATTCAATATAATTCCATCAACACGGAAACCAACTTCTTGTATTTTATTAATTAATTCGCCTTCCACATTACTTTGATAATAGTCGAATTCGATGCTTGGAAAATCTTTTTTAATTTGTTCATAATATTCTTCAAATGGTTTTTCTCCGTATATTGTGGTTTCTCTTTTACCAAGAAGATTTAAATTTGGTCCGTTGATGATGCAAATTTTCATAAATTATGGATTGGAATTCTGCTAAAAAAAGTTTTAAATCGTATTTGCAATTAGAGCGATCTCTGTCTGTTAATTCTATTAGCGCTTATCTTCATGATTTAGATAAACTTGCGCAATATTTCGAATTGAACCAACAAAAAATGAGCCCACTTGCTGTTACTAGCAAAGATATAAAAGATTTTTTGGTATGGATTAACCAATTGGGCATGACAGCCAGTTCGCAATCGCGTATTTTATCAGGAATTAAAGCTTTTTATAAATTCTTGAACTTAGAAGACCTTATTTTAGTAGACCCTGCAAGTTTAGTAGAAGCGCCAAAAATAGGTCGAAAGCTCCCCGATACGCTCTCTATTGACGAAATCAATACTCTGATAGATGCAATCGATTTAAGCACGCCAGAAGGCACCAGAAACAAGGCTATGCTAGAAACATTATATGCTTGTGGTTTGCGTGTTTCTGAATTAATCAATTTGCAAATTTCTAATTTACAATTGAACATAGATTTTTTAAAAGTAACCGGTAAAGGCGATAAAGAAAGATATGTTCCCATTGGCCCGCAAGC
>JAURMH010000052.1 GCA_030830805.1 Bacteroidota bacterium
ATGCAGGCGATTGCAGCATTAGCCAATAATCAAATCATCAGTATTCATAACCAAGAATCAGCGGCAGAAAATATTTTTATGCAAACGGCCAGCGGAGATTTTACGCGTTTATACGAAAAATTCGGTATCGATATTTCGCATTTCGAAGCTGGATTCGATTCTTCACTAGCATCTTACATTCAAAAATTTCAATCGCAAAAATTGGGATTGGTCCACAATACTTTCATGTCGCCCGCAGATATGGAACTCGTCAAGCAATCGGGCAACGAAATATATTATGTGATATGTGCCAATGCCAATCTATTCATCGAAAATAAATTACCCGATATTTCGTTCTTACAAGCAGCTGGCGCAAATATTTGTTTGGGTACCGATAGTTTAGCCTCGAACCATAGCTTGTCTATGTTATCCGAAATAAATACCATTCGGGCAGCTTACCCGCAAATACCAATGGCCGAACTATTACAATGGGCTACACTCAATGGTGCAGCATTTTTAGGATTGAGCGATCAATTGGGTGCGTTTAAAATAGGTAGCAAGCCAGGAATTAATTTAATGAATAAAGATTTAAAAAGCTTAAGGGTAATTGCCGCGGCATCCACCCAAAAAAATTATATTTGAGCAATGAATAAAACAACCAAATTTCTTTCTTTTTTATTACTGGCGATTTTATTTTTTGCTTGTAAGCCAGAGCAGCTTATCACCACCGATCCTTCGGCTAAAATTACTTTTTCTAAAGACACCGTTTTATTTGATACCGTTTTTACAACAGTAGGAAGCGTAACCAAACGCTTTGTGATTTACAATAAAAATAAAAACGCCATCAATATTTCGAATATTCATTTAACCAACGAAAATGATTTTGCGACTTACCGTTTAAACGCCGACGGCATTGCAGGAAACAATATTACCGACCTAGAAATAAAAGGTAACGATTCTGCTTTTGTTTTTGTGGAAGTTACGCTCAAAGCCAATGCAGCCGAGCGTCCCTTCTTAATTGAAGATTCTATTCAGTTTACTTATAACGAGCAAAAAGCACAAGTGCAATTAGTATCGTATGGACAAAATGCACATTTTTATTCCGATAGTATATTAACTGGAAACATTACTTGGGCCAACGATTTACCTTATGTAATTTATGGTGGCATTTTAGTAGACAGCTTAAGTAAATTAACCATTGAGCCAGGGGTTAGAATTTATTTACACCAAAATGCGGTGATGTATGCCAAAGGCACCATCGAAATGAATGGCAGCCAAACAGATTCCATTACTTTACAAGGCGACCGCAGAGAAAGTGAATATTATAATGAGCCGGGGCAATGGAGTTGCGTGCAATTTTTACCAGGCAGTGTAAACAATAAAATTTCTTATACCACCATTAAAAATGCAGTGTATGGCGTAGTGGTTGGAACCTACCCGCTGTATGGTGTGCAGCCTACTTTGCAAATCGAAAATTCGATTATTAAATACAGCATGGTTACGGGTATTTTTGGTATCAGTGCTAAAATAAATGCCTATAACAATTTGGTTTTTGCTTGTGGACAATATGCTTTTTTTGTGCAATTGGGCGGCGACTACGACATGGTACACAATACTTTTGCGCAAACCAACAACTTTACCAATAGACAAACTTCGGGTGTAACGCTTACCGATTATTTAAAATACAATTCGCAGGTTTATATTGGAAATTTAAAATTCAGATTGCTCAATAATATTATGTGGGGAAATTTGCGAGACGAATTATTTATTGATTTTAAATCGGGTGCATTACCGATGTACACTTTGAGTAATAACTTAATGCGTAGCAGTAAAACCGAATACACAGACAGTAATATTTTGAACAGAGATCCTTTGTTTGCCAACCCAAGTATTACACTCGCAATTAACGAAAACGAAGATTATCATTTAAAGCAAACTAGCCCTGCTATTGGCTTTGGTCAAGTAATAAATGGCGGCCCTGCGATTCCTTTTTTATTCGATATGGATGGAAAAATTCGTAGCAACCCCTCAACGATTGGTTGCTACGAATAATTTTTTATTTGTATAAAGGAAATTGCTTCATCCAAGCATTCACTTCTTTTTTCACTTTCGCAATCATTTTCTCATTGTCTTTATTCATCAACACGCGGTCAATAAAATCAACAATTTGATCCATGTGTTTTTCTTTTAAGCCACGCGTAGAAATAGCCGAAGTACCTACACGGAATCCAGAAGTTACAAATGGTGATTTATCATCGAATGGTACCATGTTTTTATTGATAGTGATATCTGCCAGTACCAAAGAATTTTCGGCTTCTTTACCGGTTACATTTTTATTACGCAAATCGATAAGCATTAAATGATTGTCGGTGCCACCAGAAATAATTTCGTAACCTCTTTTATTAAATGCTTTGGCCATAGCTTTAGCATTTTTTTGTACTTGTAAAATATATTTGAAATATCCTTCGCTCAACGCTTCGCCAAAGGCAATGGCTTTAGCTGCAATCACATGTTCTAATGGTCCACCTTGCGTGCCCGGAAACACCGCGCCATCTAGCATGGCAGACATCATTTTAATTTCGCCTTTAGGTGTTTTAATTTTCCATGGATTTGGAAAATC
>JAURMH010000053.1 GCA_030830805.1 Bacteroidota bacterium
GCCAAAAAAGAAGCACATCAATTGGCCGATTTCAAAATACTTTTTAACAATAGAACCCGGTTTTTAAATTATTTAAACTGTATTCTAGATTGTTTAACTGTTTGGTTTGTGGTTGGCATTTTGATCACCTTTTCGCCCGAAATTGCTAAAGAAATAGGGATTACAGAGCCAATAAGTGTAGGAAAAGGCATTTTGTATTGTTATTTAGGCACGGCCATTGGCGATATAGCCAGCGGTGTTTTAAGCCAAATTCTTCGATCAAGAAAAAATGTTGTCTTCCTTTTTTTGATTATGATATTGCTCAGTAGTACCTGGTTTTTATACAGTGGTTTAAGTAATGCGGCAGCACTTTATCAAATTGCTTTTGTGTTAGGTTTTAGCGCTGGATATTGGGCATTATTTGTCACTATTGCATCCGAACAATTCGGAACGAATATTAGGTCGACAGTGACCACTACTGTTCCGAATTTTGTAAGAGCAGCTGTTGTTCCTTTAACTTTAGGATTTGCATTTGCGAAACAAACGATGGGAGCCATTAATGCAGCCTATTTAGTAGGCCTTATTAGTATTGGAATTGCTCTTTTTGCGATATTTCAGATCAAAGAAACATTTGGAAAAGATTTAGATTATATCGAAAAATAATTGCCTTTTTTTCTTCAAAAATGTGGATAAAAATATGGATAAATTTATCGTAAAATTATTCCAAAACCCTACCTAATTCAGGGCTATTTTTCGTATATTAGCCATTCAAAATTATTAACAAAAAGAATGGCAGAGAACGAGAGAATTATACCAATTAATATTGAGGAGGAAATGAAATCAGCCTACATCGATTATTCGATGTCGGTTATTGTTTCAAGAGCTTTACCAGATGTAAGAGACGGTTTTAAACCAGTTCACCGTAGGGTTTTATTCGGTATGTTAGATTTGGGAGTAACCAGTGGTAAACCATTTAAAAAATCAGCTAGAATTGTCGGGGAAGTTTTGGGTAAGTATCATCCACACGGTGACTCATCCGTTTACGATACTATGGTGCGTATGGCTCAAGAATGGTCATTACGATATCCAATGGTCGACGGTCAAGGAAACTTTGGTTCGGTAGATGGTGATAGTCCTGCAGCAATGCGTTATACCGAAGCCCGTTTGCAAAAAATCGCAGACGAAATGTTGGCCGACATCAATAAAAATACAGTAGACTTTCAATTTAACTTTGACGACTCACTTCAAGAGCCAACCGTTTTACCGGCTAAGGTTCCAAATTTACTAATCAACGGTACTTCTGGTATTGCAGTAGGTATGGCAACCAATATGGCGCCACATAACCTTAGAGAGGTAATTGATGGGGTAGTTGCTTACATCGATAATAAAGACATTACCATCGACGAATTAATGAAATTCGTTAAAGCACCCGATTTCCCTACAGGTGGTATCATTTATGGATACGATGGCGTAAAGGAAGGTTACGAATCTGGAAGAGGACGCATTATTATGCGTGGAAAAGCAGAAATCGAAACTGTTGGTCACGATAGAGAAAGAATCATCGTAACCGAAATTCCATATCAAGTGAATAAAGCGAACATGATTGAGCGTACCGCTGAATTGGTGAACGAGAAAAAAATTGAAGGAATTTCGGATATCCGAGACGAATCTGACAGAGAAGGAATGCGGATTGTATACGAAATTAAGAGAGATGCAAACGCAGGAGTTGTATTAAACAATTTGTTTAAGTACACAGCCCTACAAACTTCATTTTCATTTAATAATATCGCATTAGTAAAGGGTCGTCCAATGTTATTGAGCTTAAAAGAGCTTATTCAACATTTCGTTGAACACCGTCACGAGGTGGTTGTTCGTCGTACTAAATACGAATTAGACGAAGCTGAAAAAAGAGCACATATCTTAGAAGGCTTATTAATTGCATTAGATCATTTAGATGAAGTAATCAGTTTAATCAGAAACTCTAAAACACCAGAAGAAGCAAAAGATGGCTTAATGGAGAAATTCGGTTTATCCGAAATTCAAGCTAAAGCGATACTTGAGATGCGTCTAAGAGTACTTACTGGTTTAGAGCGAGATAAGATCAAAGCGGAATTCGATGAGTTAATGAAATTAATCGCTTTCTTAAAGAATATTTTAGAAGATGAAGGTGTGCGTATGCAAATCATCAAAGACGAATTAGCCGAAATGCGCGATAAGTATGGTGATGAAAGAAGAACCGAAATCGTGTATGCTGGTGGTACCTTCCGTATGGAAGATATGATCGAGAATGAAGAAGTGGTGATTACTGTTTCTCATGCTGGTTATATTAAGAGAACCGCTTTATCAGAATATAGAGTGCAAGGAAGAGGTGGAAAAGGCTCTATGGGAAGTAATTCTCGCGATGAAGACTTTATAGAACACTTATTTATTGCTTCTACGCACAATTACCTATTATTCTTTACAGAACAAGGTCGTTGTCATTGGTTAAAGGTTTACGAAATTCCGGAAGGAACCAGAACTTCTAAAGGAAGAGCGATTCAGAACTTAATTAACATTTCTAAAGAAGATAAAGTAAAAGCATTTATCAATGTTGATAATTTAACTGACGAGGAGTATCTAGCTAATAATTACATCATTATGTGTACTAAAAATGGTACCATTAAGAAAACATTATTAGATGCATACTCTAATCCAAGGGTAACTGGTATCAATGCGATAACTATCAATGAAGGCGATCAATTATTAGAAGTTTTATTAACTAATGGTCAAGCCGAAATTGTAATGGCATTGAAATCGGGAAGAGCAATTAGATTCAACGAAAGTACGGTTCGTCCTATGGGTAGAACTGCTGCCGGTGTGCGTGGTATTACTTTAGGCGGTTCAACCGACGAAGTAATTGGTATGATTGGCATCAATGACCCAGCTACAACAGTGCTAGTAGTTTCTGAGAAAGGATACGGAAAACGCTCTGATATAGACGATTATAGAGTAACTAATAGAGGTGGTAAAGGTGTTAAAACCATCAACATTACCGATAAAACAGGTAACCTAATTGGTATTAAAGCAGTAAACGAAACCGACCAGTTAATGATTATCAATAAATCTGGTTTAACCATTAGAATGGAAGTAGCCGATTTAAGGGTAATGGGAAGAGCCACACAAGGAGTGAGGTTGATCAAATTAAACGAGGACGATGAAATTGCTTCATTGGCTAAAATTGCAGAAGTTAAAGAAGAAGAATTAGCCATTGGGGAAGATATTGATACTTCAAGCAATGAATTAAATGAACCAATTGATAATACTGACTATCAAGACAATACAGATTCAAGTACAGATACAGAAACCGAAGAATAATATCGCTTTTATGAAAAAAATAATCATATTGGCTTTGGGAATAATGGGTTATTACCAGAGTTTTGGACAGAATGCAGAAGTAGTAAACGCGTTCAACTATCAAAGAAATAAAGAATATGCCAAAGCTAAAATAGCCATTGACAAAGCCGCTTTAAATGAAGAAACCGCTATTAAACCAAAGACTTGGTATTATAGAGGTAATATTTATATGGATATTATGGAAAGTCAAGATACCTTGATTTATAGATTAGATCCAGACGCGCTCGTTAAAACCTACGAAGCATATACAAAAGCGCTAGAATTAGACCTTAAAAAGCAATATACTAACGATATCTATAATAGGTTAAAGTATGTGCAAAATCGATTTGCTAATAATGGTATAGGAAATTATAAGGATAAGGACTTCGCATCTGCAACCTTTAATTTTGAAACTGCTGTTGCTATTGGAGAGAAATATTACAATAAAATAGACACTGGTTTGATTTATAATGCAGCAATTGCCGCACAAAATGCAAAATTAGTGGCTAAGCAAAAGGAATTATTAGACAGATTAATCACTTTAAAATACCCTGAACCAGAGATTTATAGATCTTTAGCAGGAGTGTACTTCGCCGAAAAAGATACCACAAAAGGCATGGAATACATTTCATTGGGTAGAGCCGCTTATCCTACCTATAATGCTTTAACTATAGACGAACTAAACGTTTATATGTCTAGAGGGCAAAGCAAATTAATGATTGATAAAATGGAAGCGGCTGCAGCGGCAGATTCTACTAATAAAACGCTTTATTTTGCATTAGGTGCTACTTATGATAACCTGAATAAAAAGAGTAATGCAGAAAAAGCTTATTTAA
>JAURMH010000054.1 GCA_030830805.1 Bacteroidota bacterium
TTAAATTTGCAGTTCTCGTAAGTCCCTCTAGCTAATTCTGAAATGTTTTGGTATAGGTTACTTTCCACTTTTTTGCTTTAACTTAAATTTAGCTAGGTCTTCTTTAGCTCTAAATTTAACCATTTTAATAATCAATTTGATTGGTAATTTTTCATCTAGTGGAAATTGAACGGCTCCTTTACTATATTTATATTTTCCAAATTCGCTTTCAAATTGTTTAATCCCATTTGAGGTAGGGTAAAATCCAATGTGGTTTTGGTAAGCTGCAAAATAGACTAAGACCCCGTGTTGCTTGTAGGCTGGCATCCCATAACTCATAACTTCTGTTGCATTTGGAATTGTTATGGTTATAGTTTCCCTTAATTCTTTTAAGAGTGCCTGCGTTGCTTTAGGGAACGTAGCAATGTATAAACTAACTTCTTTTGATGGAACCATTTTCAAATAATATAATTAAAATTTAAAGCATAAAAAAAGCCCTTCTGTGAAGAAGAGCTTTAAAGTGCACTTGTAGGGATTCGAACCCCAAACCTTCTCATCCGTAGTGAGATGCTCTATCCAATTGAGCTACAAATGCATTTCCTACGGTAGGGTATACCTATCCTTCGGGTTGCAAATATAACCAACCAAATCTAATTTCAAGGAAATTTTTATCAAAAAAGCCTAAAATTTAGGCAATATGAGCAACACAAGCTTTAATGGCTTCGAAATTTGGCAATTCACCAGCGCTTTCTAAAACCTCTGCATATTGAACTAATCCGTTTGAATCAATTACAAAAGCAGCTCTTTTAGCTACACCGTTCATATTCAAAATCCAGTTTTCGTATAAAGCATCATATGCCTTAGAAACCTCTTTATTAAAGTCTGATAATAAACTGAAATTGTAATTTTGCTCTGCTTTGAATTTTTCTAAAGTAAATACAGAGTCTACCGAGATGCCTAATACTACTGCGTTTAAGTCGGTATAGTAATTTAAGTTATCGCGCATAGTACATAATTGTGTAGTACATACACCGGTAAATGCTTGTGGGAAAAAATGAATGATCACTTTTTTACCAAGGAAACTACTCAGCGAAACTTCTTCTTTTTCTGAGTTGAATAATTTAAAAGCAGGAGCTGCTTGTCCAATTGTTAAAGCCATAATTTCTATATATTATTTTTTAGTTAAACACTTTTTTCGTCTAATTGTTTTTGAATGAGGGCTAAGCCTTCTTCGAAAGAATGGGGTTGGTAATCTAATTCTTTGATTGCCTTAGCTAATATAAAACCAGTTCTGGGCGGCCTTTTAGCTGCTTGATTTAAGGTGTTGGAAGAAATACTTTTGATATTTTCTTTTGATAGTTGATAATAATCTGCAATTCGATTCACCAGTTCGAATATGCTCATATAGTCTTTGCCCGAAACATTGTATGCGCCTTGTGCTTTTTTCATTCCAGCCGAAATGCAGGCAGATGCTAGGTCTTCGGCTAAAGTAGGCATTCTAAATTGATCATCTACAATCGAAATAGCTTCACCTTTTTCTAAAACAGATTTTGCCCAAAGTACAATGTTATTCCTACTCATTTGGGAAGCTACACCA
Source organism: Bacteroidota bacterium (assembly GCA_030830805.1). Taxonomy (GTDB): domain Bacteria; phylum Bacteroidota; class Bacteroidia; order Sphingobacteriales; family Sphingobacteriaceae; genus CAIKLP01. The sequence goes on from JAURMH010000054.1 coordinate 1,577, forward strand.
TAAACAATAATGGTTCTAATAATGCTATAAGAAATACCCGAATTTTCAATGAGTTTTTCTGCGGCTAATTTTGATTCGCCATAATAACTTAATGGATTTGGATTAGCCGTTTCGTTGTAGGGGCCATCTTCTCCATCATAAATAAAATCGGTAGACAAATGCACTAAATGAAATGGATAGATTTTGCTGGCCTCTATTAAATGAGCGACTGCATTTACATTCAAATCCCAACAGCCCTTTCTATCCGATTCGCAGGTATCTACATTAGTCATTGCCGCGGTATGGATTACTATATCAGGTTTGGTATTGGCCAATAAAGTTAAGATAGCCGATCGGTCGCAAATATCCATAGGGAAATAAGTATAGCCCGATTGAATAGGGTATCTATCTTCACCTTTGGAAGTATTAATTAATTGAATATCAGGGTTCAGGCGTAATTGGTCACTTAGTTTTTGACCCAACAATCCGTTACTCCCGGTTACCAAAATTTTTATCATAATGCGAAAGTAATAATTCGTTTTATAAACTTATGAATCTTCTCTATATTCGCATCAGAATTTTTGAACAAATAAAAATCTTCATATGAAAATAACGGTAGTTGGAGCTGGAGCAGTAGGGGCAACCTGTGCAGACAACATAGCTCGTAAAGAATTAGCAAAAGAATTGGTTTTATTAGACATCAAAGAAGGATTTGCCGAAGGTAAAGCCATGGATATGATGCAAACAGCGGCATTGCTTGGTTTCGATACCAATATTATTGGTTGTACCAACGATTATGCAAAAACTGCTGGAACAGATGTTGCGGTTATTACATCTGGTATTCCTAGAAAACCAGGCATGACGCGCGAAGAATTAATTGGTATCAATGCGGGAATTGTAAAAGGCGTTACCGAAAATATTTTAAAGCATTCTCCAAATGCCATCATTGTGGTTATTTCAAATCCAATGGATACCATGACTTACCTTGCTTTAAAATCGAGCGGCATTCCTAAAAATAGAATTATTGGAATGGGTGGAATTTTAGACAGTGCAAGATTCAAATATTATTTAAGCAAAGAATTAAATTGCTCTTCAAATGATTTACACGGAGTAGTGGTTGGTGGTCATGGAGATACAACTATGATTCCTTTAACTCGTTTAGCGACCTTAAACGGTTTAGCCATTAGTAATTTATTAGATGCTGCGCAATTAGAAAAAATTGCAGCAGATACTATGATTGGTGGTGCTACCCTTACTGGTTTATTAGGTACTTCGGCTTGGTATGCACCGGGTGCAGCGGGCGCGGCCTTAGTGGAAAGTATTATCCGAGATGAGAAAAAAGTATTCCCTTGTTGCGTTTCATTAGATGGCGAATATGGACAATCAGATATTTGTTTGGGTGTACCAGTAGTGATTGGTAAAAACGGATGGGAAAAAATTATTGATTATAAATTAAACGAAACAGAACAAGTGGCATTTAATAAAAGTGCAGATGCGGTAAGAAATATGAATCAAGTTTTAGTAGAAATGAAATTAGTGTAATTGCATTCTCTAAAAAATTAATCAAAAAAAATCAGCTAATTTATTAGCTGATTTTTTTTGATTAAAAATATTTTAATTACACATCGATGCGTGCATACTTTGCATTCTTTTCGATAAATGCTCTTCTTGGTGCCACTTCGTCGCCCATTAACATAGAGAAAGTATGATCACATTCTGCCGCGTTTTCAATGGTAACTTGACGCAAAGTTCTGGTTTCAGGATTCATGGTAGTAGACCATAATTGTTCTGCGTTCATTTCTCCCAAACCTTTGTAGCGCTGAATGTTTACGCTTTCTTCTTTACCTGCACCTTTTAACCTTTGCACTGCTGCATCGCGTTGGTCTTCGGTCCATGCATATTCTTGTTCTTTACCTTTTTTCACTAAGTAAAGTGGAGGAGTAGCAATATAAATATATCCGCTTTCAATTAATTCTTTCATGTAACGGAAGAAGAATGTTAAAATCAAAGTGGTAATGTGAGAACCGTCAATATCCGCATCCGTCATGATGATGATTTTATGGTATCTTAATTTAATTACGTTTAATGCTTTGTTATCATCTACTGTGCCTACACTTACACCCATTGCAGTGAAAATGTTTTTGATCTCGTCGTTTTCGTAGATTTTATATTCCATCGCTTTTTCGACATTCAAGATTTTACCTTTTAAAGGTAAGATAGCCTGATACGCACGGTTACGGCCTTGTTTAGCCGTACCACCCGCAGAGTCTCCCTCGACTAAATATAATTCGCAAACTGCAGGATCGCTTTCTGAGCAGTCAGATAATTTTCCAGGAAGACCAGTTCCGGTTAATACATTTTTTCTTTGTACTAGCTCTCTTGCTTTTCTAGCAGCGTGTCTAGCCGTTGCAGCTAAAATAACTTTCTGTACAATTAACCTGGCTTCTTTTGGATTTTCTTCTAAGTAATTATTTAAAATTTCTCCAACCGCTTGGTCAACCGCACCAATTACTTCGTTGTTTCCTAATTTAGTTTTGGTCTGACCTTCGAATTGTGGTTCTTGAACTTTTACGGAAATAACTGCAGTTAAACCTTCGCGAAAGTCATCCCCACTAATTTCCATTTTTAAATTTTTAAGCATGCCAGATTTTTCTGCATATGCTTTTAAAGTTCTGGTTAAGCCTCTTCTAAAACCGGCAACATGGGTACCACCTTCAATGGTATTAATGTTGTTTACATAAGAATGTACATTTTCGGTATAGGTGCTATTGTATTGCATGGCTAATTCTACCGGAATACCACCTTTTGTACCATCTAAATAAATTGGCTCTGGAATGATGGGTTCTCTTGTACCGTCTAAATACTTCACAAACTCTTTTAGACCGCCTTCAGAGTGAAAGTGTTCTACCGGGAATGTTCCGTCTTCGTTTGTTTCTCTTTCGTCTGTAAGTGACAGTTTGATGCCTTTATTTAAATAGGCTAATTCTCTTAAACGAGCCGCAAGGGTGTCAAATTTATATTCTGTAGAGATATTAAAAATCTCCGCATCTGGTTTAAAGGTAATAGTGGTTCCTCTTAAATTAGAGGTTCCCACTTCTTTTACAGGGTATAATGGTTTTCCTTGTGAATATTCTTGTACAAAGATTTTGCCTTCTCTGTGAACTTCTGCTTTTAAGGCAATGGATAAGGCATTTACGCAACTTACCCCCACACCGTGTAAACCTCCAGAAACTTTATAAGTGTCTTTATCGAATTTACCACCGGCATGCAATACGGTCATCACCACTTCTAAAGCAGATTTTTTCTCTTTAGGGTGCATGTCTGTAGGAATACCACGGCCATTGTCAATTACGCGTATAGAATTATCTTTAAGGATAGCTACTTGAATATCTGAACAATGTCCGGCTAGTGCTTCGTCAATAGAGTTATCTACTACTTCATAAACTAGGTGATGTAGGCCTTTAATACCGATATCGCCAATATACATGGCAGGTCTTTTTCGAACGGCTTCTAAGCCTTCTAGTACCTGAATATTATCTGCTGAATAATTTGATCTGTCTTCTTTTTCTACGCTCATAATTTCATTTTTTCAATGGTTTCAAAGATACTTTTTTTTGCCCGCAAAAGGGAATGAATTTTGTCGATAAATCGAACTTTTTTTCAACATTTTGTGAAGTATTTAATTACCTTTGACGCTGGAAATTTTGATGTTTTGATTAACGGCTTAAAATCCTTTAAAATGCCCTATTTGAAAGGGTTTTTCCTGTTTCTAAATTTTAAAAAAAAAGTATAAATGAAAGTATCAGCAAACAAAGTAGTGTCTTTGACCTATGAATTAAAAATTGAAGATGGCACAGAGATGCTAATGGTAGAAAAAGTAACCCCAGAAACCTTGTTTGTTTACTTGCATGGAATGGGTGGTTTACCCCAAAAATTTGAAGAGTCGATAGACAACCTTGCTATTGGAGAAGCATTTAGCTTTAAATTGAGCAAAGAAGAATCTGGTTATGGCGAAATTGATGAAACGGCTATTGTAGATTTACCTAAAGATATCTTTGTGGTAGATGGTAAATTTGATGATGAAATGATTAAGTCTGGTCATTTTATTCCAATGACAGATAATGAAGGCAATAAAATGCAAGGTCTAGTATTAGAGGTTGGCGAAGCAACTATTAAGATGGATTTTAATCACCCATTGGCGGGTCGTGATTTGTTTTTCGATGGTTTGATTCATGATGTAAGAGAAGCAACAGCAGAAGAAATGGATCATGGACATGTACATGGCGAACATGGTCACCAACATTAATTTTTAATATTTACTAATAATTTCTACATGAAAAATTTATCAATTTACTTAAACATTGTTTTATTTATTGCAGTTGTTGTTTTATATATTTTAAGATGGCAAGATCAATCTAATCAAAACACCTCACCTGCATTAAGCTCGACAAATGCAGCAACAACTGTATATGTAAATGGTGATTCTTTATTGAATAATTACGATTACTTTATTGATGCTAAAAAAGATTTTGAAGAAAAAACAAAACAGGTAGAAAATGTTATTATGGCTAAGCGCGCGGTGTTAGAAAAAGAAATTGGTGCCTATCAGCAAAGTGCCGCGGGCATGAGTACAGAGCAGCGTGCTAGTGTCGAAGAATCTTTGATGAAAAAGCAAGAATCATTTAAACAATACAGCGAAAATGCAAGTGCAAATTTACAAGAAGAACAAGCTAAATTTAACGAAGCATTATTTGATAAAGTTGCTGCTTACCTAAAAGAATTTAGTAAAGATAAAAAATATAAAATCGTCATGAACTATGCAAAAGGTACTGGCATTTTATTTGCAAATGATAGTTTAGACATTACGCAAGATGTTTTAAAAGGTTTAAATAAAGCCTATAAAAAATAAAATTTTTAATGATTTTTTTTAATGCGATGGAAGTTTTTTCATCGCATTTTTTTTCTCCTTTTTTTCTTCCTTTCGATCAATTTTTTTCGCCAACGCTCGTTTTTTTCCGCCTTTCAATCATTTTTTTTTTTCGCTAATCTGATCAATTTTTTCCATCGAATGTTCGATTTTTTCTTCTGCTAAACTATAAACACGGTTAAGCATCCATTTCCATGCTTTTGGGCATTTATTCGTTTTTACTATCGCTATAGGCATGTTGAAAACTTTTTTGTGGTAAGATGTGGTAAAAAGTGGTAAGAATATTTAATTTTACTACATCAATCAGCGATAAAATCACCATATGAGTCAGTTTTTAGGAGAATTTGAGTGCAAAGTAGACCCCAAAGGAAGGATCATGCTTCCGGCAGGTCTAAAGAAGCAACTGTCGCCAGCAGCTGAAGGTCGCTTTGTGATAAATCGAGGTTTCGAGAAATGTTTGGTTTTATATCCTTTGAACGAATGGCAAACCATCAGTGCCGAGGTAAATAAGCTCAACCTATACAATAAGAAAAACAGAGATTTTGCGAGATACTTTTTTAGAGGAGCCTCAGAATTAATGTTAGACGGCACCAATAGATTGTTATTGCCAAAAGCTTTAACCGAATATGCCGCTATAGATAAAGACTTAATCTTATTTGCTTATTCCAACCGAATTGAAGTTTGGTCTAAAGCAAATTACGATAACCTATTAACCGATGAGCCAGCAGATTTTGCATCACTGGCCGAAGAGGTAATGGGCAAGCCAAAGGAGGGCTTACATGAGTAAGTATCATCAACCAGTAATGTTGTCGGAATGTTTAGACGGCATGAATATAAAAGCAGATGGTATTTATGTAGATGTAACTTTTGGCGGCGGTGGACACAGCCGTGCAATTTTAGCTAAGCTTGGTCCGAATGGAATTTTAATTGGATTCGATCAAGATCCAGATGCTTTGCAAAATGTGATCGACGACGATCGATTTATTTTTATCGATCAAAATTTTCAGTTCTTAAAAAACAATTTACGCTTACATCAAATTGGAAAAGTAGATGGCATATTAGCCGATTTAGGTGTTTCCTCTCATCAGTTTGATGATGCTGCAAGGGGCTTCTCTATTAGGTTTGACGCAGATTTAGATATGCGTATGGATCAGAGCCGTTCTTTAACAGCAAAAAAAATTATTGCCACTTATACAGAAGCAGATTTGCATAAAATATTTGGCATGTATGGCGAATTACACAATGCAAAAACATTGGCCAATTTAATTGTCAAATCGCGTCAGATCAATGAGATCAACACAGTTGCACAATTAAAAGATATTGTAAAACCAATTGCAAAACGAGGAAAAGAAAATCAATATTTCGCGCAAGTATTTCAAGCATTAAGAATTGAAGTAAACCAAGAGCTCGATGTATTAAAAGATTTTTTAATGCAAACCGAAGAGGTGTTAAAACCAGAAGGAAGATTAGTTGTCATGTCTTACCATTCTTTAGAAGATAGATTGGTAAAAAATTATATACAAAAAGGTAAATTTTCTGGTTTGTTAGAGAAAGATTTATATGGTAATACTACGGTGCCATTTAGCATGGTTAGCCGCAAAGCCATCATCGCTAGCGAAGCAGAGTTAAGTATCAATAATAGGGCGCGCAGTGCAAAGTTAAGAATAGCAGCAAAAAACTAAATGAAAAGGCCAAACAGAATAAGAACAAATGATCCAGTTGCAGAAGAATCTTCGGTAATAGAAGAGGAGCCGGTGATTGAATTAAAAAAACAGGAGCCAGCTGTTTCTCCAATCGACTCTTTATTTTCTTCAGAATTTTTTAGTAAAGAAAATGTAAGTAAAGGATTGCCATTTATTTTTTTTCTTGCCATGCTGGGCATGTTATATATAGCAAACCATCATTATGCCGAAAAGAGCGTAAGGAATTCAGAAAAAATAAAAAAAGAATTAAAAGAATTGTATTGGGAACATCTGAACACCAGTTCTGATTTAATGACACAAAGCAAACAAACAGAAGTAGCCAAATTAACGGAAGTTTTTGGCTTAAAAGAATCAGTAGTTCCACCAACCAAGATTGAAGTAAACGAATAATGAACATAAGGAAAAACATTATTTTAAGAGTTTATCTCGCATTTTTTATGCTAGCCATTGTGGCTGTGGGTATACTTGGGAGGGTGTTTCAGCTACAAAATATTCAAGGAGAAAAGTGGAGAAAATTATCGGATAGCTTAACTACTAAATTAGTTAATGTGGCGGCCATCAGAGGAAATATTTATTCTTCGGATGGAAGTTTACTTGCTACCTCTTTGCCAGAATACGAATTACGTTTCGATTTAATGGCTGAAAAAGTAACAGACGAAATCTTCAATAGTAAAGTTGATTCATTAGCTTATTGTTTATCAGATTTATTTAAAGATAAAACAGCTGCAGATTATGAGCGAAAAATGATTGCTGCTCGTAATCATAAAGACCGTTATTATTTATTGAAAAGAAATGTTACTTATTTACAATTAAAGAAAATCAGAACATTTCCAATTTTTAGATTAGGAAAAAATAAAGGAGGATTACTTTTTATTCAGAAGAATAAAAGAATTCAACCATTTAAATCATTAGCCCCTCGATTAATAGGTTATAAAATTGATGGCGTTCAACCAGTTGGCTTGGAAGGTGCATTTGATAAAGAGCTTGGCGGCGAACCTGGAAAAAGATTAATGCAAAGAATTTCGGGTGGTGTATGGATGCCATTAAACGAAGAAGATGAAATTGCAGCTAAAAATGGAGTAGATATTATCAGCACCTTAGATGTAAACTATCAAGATGTTGCGCAAAAAGCATTGAATCAGCAACTCATTAAACATGATGCCCACCACGGATGTGTAGTGTTAATGGAAGTAGCCACCGGCGAAATTAAAGCAATCGCAAATCTTACGCGAATAGAAAAAGGCGTTTATAAAGAAACTTATAATTATGCGGTTGGTGAAGCAACCGAACCAGGCTCTACTTTTAAATTAGCTTCTTATCTAGCTGCTTTAGAAGATGGGGTGTTTGATACCTCAACCGTAGAGAATACAACGGGTGGTGTGGTGGTTTTCAGTAATCATAAAATTAAAGATTCGCACGAAGGCGGATACGGTATCATCCCTATGCGTAAAGCCTTTGAGCTCTCTTCGAATGTGGCAATTTCTAAACAAATTAATAATGGATATATTAATTCGCCTTCTAAATTTATTAACAGACTAAAGGCTTTTGGTATAGGCGAAGATTTACCCATTGAAATTGCTGGTTCACCAAAAACTAGAATTATAGATCCAAATACCGATGCATGGAATAATTTAACCTTGCCGACTTTATCTATGGGTTATGCTATTTTAATGACCCCATTAAAAACTTTAACACTATACAATGCAGTTGCAAATAATGGTGTTATGGTTTCTCCAAAATTTGTCCGAGAATTAAGAAGCGGTGGTCAATTAGTTAAAGCATTCGAGCCAATTATTATCAGAAAGAAAATTGCTTCGGATGCTTCGATTGCTAAAATGCGCAAATTAATGGAAGGTGTGGTAAAACAAGGAACCGCAAAAAATTTAAGTACTACTATTTATTCCATTGCAGGTAAAACCGGAACAGCTGTAATAGCTGGTGGTGCTGGAGGTTACGCCAATAAGCGTTATTTAGCTTCTTTCTGTGGTTACTTCCCTGCTGATTTTCCAAAGTATTCTATGATTGTAGTGATTACCGATCCATCTATGTCGGGTTATTATGGAAACGTGGTTGCTGGTCCAATATTTAAAGAGATTGCAGATAA
>JAURMH010000055.1 GCA_030830805.1 Bacteroidota bacterium
AAAGATTTCACAAGACAGTTTGTTTAAAGTCGCAAAGCCTTTAACCACTATGGGTGTAGGGGTTGATGCCATTCCAACTATTTTTAGAAACGCAAATTTTTTAACAGGTAATCAATTGGGAAAGTTAGGAAATGTAGAACAAGTGCCAACGCTTTCTGAAGTAGAAATGCAAGCACTACAAATAAATGACACCCTAAGTTTACAGCAAAAAATTAGTCATTTAACAGACACAAATGATTTAATCAATGCATGGAAATTAATGGTTGCCAATAAAAATTAAACGGTAGTTAGCGCAACCGGAATTACTTTTCCATTGATTAATTTGCCAGCATGCAAGGCAAAATCTGCTATGTATTTTCCCATTTCAAAAGCCATTGCTCCGGCATTTGTACCTGGCATAGCTATTTCCAACATATCGGTTTGTACAGAACCTAAAGCAAGCGCATTTACATGAATACCCTGTACTTTTAGTTCAAGGGCTAAACTTTCTGTTAGACTGTGTAGCGCAGATTTGCTGGCGCCATAAGAACTCAGCCCAGCAAACTTTTCGGATCCTTGAAAGCCGCTCATACTGCCTATATTAAGAATATGTGCCTCTTTTTCCATAAAGGGTACAATAGCTTGAATCATTTTAACATGACCCAACACATTGGATTCAAACATGGCGTACCAATCTTCGGCACTTTGTTGCATAAAAGGCTTGTTAATTAAAGTGCCGGCATTATTAATTAAGATATCTATTTTACCAACTTTTTGTGTTAAAAAGGGAATCAAACCTTGCTCGTAATCGCCACTAAAAATATCAAATTGTACAGGTAAAATTTGTGCTGCCGGATTTAGTTGTTTAGCAATGGTATGTAGTCTTTTAAGGTTTTCTAAAGAGCGACCAATAGCAATAATCGTATTATTTTCGTCTTTAGCTAATTCGAGCGCTGTCTCAAAGCCAATGCCATTGCTAGCTCCAGTAATGATGATATTTTTTTTCATCTTGATTTTTTAAACATCATAATCAATCACCACTTTTTCGGTAATTGGATGTGATTGGCAAGTTAAAATATAATTATCGGCCACTTCCTCTTCTGTTAATGCAAAGTTAGCATCCATGATTACTTTACCTTCTAATATCTTTGCTCTACAAGTACAGCATACCGCGCCTTTGCAAGCAAATGGCACATCTAAATCTGCTTCAATTGCCGCATCTAAAATGGTATTACCATTGCTATTTAAATCTACTGTTGTTTCGTTTCCATCTAAAATGATGGTCACTTTAGCAGTTATATTTGAATTGTTTTCTTCTGCTGCAATGGCATTGTTTACGGCTTCTAATACAGCTGTAAAATATTCTAAATGAATTTTATTTTTTTGAATATGGAGAGATAATAATGTTTCTTCTACATTTTTCATCATGGGTGCTGGACCACAAATAAAATATTCATTATCCTGATTTAACCCAACGTAGTTTTCGATAAGTGCAGCAACTTTTTCTGTAGTCATAATTCCTTGATGTAATACTGGAATTGAGGCGACTGGTTGATCTAGAATATCGATTACTTTGAGTTGAGGATATTGCGCTGCTAAATTGTTTAAGCCTTCTTGAAAGATACTTGCAGCCTCGGTTTGGTTGGCATAAAACAAAGTGATATTACTATTGGGTTCTTGAATTAAAACCGTTTTGATGATAGAATACATTGGTGTAATACCACTACCACCTGCAAAAAGCACAAAGCTTCTTTTTTTATCTGCAGCTAATTCACAATAGAAGCTTCCCATGGGGCTCATCACTTCTATTTGGTCGCCAACTTTTGCTATATCATTTAAATAGGTAGAGCCTTTGCCTTGATATACTTTTTTAGCAGCAATTCTTAATTCGGCATCAGCAACAGGGCTGCTGCACAAAGAATAGGAGCGTCTAATTTCTTCCCCATCTACAATTAATTTTAAGGTCACATATTGACCCTGTATATATGCATATTCTTGCTGTAAAGCTGCTGGAATTTGAAATGAAATGCTGACACAATCGGCTGTTTCTTTGCGAATATCATTGATTGTGAGTGTGTGGAATTTTGCCATTTGGATTAATTTGCCGCTAAAATATAAATAAGATCCCTTATTGAACAATTTATCCTGTTTTTTGTTTGCTTTTTACGACCGAAAAGGATGCTTTGATTACCCAAAAAATGTTAAATTTGTATAGTAAAAACAGATTCTATGAATAGCTTAAAATTAGATGAAAATCAATTAATCGAAAATTTCGAGGCAAAACTTGCCAAAAATGAAATGATTGAACCAAAAGATTGGATGCCAGCTCAATACCGTAAACATTTAATTCGTCAAATTTCTCAACATGCTCATTCCGAAATTATAGGAATGCAGCCAGAAGGAAATTGGATTACGCGTGCACCAAGCATGCGTAGAAAAATGGTTTTGTTGGCAAAAGTTCAAGACGAAGCGGGGCATGGATTATATTTATATTCTGCAGCAGAATCGATGGGAATTAGTAGAGAAGAAATGCTCGAGCAATTACATACTGGAGAGGCAAAATATTCAAGTATATTTAATTACCCAACATTAACTTGGGCAGATATGGGCGCAATAGGATGGTTAGTGGACGGCGCAGCTATTATGAATCAAGTGATGTTGCAAAGAACTTCTTATGGCCCATATGCAAGAGCCATGGTTAGGATTTGCAAAGAAGAAAGTTTTCATCAAAGACAAGGTTATGAAATAATGAATGTGCTAGCTTCAGGTTCTCCGGAACAAAAAGAAATGGCGCAAGATGCACTCAACAGATGGTGGTGGCCTTCACTCATGATGTTTGGTCCACGCGACGAAGAGTCTCCTAATTCTGCACAAGCTATCAAATGGAAAATAAAAAGAGAAACCAATGATCAATTGCGCCAACGATTTGTAAACCAAACTGTGTCGCAAGTAGAGAAAATTGGATTAGTAGTTCCAGATAAAGCTATCAAATGGAATGAAGCTAAAAAAGGATACGATTTTGGTGAAATTAATTGGGATGAATTTTGGACGGTAGTGAAAGGAAATGGTCCATGCAATAAATTAAGGATTGCTAACAAAATAAAATCACATGATGAGGGTGCATGGGTTCGCGAGGCGGCAAATGCACATGCTGAAAAAAACAATAAAACTAAAGCTGCTTAAGTTATGAACGATTCACAAGGAATATTATGGGAAGTCTTTATTCAAAGTAAACCAGGTCAACCGCACAAGCATGCAGGTTCTGTTCATGCGCACGACAATGAAATGGCTTTGCAAAATGCCAGAGATTTATATTGCCGAAGAAGCGAAGGCACTAATTTATGGGTAGTGCCGGCATCGGAAATTGTAGCCTCATCACCAGAAGATATTGGTTCATTCTTTGAGCCGTCAAACGATAAAGTTTATCGTCATCCAACTTTTTATAATGTACCAGAAGGTATCACACATATGTAATTTTATGAATAGTCAAGCATCATTGTTTCAATACATTTTAAAGATTGCCGATAACCAATTAATTTTAGGGCATCGATTGTCTGAGCAATGTAGTAAAGGGCCTTTTCTAGAAGAAGATATTGCTTGTTCAAATATTGCACTCGATTTAATTGGTGCCGCAAATTCTTTGTATATCTATGCTGCAGCAATCGAAGGAGAAAATAAAACAGAAGATGATTTGGTTTTTCTTCGATCAGAAAGAGCATTCAAAAATGTATTATTGGTAGAGCAACCCAATACCGATTTTGCTTATATCATGTGTAGACAATTTTTGTTTGATACCTATGATTATTTTTTTCAACAAGCATTACAAAAAAGCAACGACCAAACACTTGCAGCTATTGCAGCTAAAACAATCAAAGAATCGACTTATCACCTTAGACATTCCGGAAATTGGATCATCAGATTAGGTGATGGAACCCCAGAAAGCAACCTTAGATTAAAAAATGCATTCACAAATTTATGGTGTTATGTAGATGAGTTGTTTGAGCAAGATGCTGCAGAATTAGACCTTGTGGCACAAGGTATCGCGGTAGACACTCAATCTATTAAAACCCAATTTACTAGTCATATAGCAGAAATTATGCAAACTGCAGGTATGGAAATTCCAAGCGGTATTTTTATGCAAAGCGGTGGAAAAAAAGGCGTACATACCGAGCACTTAGGGTTTTTATTAGCCGAAATGCAATCAGTTCACCGTTCTTTTCCTGGTGTGAAATGGTAAAAATTCTTCAAGCTAAGGAGGTTTCTTTTATTTGGGATATTTTAAATGAAATTCCAGATCCAGAAATTCCTGTCATTAGTTTAGTAGAACTTGGTGTGGTGCGTGCGGTAAATTGGGTAGATACCCAATTGGAAATTACCATAACACCAACTTACTCGGGTTGTCCGGCGATGCGCATGATGGAAATGGATATTGAGCAAAGGCTTCGCAAAGAAGGAATCACAGATTTTAAAATAAATATGCAATACCATCCAGCTTGGACTACCGATTGGATGAGCGATCTAACAAAATCAAAATTAAAAACATACGGAATTGCTCCGCCACAAGCACATACAAAACAAAGGATTGGTGCTTTAATTTCAGATGCACCAACTGAAGTGGCTTGTCCGCAATGTAATAGTGTGAACACTAAATTAATCAGCGAGTTTGGCTCTACTGCATGTAAATCTTTAATGAAGTGTAACGATTGTTTAGAAGCATTCGATTATTTTAAATGTATTTAAAAAATGGAACATATTAATTTTTCGATTTTAAATGGTGTGGCTACCATTGAATTAAATAGATCAGCAGTCTTGAATTCTTTTAACCGTCAAATGGCTTTAGAATTACAAGCGGCTTTAGATGATTGCGAAAGCGATGAAAGCGTGAGGGTAATTGTACTCAGCGGCGCTGGAAGAGCTTTTTGTGCTGGACAAGATTTAGCAGAAGCGATTGCAGCAGATGCGCCACCTATAGATCAAATTGTAAGGGAACATTATAATCCAATTGTACTTAAAATAAGGAATATAGAAAAGCCTGTAATTGCAGCTGTGAACGGTGTTGCAGCCGGTGCCGGAGCCAATTTAGCCTTAGCATGTGATCTTGTCATTGCAGCAGAAAACGCTTCGTTTATTCAGTCGTTTTCGAATATAGGATTGATACCAGATACCGGTGGCACTTATTTTTTGCCAAGGCTTATTGGAATGCAAAGAGCAACTGCACTGTTATTTTTAGCAGATAAAGTACCAGCACAAAATGCAGTCGAGATGGGAATGATTTATGCTTGTTATCCTGCCGAAACTTTTGTGCAAGAAGTTTCCAACTTAGCAAATAAATTAGCACAAATGCCCACCAAAGGACTTGGCTTAACAAAGCGTGCGCTCAATGCCTCTATGCACGCAAGTTTAACAGCGCAATTAAAAACAGAAGAATTGTTGCAATTACAAGCAGCAAATACTTTTGATAACAAAGAAGGTATTAATGCCTTTTTAGAAAAAAGAAAAGCAAATTTCATTGGTAAATAAATTTGATATGATAAAAGTAATTGGAGTAATCGGTTCGGGGGCAATGGGAACAGGCATTGCGCAAGTAATTGCTACTGCCGGATTAGAAGTGTATATCTACGATTCAAATCCTGTTGCCATCAATGTAGCCAAAGATAATTTCAAAGAGTCGCTCGAAAAATTAGTGGCTAAAAATAAGATATCGGCTATTGAAGCATCGGCAATCGAAAGTAAAATTGTTTTTCAAAATAATTTTAAATCTTTAGATGCATGCGATTTGATCATTGAAGCCATTATAGAAGATTTACAAATTAAAAAACAAGTTTTTGCAGAGTTAGAAAAAATTGTAAGAAAAGATTGTGTATTAGCAACTAATACTTCTTCGCTTTCTATTGCATCCATAGCAGCAGCTTGTCAATTTCCGGAAAGAGTTATTGGCTTACATTTTTTCAACCCAGCTACCATCATGCCTTTGGTTGAAATTGTACCCGCTATACAAACAGCTGCCGATACCATTTTAGATGCGAGTTCATTCATTAATTTTATTGGTAAAACAGCTGTTGTCTGCAAAGACACGCCAGGCTTTATTGTCAATAGAATTGCAAGACCATACTATGGCGAAGCGATTCGCATCATGGAAGAGAATATTGCAGACATTGCCACCATCGATTGGGCAATGAAAGAATTTGGTGGATTTAAAATGGGTCCATTTGAATTAATGGATTTTATTGGTCATGATGTAAATTATAGAGTGACCGAAATTGTATGGTCGCAATTTTTTTACGACAATAAATTTAAACCATCGATTGCGCAAAAAAGATTATTTGAAGCCAATCGATTTGGAAGAAAATCGGGAATAGGATTTTACGACTACCGCGAAGGTGCGGCTACCTTAACACCTAACAAAGATCAAGTATTGGGCGAATATATTTTTACAAGAATTATTTCTTTGTTAATTAACGAGGCAATAGATGCTTTGTATTTTCAAATTGCCACCAAAGATGATATTGAATTGGCCATGTTGAAAGGGGTGAACTATCCTAAGGGTTTACTGCATTGGGCAGAAGAATTAGGTTTTGGAAGTATTTTAGAAAATTTAGAAGAATTAAGTTTTGAATACGGTGATGAACGCTATAGGCCAAGTGTATTGTTAAAACAAATGGTGCGTGAAAATCGTCGTTTTTTTAATTAAAAATTTAGCAAATGAAGAATCAAGAAAAGGCTAAACAGATTGTTGCACAAATGATGGAAGGTGATGCATTTAGTCAGTGGTTAGGCATAGAAGTATTGATTGCCGAAGTGGGTTACGCTAAATTAACTATGAAAGTGCGTAAAGAAATGACCAATGGTTTAGCACTAACCCATGGTGGAATAACTTATTCTTTAGCTGATAGTGCACTTGCTTTTGCAGCCAATGCACATGGGCGTTTGAGCATGTCAATCGAAACAAGCATTTCACATATTCACTCGGTAAAATGCGATGATGTATTAACAGCCATTGCAACAGAAAAAAATTGCAGCAATCAATTTGCGCAGTATGATATCGAAATAGTTAATCAAGATAATATAAAAGTAGCCTTATTTAAAGGCACAGTATATAGAACTTCAAAAGAGTGGTAATGGAAAAAAGTTTAAAAATAGCCTATTTAATCGATGGCGTGCGAACACCTATAGGAAGTTTTGCAGGTGCTTTATCAAAAGTGAGAGCCGATGATTTAGCCGCTATTGTGTTAAAAGAATTAATGCAAAGAAATCCAAGTATTGATCAAACAGCTATTCATGATGTGATTATGGGTTGTGCTAATCAAGCAGGTGAAGATAATCGGAATGTTGCCAGAATGGCTTTGCTCTTAGCTGGAATGCCTGTTACCGTTCCAGGGGTTACGGTCAATAGATTATGTGCATCTGGTTTATCTGCAAGTATGGATGCCGCAAGAAATATTATGACAGGCGATGCCGAATTAATGGTTGCCGGCGGAATAGAACACATGACTAGAGCGCCAATGGTAATGGCTAAGGCAGAAAGCGCATTTGCAAAAAATATGGAAATGGCCGACAGCACTTTTGGTTGGAGATTTATCAATCCAAAAATGAAAGCACAATATGGTGTTGATGCAATGGGCGAAACAGCCGAAAATTTAGCAGACAATCATCAAATTTCGAGAGCGGACCAAGATTTATTTGCCATGCGTTCTCAGCAAAAGGCAGCAGCAGCAAGAACTAGCGGCCGATTCTCAAAAGAAATTGTTGCGGTGGAAGTGCAACAAAAAAAAGAAACTATATGGGTTAGGGAAGATGAGTTTATTAAACCACAAACTAATTTAGATCGCTTATCAAAATTAAAACCAGCATTTAGAAAAGAGGGAACGGTAACAGCAGGAAATGCTTCTGGATTAAATGATGGTGCAGCAGCATTGTTATTTGCATCAGCAGATGCTATCAAAAAATATAATTTAATTCCTAAAGCAAAAATAATTTCAATGGGTGTAATTGGGGTAATGCCAAATATTATGGGTATTGGTCCGGTTGAGGCTAGTAATTTAGCTTTACAAAAAGCAGGACTTAGCCTCGCAGATATGGATATAATAGAATTAAATGAGGCCTTTGCTGCGCAAAGCTTAGCTTGTATAAGGGCTTGGGGTTTAGCAGATGATGATCCTCGAATTAATCCAAATGGTGGAGCCATTGCGTTAGGTCATCCACTTGGTATGTCGGGCGCAAGAATTTTAAATTCTGCAGCCATAGAATTACACGAAAAAAATAAAAGATATGCATTAGTCACCATGTGTATTGGTGTTGGACAAGGTTATGCAGTGATCATCGAAAAATGTTAATGATAAAAAAATGATTTTTGAATTCAATGGCTATCGCCCGGTAATTGACGAGAGTTCTTTTGTACATCCATTGGCATCTGTAACAGGCAATGTGATCATTGGTAAAAATGTTTACGTTGGTCCAAGTGCAGCTATTCGTGGAGATTGGGGACAAATAATAATTGAAGATGGATGTAATATACAAGAAAATTGTACCGTTCATTTATTTCCTGGAGCCACCGTTGTATTGCAAGCAGGTGCTCATATTGGGCACGGTGCCATTATTCATGGTGCTCAAATTGGTAAGAATTCATTAATCGGAATGAATGCCGTAATTATGGATCATGCGGTTATTGGTGATGAATGTATAGTTGGCGCTTTGTCTTTTGTTGCTGCAAATACCACAACAGCCAATCGAAAAGTTATCGTAGGGAATCCTGCAAAAGAAATAAAAGAAGTAAGCGATGAAATGTTAGCATGGAAATCGGAGGGTACTGCTTTGTATCAACAATTACCAAAAGATTGTAAAGAAACATTGAAAGCGTGTGAGCCTTTAAGGGAGATAGAACCCAATAGGCCAACACAACAAGAAATATATAAAACCTGGAATTCAAAGAAATAAAAAAATGCAACAATTAGAAAATTATATTGCTGGGCAATGGGTAAAAGGTTCGGGTAAAGGAACAGATTTATTTAATGCCATAACAGGCGAAGCTATTTATAGTGCAGATGCCACAGGCCTTGATTTTGGTATGATGTTGGCTTATGGCAGAAATACAGGCGGACCCGCATTACGAAAATTAACTTTTCAAGAACGAGGTCGTATGTTGAAAGCTTTAGCTTTTCATTTACTTTCTAAAAAAGAGTTGTTTTACCAAGTGAGTGCCGCAACAGGTGCTACAAAAATTGATAGTTGGATTGATATTGAAGGAGGTATTGGTAATTTATTTGCTTATGCAAGTTTGAGAAAACAATTTCCCGACGAAACATTTTATGTAGATGGTGAATTAGCTAAATTATCTAAAACGGGTAGTTTTAATGGACACCATATTTGTGTACCTAAAGAAGGCGTGGCCATTCATATCAACGCGTATAATTTTCCTGTATGGGGAATGTTAGAAAAAATTGCCGTGAATCTTTTGGCTGGAATGCCTGCAGTGGTTAAGCCTGCAACAGTTACTTGTTTTTTAACAGAGGTAGTCACCAAAGAAATTATCAATAGTAATATTTTACCAGAAGGTGCTTTGCAATTAATTTGCGGATCGGCAAATGGTATTTTAGATTATGTTACTTCGCAAGATGTTGTCACCTTTACGGGCTCGGCACATACGGGTGCAAAATTAAAATCTCATCCAAACATTATTTCGGAATCTGTCCCTTTTAATATGGAAGCAGATTCTTTGAATGCAGCAATTCTAGGTCCAGACGCAATACCTGGAACACCAGAATTTGATTTGTTTGTAAAAGAAGTTACAAAAGAAATTACCGTAAAAGCTGGACAAAAATGTACGGCTGTTAGAAGAATAATTGTTCCTGAAAATTTATTGGAGGATGTTCAAATTGCCATTGGCAAAAGATTAGCCAGCACCACCATTGGTGACCCTGCTGTTGAGGGCGTAAGAATGGGCTCGCTTGCTGGTTTGGAACAACTAAAGGATGTAAAAGAAAAAGTAAAATTATTGCAAAGCAGTCAACAATTGGTTTACGGAAATGTAGATGAAGTTACTTTGCATGGTGCAGATCAAAAGAAAGGTGCATTTATGTCGCCTATTTTATTTTTAAATGATAGACCGTTTGAAAATACAGACTGCCATAATATAGAAGCTTTTGGGCCGGTTAGTACCCTTATGCCTTATCAACATTTAACAGATGCCATTGCACTGAGTAAATTAGGCAAAGGAAGTTTAGTTTGTTCGATTGTAACCAATGATCAAAAAATTGCAAAAGAATTTGTTGTTGGTGCGGCATCTTATCACGGTCGAATTTTAGTGTTAAACAATGAATGTGCTAAAGAAAGTACAGGACATGGTTCACCAATGCCTTTGTTAACGCACGGTGGTCCGGGCAGAGCAGGCGGCGGAGAAGAAATGGGTGGTAAACGCGGCGTGTTACATTACATGCAGCGCACTGCTATACAAGGCTCGCCAAGTATGTTAACCGCTATTACCAATCAATACCAAATCGGTGCAATTCAAAAAGAAAAAGAGGTGCATGTTTTTCGTAAACATTTTGAAGATATTGAAATTGGAGAAACAGTTGTAACTGCAAAGCGTACCATTACGGAAGCAGACATTGTGAATTTTTCTAATGTAAGTTGGGATCATTTTTATGCGCATACCGATGCAACTTCTTTAGACGGAACTATTTTTAATGGCAGAGTTGCACATGGTTATTTTATCTTATCTGCAGCAGCAGGTTTATTTGTTGATGCCAAGAAAGGCCCAGTGCTGTTGAATTACGGACTTGACGAATGTCGATTTACTAAACCTGTTTATCCGGGAATGACGATAGGTGTTCGTTTAACAGTAAAAGAAAAAATGGATCAAGAAAAACGCGATGAACAAGATGTTGCAAAAGGAATTGTAAAGTTTTTAGTCGATGTATACGACGAAACAGGAGAGACGGTTGCCATTGCTACCATCTTGACGATGGTCAAAAAAAGAATTGATATTTAATCTAAACGGCTTTTTAACTGTGCGATACATCATTATGTACTAATAAGTAATCATTTTTTAATTTTTAAATGTGCTAGTTTGCTTTTAACTAAAAAAATAAAGTTTACAGCATATGAAAAATGTCAATGTCTTAGTTAGTTTTATTAACAAAAACGTAATGCTAAGTGAAGAAGAATTAGCCTTTGTAATTAATCTATTCGAATACAATTCTTATCAAAAAGGCCAGCAAATTAAAGGAATTGATGAAGTATGTAGCTATACATACTTACTCATAGGTGGTGTGGTTAGGCAATTTCAAATTTTCAAAAATAAAGAAATCAACGAACAGTTTTTCTTACCTACAGATTTTTTTTCTGAATATCAAAGTTTTACTAAACAAGCTGCTTCTAGAAGAATTTTGGTAGCTAAAACGGATGTAACTCTTTACCAAATTTCTTATGCAAATTTACAACTCATTTACGAACGGATTCCTCGTTTTCAAAACTTAAGTAGAAAGATATTAGAGGAGAAGTTAAATTTTATTATGGAATTAAATTCCATGATTGTAAATGATTCGCCTGTAGAAAGGTATTTGAAGTTGAAAGAAATTAGACCTGAAGTAATTGAAGAGATTCCACAATATATGATCGCTACATTTTTGGGTATGACGGCAGAGGCGTTGAGTCGATTAAAAGGAAAGTTGGCAAGGGCTAGATTTGAGCAAGACTCTAAAAAAGACCCTAAAAACTTACCGAATTAAATGCAAAAGCATGCTTTGCTAAATTTGATTTTATTTATCTTTGAAACAAGACAAATAAAATTAATTGAACAATGGAACAAACTGCTTTTGTAAAAACGGCTATTGAAAATGGAATTGCAACTATCAATTTTTATCATCCGCAAAGTAATTCTTTGCCAGGTGAAATTTTAAGAAAGCTTGCAGCAGAAATTTCAGCAGCGGGCCATAATCAAGCGGTTAAAGTTATTGTTATACAAAGTGAAGGGGAAAAGGCTTTTTGTGCAGGGGCTAGTTTTGATGAATTAATTTCTATTAAAGATTTAGCAACCGGAATTAATTTCTTTTCAGGTTTTGCAAGCGTAATTAATGCTATTCGAAAAGTGCCTAAATTTGTAATTGCTAGAGTACAAGGAAAGGCAGTGGGAGGTGGCGTCGGCATTGCATCGGCAGCCGATTATACCCTTGCATCCAAACATGCATCAGTAAAATTAAGTGAACTAGCGGTGGGCATTGGTCCATTTGTGGTAGGGCCTGCTGTAGAAAGAAAAATTGGCTCTGCTGCTTTTTGTCAATTAGCGATAAATGCAAGCGAATGGCAAAGTGCTGCTTGGGCTAAAGAAAAAGGATTATATGCAGAAGTGCACGAAAGCACGCAGGATTTAGATCAAGCGGTAATGCAATTAGCAAATAAATTAGCTGCCAGTAATCCCGAGGCCATGCAAATGTTAAAGCAAGTAGCTTGGGCTGGAACCGAACATTGGGATGAGCTATTAATTGAACGTGCTGCTATGAGTGGCCAATTGGTGCTTTCAGATTTTACTGTTAATGCAATTAATCAATTTAAGGCTAAATAGTTTTCTATTCAACTATCTGAATATCAGTAATTTTATCAAATTACTTTGTTTTGCTGTAATGCCTCATTTATTGGACAAATAGTTTAAATTTGTTGGTTAATAACCCGATTTAATTCCATGTCGCATTCCACTAAACTTACCTCGCTTGTTTCTGAAAAAGTATTATTAAAAGCTTGGTCGTTGCTCTGCACTGCAAAAGCGATGACCGAACTTTATGAAGCAAACAAAGAAGTTACGGCTAAGTATGTACATGCAACTTCTCGCGGTCACGAAGCCATTCAGTTAGCTTTAGGAATACAATTAAAACCACAAGATTATTTATCGGCCTATTACCGCGACGATGCCATTTTATTAGGCATTGGCATGCAACCTTATGAATTAATGTTGCAATTATTAGCCAAAAAAGATGATCCTTTTTCGGGAGGCAGAACTTATTATTGTCATCCGAGTTTGAAGCGAGATGACATGCCTAAAATTCCGCATCAATCATCTGCAACAGGAATGCAAGCCATACCAACTACTGGCTTAGCCATGGGTATACAATACAAAGAAAAAACAGGTTTGACTAGCCATCAATCAACAGAAAATCCTGTGGTAGTTTGTTCGTTAGGAGATGCATGTATTACCGAAGGAGAAGTGGCAGAAGCCTTTCAAATGGCAGCTTTGAAGCAATTACCTATTTTATATTTAGTACAAGATAACGAATGGGATATTTCTGCAAATGCAAAAGAAATTCGTGCAATGGATGCTGCAGAATATGCTAAAGGATTTAAAGGAATTGAAACAAGAAGTATTGATGGTACCGATTTTATTACTTCGTTTGAAACGATTCAAGAAGTAATAGAAATCATTAGAAAAGAACGTCGTCCTTTTTTAATTCATGCAAAAGTGCCTCTATTAAATCATCATACTTCTGGTGTTAGAAAAGAATGGTATCGTGATGACTTAGTAGAAGCGGCTTTAAGAGATCCATATCCTAAATTAAAAGCAAATTTATTGGCTCATGGTATTACTGAAAAAGTAATAACAGATATAGAATCAAAAGCGATAGCACAAGTAGCAAGCGATTACGCCAAAGCCTTATTAGCTGAAGATCCTAGCCCCGAAGATTTATTTACACATGATTTTGCACCTACGCCAATAACCGAAGAAAAAGGCGCGCGCGAAGGTGTCGGAAAAGAACTTACGCTCATGGTTGATGCCGCATTATTTGCGGTAAAAGAATTAATGCAAAAGCATCCAGAATGTTTATTATATGGTCAAGATGTAGGCGCAAGACTAGGCGGTGTATTTAGGGAAGCGGCTACATTGGCGCAAAAATTTGGAGATGATCGGGTATTTAATACTGCCATTCAAGAAGCATTTATAATTGGAAGTACAGTGGGCATGTCGGCCGTTGGATTAAAACCAATTGTAGAAGTGCAATTCGCAGATTATATATGGCCAGGTTTAAATCAATTATTTACAGAGGTTGCTAGATCATGTTATTTATCTAACGGAAAATGGCCAGTATCGGCTATCATTCGCGTTCCCATTGGCGCTTATGGCAGTGGCGGGCCGTATCATTCTAGTTCGGTAGAATCTGTATTAGCTAATATCAGAGGAATTAAAATTTGTTATCCATCTACTGCTGCAGATTTAAAAGGATTAATGAAAGCCGCTTATTACGATCCCAATCCAGTTGTTATGTTAGAACATAAAGGATTGTATTGGTCAAAAATAAAAGGAACCGAAGAAGCCAAAACCATTGAGCCCGACGAAGATTATATTATCCCTTTAGGCAAAGCTAGAATAGTTCAAAGCGCTGCACCAAATAAAGAAATTAAAACCCTAACTATTATTACCTATGGCATGGGGGTATATTGGGCAACAGCAGCTGCTAAAGCATTTGCAGATCAAATAGAAATTATCGATTTAAGAACCATTCACCCTATAGATTTCGAAACTATTCAAGCATCTGTTCAAAAACATGGCAGGTGTTTGGTATTAACAGAAGAGCCTATAAATAATTCTTTTGCACAGGCATTAGCAGGAAGAATTTCTTCCACTTGTTTTGAATACTTAGATGCAGCGGTTGCCGTATTAGGTTCCGAATCTTTACCTGCAATTCCATTAAATGCGCAATTGGAATTTACCATGATGCCCAATGCTGCAAAAGTGACCACGATTATTCAAAACATATTGGCGTATTAATGAAACCTACATTCAGTTATTTTCTATTATTTTTTTTACTCCTCACGCAGGTTGTTGCGCAAGTGCCTAATTCGCAACGAAAAAAGCCTGTTAAAAAAAAGAAAGTAAAGGTAGAAGCACCTATTCCTGTTGTGTTGGAGCCCGTTAAAGAACCCAGTAAAGAAGAAACGGAAGCTTGGATAATTGAAAAGATACTCAAGTTTAAACCCATCATTTATATTACCGGAAATTTGGCTAATAAAAATAATTGTGAATATCCAGTAGTCAATGTTGCTTTTAGTACAGAAGATCTTTTGGTATTAACGCTAAAATCTGATCCTCGAAATGCATGTTACTTAGACGAGCTCAAGCAAGTTACTATTGATATTACAAAAATTGATTTTAAGAGAAGCAATTCTGTTGAGTCTACTAAGCGAGTATTATTATATCCAGAAAAATTGGAGATTCCTTTTGCGTTAAATTATTCCGCTAAAAGTCAGTTAAACAAAATAAAGTATGTGCCTTTTAATGTGATCATCGCATTTGATAAAGGCGCAACTTATGAACCAAATTTAGCCACTCGTTTGGCAAGGGCTTTGTTAAAATTGCATAGTCTTATTCCGGTTCAAAGTTCGGTTAAAGAACTTTATTAATATATTTTTTGGAAATGCCTTAATTATTTCCAATCGTCGCATTTTCAGCCCCTTTTTTCTAATAATTAGCTAGTTTTTTACCTAAAAAAAACTATATTAGAACTTCCAAAAAATTAAACATTATATGAAATTGAAATTTAAACATCTTTTATTATTTGCTATTTGTTGCTTCAATAGTTTATTAGTTGCGCATGCCAATGAAAAATTATGGAACGATGCAAAGCAAAATCTTGCGGCTCCAAAATATAGCGCTGTCATGCCAGAAAAATTCAGAACTTTACAATTAGATTTTAATGGTATCAATTCATTATTAGCAAAAGCACCAATTCAAGATGTAAATATTTTTGCAAAATCAACTCAGCAAAAAATTTCTTTACCATTACCTTATGGAGGTTTTGAACATTTTTATGTTGTTCAAACACCGATGATGGAAGCCGAATTAGCTGCTAAATATCCAGAGATAAAAACTTATACTGCTATAGGTATTGAAAATCCTTCGCATGTAGCAAAGTTAGATGTTGGACCGATGGGATTCAATGCGATGGTACTTTCTACAGAAGGCAGATATTTTATTGATCCTATTTTTGTAAACAACAAAGCAGATTATATTTCTTATTTCAGAAAAGATTTACCTACATGGGCAAATACATTTAATTGTAATGTGATAGCCGATGAACAATTTGAAATAGAAAACAAAAACAGATTGGAGGCATACCTTGCTAAAAGTAATGCAGCTGTAATTACTTATAGGGTTTATCGTTTAGCATTAGCATGTACCATAGAATATTCAAAAGCTGCTACAGGTTTAGCCGCTCCAACTAAAGCACAAGTGCTTGCTAAAATGGTTACTTCCATGAACCGTGTGAATGGTGTTTATGAAACAGATGTAGCAGTTCACATGAACTTAGTAGCTAAAAATGATACACTCATTTTTATTTCAGGAACAGATCCATACACCAATAGTAATGGTAGTGCTATGCTCTCTGAAAATCAAACCACCGTAAATGCTAGAATTGGATCTGCTAATTATGATATTGGACATGTATTCAGTACAGGTGGCGGAGGAATTGCTTCGTTGGGTAGTGTATGTGTTAATAATAGAAAAGCACAAGGTGTAACAGGTTCGCCTTCACCAGTTGGTGATGCATTTGATATAGATTATGTAGCACACGAAATGGGTCATCAATTTGCAGGAAACCATACCTTTAATTCAGTAGCAAGTTCATGCAGTGGCAATAGAAGTTCAACTACTTCTTTCGAACCAGGTAGTGGTACCACTATTATGGCCTATGCAGGTATTTGTGGCTCAGATGATATTGCATCTAATAGCGATCCTTATTTTCATGCAGGTAGTTTAGATGAAATCAATGCATTTATTTCCACTACTGCAAATGCTTGTGCGGCTAAAACAGTTACAGCAAATAATTCACCTACTGTAAATGCAGGTGCAGATTATATCATTCCAATTAGTACTCCATTTCAATTAAAAGGAACGGCAAGCGATCCAGATTCTGGAGATGTATTATCATATAGTTGGGAGCAAATGGACTTAGGTCCGCAAGGTTCGCCTAATGCTGCATCAGGCAATGCTCCATTGTTTAGATTCTTTCCACCAAAAAACACAGGAACAAGAATGTTCCCTCAGCTTTCCAATGTGTTAGCCAATTCAACTACTTTAGGTGAAAGGCTACCTTCTTATGCAAGGAATATGAAGTTTAGGTTAACAGCAAGAGATAGCAAACCCAATGCAGGAGGAACGGGTAAAGACGAAATGAATATTACAGTATCTGCAAGTGCAGGGCCATTCGCGTTAACATCTTCTAACACCATTGATACTTTTCTAGTGGGTTCGACCGAAACCATAACTTGGAATGTAAATAATACCAATGCAGCTCCAGTTAATTGTGCATTGGTAAGAATTTTATTGTCGACAGATAATGGTCAAAGTTTCCAAACTGTTTTAGCTGATAGTATTGCAAATGATGGTTCTGAAACCATATTGGTTCCAAATAATTTAACAACTACTGCTAGGGTTAAAATTGAAGCAATTGGAAATATTTTCTTTGATATCAATAATGCGGCTATAAGAATTTTAGCGCCAGTTGGTCCAAGTTTTAACTTGTCTGGCTTTACCACCAATGCAAGTGTATGTCCACCGGATTCTGTCATTTTTGGAATTACAGCGGGTAGTATTTTAGGCTTTGCAGATTCTATTAGATTATCTGTTAGCAATTTACCTGTTGGTGCTTTTGCTGGCAAGTTCACTAAGAATCCCATCTATCCAAACGATACTGCTTATATAAAAATATCAACACAAGGTTTAACGGCAGGGGCTAAGTCCTATAAAATTAATGGTGCTGGAGTTTCGGTAAATAATTCGGCAACATTTGGATTCACTGTTTTAGGAACGGTAACGGCAAGTTCGGCTATTACTTCTCCATCTCAACAGCAATTAAATGTTTTACCAAATACCACTTTTAATTGGAGCGCGGTAACTGCAGCAACTGGATATCAATTGCAGGTAGCAAGAGATTCTGCTTTTACAAATAAAGTTGCCGATACCAGTATTGTTGGAGCGGGCACTTTAGTTTGCACCATTAATGGTTTGCCTCAATTAACTAAATTATTTTGTAGAGTAGCGGGTAAAAATTTATGTGGATCAGGGCCTTTTTCTGAAATCAATTCGTTTACTACAAATGGAGTTCCTGCTGCGCCAAGTAATTTAATTAAGGTTACCAGCACGGCAAGCAGTGCAACTATTCGTTGGACAGACAATGCTTTAAACGAATCGTCATTCAAAGTAGAGCGTTCAGATTCTGTTAATACTAACTTTTTGCAAGTGGCTTCTTTAGCCTCAGGTGCCACACAATATATTAGTACTAATTTAGCTGCAGGTAAAACTTATTATTACCGAGTGAAAGCAGTCAATGTAGTTGGCTCTTCGAGTTATTCAAATGAATTAATGGTTGCTATGCCAGTAGGAATTGGTGCAGAAACAGCTGAAAATATTTTATCAGTTTATCCAAACCCAACAAATAATAATTTTATTGCGCAATTTAATAGTTCATTGAAAGGCAAAATAGAAGTCTTAGTGATAGACGAATTAGGACGAGTGGTTAATCATCAAACGATTAATAAGTCAAATGATAATATCCAAATAAATGTTGATTTATCAACAATGAATAAAGGTGTTTATTTCCTGAAAATCCAATCAGAGCAAGCCCAATATATCAAACGAGTTTTAAAGTTCTAGGGCTAAAATCTTCTAAAAAAAGGCAGCAAATCACATTTGTTGCCTTTTTTTATGGATAATTATTTCCAATCAAAAAAAATAGTAAATTGTAGCTAAATTATTTAATTAGTATCCTATGAAATTGTTGTTTAAGAAATTAGTACTTGCTTTATTTTTGAGTAGTCCATTATATGCTCTTGCGTTAGAATGGAAAGCAGGAAATGATAATTATACTAAAAGTAATTATGCCGCTGTATTGCCACTCAAATTTAGAAGCGTAACAATTAATTATACTGAATTAAAAAATACACTTGCATTAGCGCCTGTTGCTGATTTTTATTCAGCGGCTAGGTCAAAAGGTTTGCTTTTTTCTTTACCATTACCAGATGGCGGTTTCGAAAAATTTAATGTTATTGAAACCCCGATGATGGAACCTGAATTAGCCTTGAAATACCCATCAATAAAGACTTATACAGGCGTGAGTATAGAAAATCCTAGCCATGCAGTAAAATTAGACATTGGTAATTTAGGATTTCATGCCATTATATTTTCAGAAGAAGGCAGAATTTTTATTGATCCTGTGAGTAGTAAAAATCAAAATAATTATTTTGTTTTTTATGCAAAAGATATGCCGATAGACCAACAGCCATCTTTTGAATGTATGACGCAGGCCGATGATGCATTTTTAAAAGAAAATCAAAATAGGTTGGACGAGTATTATCAAAATAGACAAGGAATTGAAATTGTTTACCGTACCTATCGTATGGCTATTGCCTGTACCATTGAATATGCTCAAGCTTCAACGGGTCTTTCAAACCCAACAAAAGCAGCTGTTTTATCAAGAATGGTTACCACCATTAATAGAGTAAATGGTTTATATGAAAGAGAAAACGCAGTACATTTTAATATCATAGCAAAAACCGATACGCTTATATTTTTATCAGGCACCGATCCATATACCAACGAAAGTGGTGCAACTATGTTAGGAGAAAATCAGGCAACCGTTAATGCGAGAATTGGGAATTTAAATTATGATATTGGACATGCATTTAGTACTGGTCCTGGTGGAATTGCTTCACTTGCTTCTGTTTGTGTTACAGGCCGAAAAGCCCAGGGAGTAACAGGTTTACCTAATCCAATTGGCGATGTGTTTGATTTAGATTTTTTGAGCCATGAATTAGGACATCAATTTTCGGCAAACCATACATTTAATTCTGTTACTGGTGGATGTGCTGGAAATAGAAATGGTTCTACTGCCTACGAACCAGGCGGAGGCACTACAATCATGGGCTATACCACCCAATGCGGAGTCGATCAAATTACGACTGTACCAGATCGCTTATTCCATGCAAGTGCATTAGACGAAATGTTTGCATTTATGTATACTAGTTCTGGGAATAGCTGCCCGGTTAAAACACTTACAGGAAATTTTCAACCCATTGTAAATGCTGGTTTAGATTATAAAATCCCATTGAATACGCCTTTTCAATTAACGGGCTCTGCATACGATCCAGACGGCGACTCTTTACTTTTTAATTGGGAAGAAATGGATTTAGGTCCTGAAGGTGGTCCGAATAATCCGGTTGGCAATGCACCAACTTTTAGGGTTTTTCCTCCTGTTAAAACTACTACTAGAATTTTTCCTAGACTGAGTAACATAATTACCAATACGCAAACCAAAGGAGAAAAAATGCCTTTCTATCCTCGAAATATGCGCATGCGTTTATTAGCGAGAGACAATAAGCCAATGGCCGGTGCATTTGGATTCGATGAAATGAACATTGAGGTAGTTAGCAATGCAGGACCTTTCGTAGTCAATAGTTTTAACTATCCAGACACGGTATTTGCAGGTAGTATGCAAGAGCTTAAATGGGATGTTGCTAATACTACGGCCAGTCCTTTAAATTGTTCAAAAGTTGGCATTGCTTTCGCAACAGATAATGGCTTAACATTTCCAATTAAATTAAAAGATAGTACCGCAAATGATGGAACAGAAAACATTATCATACCTAATAGCATCACTAATTTAGGAAGGATAAAAGTATATGCTTTAGGTAATATTTATTTTGATATTAATAATGGGGCTATGGTTGTAGTCAATAATAATCGACCGAATTATCAATTAATAGTAAAAGCTAATAACACTACCTATTGTGCATCAGATACTATTAGCTTAATGGTGATTGGAAAAAGTTTTAATGGATTTAATTCCCCAATTGCACTTACGCTAAATGGATTGCCAACTGGAACTATTGCTGGTCCATTTTCAAAAAATCCAATATTGCCAGGTGATACTACTTATGTGAAAATTGCTACACAAACAATTACTGCAGGTGCAAAAACGCTTAAAATAAATTCACAATCGGACACCATTGCACATTTAAGTATTCTACCATTTACCATCGCGCCTAAAATTACCACTGCGTCGGTATTAATTGCCCCTGCTGCTTTTCAAGTAAATGTAATTCCAAGTACCGTGTTTTCTTGGAATTCAATAAGCGGTGCAAAATCATATCAAATACAAGTAGCATTAGATACCACTTTTAATAATCTCACGATAGATACTGTTGTGATAGGCGCTATGGCCAGCACATTTGCATCTAAAGATTTACCGCAATACAAAAAACTTTTTTGGAGAATTAAAGCAATGAATGAATGTGGTGAAGGACCATTTTCTACTATTGGCGTGTTTTATACCAATGGTTATCCTGCTGCACCAACAGGTTTAAAAAAGCTGTCTAATACTGGTACTAGTTTAACCATTCGCTGGAACGACAATGCATTGAATGAATCTTCTTATAAAATTGAAAGATCAGATTCTTTGAATTTGAAGTATGTGCAAGTGGCTAGTTTATCGGCCGATGCTAAACAATATGTGAGTAATAATTTAGAACTAGGAAAATTATATTATTTCCGAGTAAGGTGCGCCAACGCTGTTGGATTTTCGGCTTATTCAAACGAAATAGCAGTGGGTTTAAATGTTGGAATTGATGGGCAAGTGCAACAAACTACTTTTCAAGTTTATCCTAATCCTGCGCATGATAACATCAATATTGCTTTATTTGCACCATATACGGAAGAGGTAAATTTGAAAATAATTGATCAAATAGGAAAGGTTGTTTATCAATCAACTGAACAAGGACAATTTAACAATTACATGAAAACCATACCCATAGGGCAATTTGCCACTGGGGTGTACCAAATAATTTTAAAAACGAATGAAAACCAATGGGTGACAAAGTTTGTTAAATAGCTTTAAATTCTAGCTATTTTTGTAATTTCGCGGGCAATGGGAACACCAATAAAACCTTATTATTCTGATGCTTCTAAAAAAACAGAAGTAGCCACCATGTTCAATAATATTGCCAAGACCTATGATTTTTTAAATCATTTTTTGTCTTTGGGCATCGATATACTATGGAGAAAAAAAGCCATTGCTTGTTTAGTTAAAGATCAGCCCAAATATATATTAGATGTGGCAACTGGAACAGGTGATTTTGCTTTCGAAGCTTTATCAAAACTTCATCCAACTCAATTGATTGGTATTGATATTTCCGAAGGAATGCTAGCCATAGCACAAGATAAAATAATTAAAAGAAAGGAAGGACACCGCATGCAAGTGCAAGTAGGGGATTCCGAAAATCTTGTATTTGAAGACCATACTTTTGATGCGGTAACGGTAAGTTTTGGCGTTAGAAATTTTGAAAACTTATCAAAAGGATTAGATTCCATCTATCGTGTATTGAAACCGGGAGGTAAATTAGTTGTTTTAGAATTTTCTAATCCTAAAAAATTTCCCATTAAACAATTGTATCAATTTTATTCTTTTAAGCTATTGCCTATTTTTGGAAGACTTTTTTCGAATGATGCAAGGGCCTATACTTATTTACCAGAATCAGTAAAGGCATTTCCAGATGGCGCACAATTTTTAGCTGTGATGCAGCGTTCAGGATTTGTGAAGTCTGAATCTAAATCTTTAGGTATGGGTATTTGTTCTATTTATATTGGTGTTAAAAATTGAAGAAGCTAATTGTTATAACTTTATTATTGCTGTTTGGCTTGCGTTTAAATGCCCAAGACAATACACCAGGGTATGATCGACAGAAATATCATTTCGGGTTTTCTATGGGTTATAATGCTTCCTCTTTGGCAATAATTAAAAATCAAAACTTTTACCAACCCGATTCTTTGTTAGCAATTAGTCCATTATCCGGACCTGGATTTAACTTAGGTTTAGTGGCCGATGTACTTTTGTATAAACATGTCAATTTAAGGTTTACTCCAAATTTATCATTTGTAGATCGCTCTTTGCAATATACCTTTCAGGATGAAAGAAAAAATACCATTCGTTCAATAGAGTCAACTTATGTGGAGTTTCCTTTAGACATTAAAATAAAAGCAGACCGACGCAGAAATGTAGGTTTTTATGTAATCGGTGGATTGAAATACTCGTACGATGTGATATCAAATAAAAAAGTTACTAAAGGAGAAGATCCATTCGACGAAGCTACCAGAAAAGTAAAATTACAAAGTGCTGGATTGTCCTACGAATGGGGATTTGGATGGGATTTGTATTACCAATATTTCAGATTTTCACCTGAAATTAAATTCCAACATGGAATTTCAGATTTGCTCAAAAAAGAAGACCATATTTATGCTAGGCCATTAGATAAATTGTTTTCAAGGGTAATATGTATTACACTATATTTTGAATAATTTTTTTAAATTTTG
Source organism: Bacteroidota bacterium (assembly GCA_030830805.1). Lineage (GTDB taxonomy): Bacteria > Bacteroidota > Bacteroidia > Sphingobacteriales > Sphingobacteriaceae > CAIKLP01. The sequence goes on from JAURMH010000055.1 coordinate 23,327, forward strand.
ATAATGAATAAAATTGCATTAATTACTGGGGCAACATCTGGTATAGGAAAAGCAACAGCCATACAATTTGCTCAAAATAATTATCACTTAATTTTAACGGGTAGAAGAAACGACAGATTAGTGGCATTGAAAAATGAATTAAGCGCTAGCTATCAAACAACAATTCTTACTTTAAATTTTGATGTACAAGATAATCTTGCGGTACAAAATGCATTAACCAATTTACCCGCAGATTGGAAAAAGATTGATGTTTTGGTTAATAATGCAGGTTTATCTTTAGGCTTAGATCCAATACAGAGCGCTAATCTAGCCGATTGGGAGCAAATGATTGATACCAATGTAAAAGGCTTATTGTATGTAAGTAAAATAGTAAGTAATTGGATGATCGAAAATAAAAAAGGGCACATTATTAATATTGGATCTATAGCAGGAAAAGAAACTTATGCCAATGGTAATGTTTATTGTGCAACCAAACATGCAGTAGATTCGTTAAACAAAGCCATGCGTTTAGATTTATTAACAAGTGGTATTAGGGTTACTGCTATACATCCGGGTGCGGTTGAAACCGAATTTTCTGTGGTAAGATTTAAAGGTGACCAACTGCGTGCAGATAAAGTATACGAAGGCTTTGAGCCCTTAAGGCCATCAGATATTGCAGATGCAATTTATTATGCAAGTCAAACGCCAGCGCATGTAAACATCAATGAAATTATTATTATGCCAACTGCTCAGGCAAATGCGGGCACCATTTTTCGTCAATCATAAAAATTAACAAACATGTCATTAATTCAAACAGTAGATCAAGAAATAAAGCAAGCCATGCTTGCAAAAAATGAAATAAGATTAAGGGGTTTGCGTGCAATAAAAGCAGCACTTTTATTAGCTAAAACAGAAAAAGGTGCACAAGAAGAATTGTCTGAAGAAGCCGAAACTAAAGCCTTACAGAAGCAAATTAAGCAAAGAAAAGATGCAGTTGAAATTTATCAACAACAAAACAGAGCAGATTTAGCAAAAATTGAATTAGAAGAAATTGCAGTACTCGAAGATTTTTTACCTAAACAATTATCTGCAGAAGAATTAGCCATTGCTATAAAAGCGATTGTACAAGCTTTGCAAGTAACAGATCCAAAAGATATGGGAAAAGTGATTGGTGCAGCAAACAAGCAATTGGCTGGAAAATCTGATGGTAAATCCATTGCCGAAATGGTTAAAAAAGTAATGTCCGAAATTTAAATTATTTTGATTTTATTATTTGACAACTACGATTCTTTTACATATAACCTGCTTGATTATTTTGCGCAATTAGGTGTATCCTGTATTGTAGTTAAAAATGATGAATATACTTTGGAAGAAATTTCCAAATTATCTTTCCAAGCAATTGTTATTTCACCTGGTCCTGGCAAACCAAAAGATGCCGGTATGCTAATGGATTTAATAGCAAAGTATCACGGGCAAGTTCCGATTTTAGGGGTCTGTTTGGGGCATCAAGCATTAGGCGAATTTTTCGGAGCACAATTAAATCCCGCAGAACATATCATGCATGGTAAAACAAGTCAATTGATAAACACTCAATTGCCTATGTATAAAGATATGCCTTTACCCTTTAATGTGATGCGCTATCATTCTTTGATATTATCCAATTTGCCCGAATGTTTACATTTAACAGCTGAAACAGCCGAACAAGAAATTATGTCTTTTGCGCATAAAGATTTACCAATTTGGGGCTTACAATTTCATCCAGAGTCTATACTATCCGAAAACGGCTTGTTAATTATCCGTAATTGGTTGCAGCAAAATGGCCTCAAATAGCTTATTTTATTAGCTAATCAATCAATTTTTACGATTGCATACTGTTAATAAAATAATAAGGTTATTAGGCATATTCTTATTATTTTAGCTGATAGTAAATTAATATTATGGCATTAAGCGTAAAAGTAGAAGATGGGTTTTCTTATGTTGAAGAAGGAGAAGGTCCAATATTAATATTGTTGCATGGTTTATTTGGGGCATTAAGTAATTGGCAACATGTGATTGATAAATTTAGCACTAATTATAAAGTGTTAATTCCATTACTGCCTATTTACGATTTGCCCTTATTAAATGCCAATGTAGAAGCCTTGGCTAATCATGTTCATAAATTCGTGAACTTTAAAAAGTTGCAATCTTTTACCATATTAGGTAATTCATTGGGTGGGCACGTAGGGTTAGTGTATACTTTAAAACATCCAACATTTGTTCATTCAATGATGTTAACGGGTAGTTCGGGTTTATACGAAGAAGGTATGGGCGGATCTTATCCTAAAAGAGAAAATTACGATTATATTAAAGATAGGGTAGCTTATACTTTTTACGATCCTGCTTTTGCATCTAAAGAATTAGTAGATGAAGTTTTTGAAGTGGTGAATAATCGTTCTAAAGTAATAAGGATACTTTCGATGGCAAAATCTGCTATGCGTCATAATCTTAGAAATGAAATTCCTGCCATAAAAATTCCAGTTTCACTTATATGGGGAAATCAAGACAACATAACACCTGTAGCGGTTGCAGAAGAATTTAATCAATTGCTACCTAACTCTACTTTACATTTTATAGATAAATGTGGGCATGCAGCCATGATGGAAAGACCGGAAGATTTTAACGTTTTATTAAATGAGTTTTTAACGCAGGTATATAAATAAAATTAATAATATACATGTTAGCCAGCGAGATAATAAATGCACACATTCCAATTTTAAAACCTACAGATAGTACTGCAAGGGCATTGGCTATTATGCAAGATTATAAAATTTCGCATTTAGCGGTGGTGAGTAAAAATAAATTACAAGGATTAATTTCGGAAGAAGCTATTTTGTCTTCGGTTAAATTAAATCAGAAAATTGCCGATTATCAATTGGCTTTTTCTCATCCTTCGGTTTTAAGTACACAACATGTTTACGAAGTCATTGGCATCATGTCAGATTTGGGAATTGCAATTGTACCGGTGGTAGATGCAGCAAATAATTACCTCGGATTAATTACACCCGCAGTTTTTTTAAAGTTTTTTTCCGAAATTACATCGCTTTCAAACCCAGGCGGAATAATAGTTCTAGAGGTTGGCCAAAGAGATTATTCATTAGTAGAAATTGCAAAAATTGTTGAATCAAACGATGCGCATATTTTAAGTTCTTATATTAGTTCTAAACCAGATTCTATTAAAATAGAAATTACTTTAAAAATTGATAAGACAGAACTATCTAGTATTATACTTTCTTTTGAGCGATATAATTACCGAGTAGTTCAATCGTTTAATCAACATAAACTATTTGAAGATTCAATGGATCGCTTTAATTCATTGATGAATTATTTAAATATTTAACATGAGAATAGCAATATACGGCAGAAAATTCAACGATTCAGCCATTCAACACGTTCAACAATTGATTGATAGTTTTCTTGCTCATGAAGTGGAAATTACTATATACGCTGCTTTTCATGCTTATCTTATTCCAAGAATTCAATTACCTGATAGTGTTAAATTATTTAACCAACATCAAGACTTAGTGAACCAAGTAGATTGTTTAGTAAGTATTGGAGGTGATGGTACCATGTTAGATACCCTTACTTTGGTTAGAGACTCGGGCATTCCGGTCATTGGCATCAACATGGGCCGCTTAGGATTTTTAGCAAGTATTGCAAAAACAGAAATTGCCACTGCAGTAGATAGTTTAGTGAAAGGACATTTTACCATAGATAAACGTTCACTTATTAAATTAGAATCAAATATTGAATTGTTTAATGGGCTCAATTATGGATTGAATGATTTAACTATTCATAAAAAAGATACCTCTTCCATGATCATCATTCATACTTATTTGAATGGAGAATTTTTAAACTCTTATTGGGCCGATGGTTTAATTGTAGCTACACCAACTGGATCTACAGGTTATTCTTTAAGTTGCGGTGGTCCAATTATCTTTCCAAGCTCCGAAAATTTTGTCATTACGCCTATTTCTCCACATAATTTAAATGTAAGACCGATAATTATTTCTGATAATCAAGTAATTACCTTTGAAGTGGAGGGCAGAAGCGCTCATTTTTTAGCAACTTTAGATGCTAGAACAGAAACCATTGAGTCTACTGTTCAATTGGCAGTAAGAAAAGCAGCTTTTCAAATCAATTTGATCAGGTTACATTCAGA
>JAURMH010000056.1 GCA_030830805.1 Bacteroidota bacterium
ACACGCCTTCCATTTTATTTAATTCGCTTACTAATAAATCTCTTCGCTCGGTATATTCTTTGTTTACTTTTTCGAAATAACTTGATGGCGTATCGATCGCTGCTTCACCAGCAATTTGGCCTATTGCAGGCGGGCTCAACCTTGCCTGCGCAAATTTTAGCGCCGCTGCTAACACTTCTTTATTCTTGGTAACCAATGCGCCAATTCTTGCGCCGCATGCGCTGTATCTTTTAGAAACCGTATCTAACACAATTACATGTTGATCTAATCCGTCTAAATGCATCGGCGAAATAAATGCTTTGCCATCGTAACAAAATTCTCTGTAGGCTTCGTCAGAAAAAATATATAAATCGTATTTTAAAGCCAATGCTTTTAAGGCTTCTAATTCTTCGCGAGAATATAAATAACCTGTTGGGTTATTTGGATTGCAAATCATGATCGCTTTTGTTTTTGCAGTTATAATTTTTTCAAATTCGGCAATGGCTGGTAAAGCAAATCCGTTCTCGATGCTGGAAACGATTGGTTTTACTACTACATCAGACATACAAGTAAAGCCATTGTAATTGGCATAAAATGGTTCTGGAATAATAATTTCATCACCCGGATTTAAACAAGTATTAATGGCAATAGTAATAGCTTCCGAGCCGCCATTGGTTACGATGATATTACTCGCATCAATATTGAATCCAACTTTCTGATAATAGCCCGCTAACTTTTCGCGGTAAGATGGTATACCTTCCGAATGCGTATAAGCCCAAACTTTAAAGTCGATGTTTTTAATCGCATCGAGCATGGTTGATGGCGTTTCAATATCGGGTTGTCCAATATTTAAATGATATATTTTTTTTCCTTCTTTTTTGGCTTGATCGGCAAAGGGTACCAATTTACGAATTGGCGAAGAAGGCATTTGAATTCCTTTATTGGCTATTTTTGGCATGGTTAATTATTGATATAAAAAAAATGTCCCGATGTAATATACACCGGGACAAAAGTCTTAAAATTTATCAGAAAAAGGAATTAATTTTTTGGCTTATTTTCTGAAGGCGTTGCCACATCTTGTTTAACTGGCATTGCAGATTCCGCTGCTGCAGCTGCTTCCACATTTCCTTTAATAAACAATACTTTTTGTGGAGTTTTTGCATTCGAAGTAACCGTTACTGCTTTGTTGAAGTTACCTGGACGACCTTTTGAATTATATATTGCAGTTACAGATCCTTGTGCTCCTGGTTTGATGGGCTCTTTAGACCAAGTAGGAGTTGTACATCCGCAAGATGCTTGCACATTTGTAATAACTAATGGCTCTTTACCTGTGTTAGTGAATTTAAAAGTATGTTCTGCTTGCACACCTTCTTTAATGCTTCCAAAATCGTGTACTTCTGTATCGAATTTAAAATCTGCTGCATTTGGGTTTTCTACTGGTGCTGTTTGAGCCATACTTGCTGTAGCCATTGCTGCTACTGCGAAAATTGATAATACTAGTTTTTTCATTTGTGTATTTATTTAAATTTTGTGTTTTTTATAATTTGCGTGTTACAAACCTATTTAATATTTGTCTAACTATCAAAATTTGTTCCAAAATTGTTACTGAACCCTATTTTATTGAATTTTGCCTGTTTAAATCCTTTATCTCTTTCAATTTCAAGCTGCTATATATTAATTAATAAATGCTAAAAGGCTTAAATGACAGCTTTTGAAATCCTTTTTGGCCAATAATTCCGATTATTCGCACAATTGATGCGATTAAGGGAATTAGAATTTTTGCGCAATTGGCCATTTAGATTGGTAAATCAGGCTTTGAATGTTTATTTTTGCAGCCGTAAGTTTACACTATGTCAAATCAACATTCGGCTCAGGCCAGCGATCAAATGCAAAAGATTTCTTTCGACGAATTTAAAGCCAATGTGATTTCCGATTACCGCTTAGGTATGGAAAGTAGACAGGCAAGTTTACTCGGCAGAAAAGAGGTCTTAACGGGCAAAGCAAAATTCGGCATTTTTGGAGATGGAAAAGAAGTGGCCCAACTGGCCATGGCTCGAAGTTTTAAAAACGGCGATTTTCGTTCGGGTTATTACCGCGATCAAACTTTTATGTTTGCTACGGGCATGTCGAATATCAAAGAATTTTTTGCGCAGTTATATGCTTTTCCTGATGTAGATGCAGAGCCATGTTCGGCGGGTAGAAGTATGAATGGGCATTTTGGTACGCGCAGTATTGATGAAGATGGTGCATGGAAAAATTTAATGGAGATGAAAAATTCTTCGGCAGATATTTCTCCTACAGCTGGTCAAATGCCACGCCTACTTGGCTTAGCGCTTGCCTCTAAAATTTATAGAAACAACGAAAATTTAAATTATTTAACAGAATTTTCTGATAAAGGAAACGAAGTTGCTTTTGGAACTATTGGTAATGCCAGTACTTCCGAAGGTCATTTTTTCGAAACCATTAATGCCGCGGGTGTTTTACAAGTGCCCATGGTTATTTCTGTTTGGGATGATGCTTATGGCATTTCGGTGCATGCAAAATACCAAACTACAAAAGAAAGTATTTCAGAAATTTTAAAAGGATTTCAACGTGATGCGAATGCGCCAGGTTATGAAATTATTGTAGTGAATGGTTGGGATTATGCGGCTTTATGCGAAGCTTATGAGCGCGGTACCGCCATTGCTAGAAAAGAACATGTGCCGGTATTAATTCATGTAAAAGAATTAACGCAACCGCAAGGCCATTCTACATCGGGTTCGCATGAGCGTTATAAGTCTGCCGAGCGATTAGCTTGGGAAGCAGATTTTGATTGTTTAAAGCAAATGCGCGAATGGATGATTAGCGCCGAAATAGCCGATGCTGCTACGCTTGATGAAATTGAAGCAGTTGCAAAAAAGCAAGTGCGCACTTGGCAAAAAGAAGTTTGGGAAGCATTCAACGCGCCTATTAAAACAGAAATTATTGTGGTGAGCGAAATCATTCAATCTATTGCCAGCACTGCTGCTGCGCCAGATTTAATTTTAGCGCAAGCACAAAAATTACAAGCAACTATAGATCCTTCTCGAAGAGATATTATGGTAGCGATTAAAACCGTTTTGCGTTTAAGCATCAACGAAGATTCGCCTGCTAAATTGCAATTGAAAGCATGGTTGAAGCGTTACCAAGACGCCAATTTTGATCGATATAATTCATATTTATTTACCAATAGTACCGAGTCGGCGATGTCGGTTCAAACGCAATTGCCTATTTATAATGAAGATGCCGAACAGCTAGATGGTCGTGAAATTTTACAAGCATGTTTTGATGCGGCATTCGCTAGAGACCCACGCATTGTTGCCTTTGGCGAAGACTTAGGAAAAATTGGCGATGTTAACCAAGGCTTTGCTGGCTTACAAGATAAATACGGAGAAATTAGAATTACCGATACCGGCATTAGAGAAGCCACTATTATTGGTCAAGGAATTGGTTTGGCTTTAAGAGGTTTAAGACCGATTACCGAAATTCAATATTTAGATTATTTATTATACGGATTACAAACTTTAAGCGACGATTTAGCATCGCTTGCCTATAGAACAAAAGCAGGGCAGAAAGCGCCGATGATTATTAGAACGCGTGGCCATCGTTTAGAAGGCGTGTGGCATTCGGGTTCGCCAATGGGTATGATTATTAACGCGCTGCGCGGTATCTATGTTTTAGTGCCCCGCAACATGACCCAAGCGGCTGGTTTTTATAATACCATGTTGCAATCAGACGAGCCTGCTTTAATTATAGAGTGTTTAAATGGTTACCGTTTGAAAGAAAAAATGCCGAATAACATTGGCACATTTACCATTCCAATTGGTATTCCAGAAACCTTAATTGCAGGGCATGATGTTACTTTGGTAACGTATGGTTCGTGTTGTAGAATTGCAGCCGAAGCCGTTGCGCTATTAAATGAAATGAATATTTCTGTTGAATTAATTGATGTGCAAACTTTATTGCCTTTTGATATTCACCATTATATTGCTGATTCTATTAAGAAAACCAATCGTGTTGTTTTCTTAGATGAAGATGTACCGGGTGGCGCTACTGCTTATATGATGCAGCAGGTGCTAGAGGTTCAGGGCGCTTACCAATATTTAGATGCTCAACCTAAAACTATTTCTTCGCATCCGCATCGCCCAGCTTATGGTACCGATGGCGATTATTTTTCTAAACCAAATGTCGAAGATGTAGTCGAAATTATTTACGGAATAATGCACGATGTTTCGCCGAATACTTTTCCTGCTATTTAAAAAATTATTGAATTGCTTTTTGTTGCAAGAGCATATCGATCATGACTAGTGCAGCCATGGCCTCTACAATGGGCACAGCGCGTGGTAATACGCATGGGTCATGACGGCCTTCGTTTTGTAAAGTAATTTCGTTGCCAGCTCTATCAATACTTTGTTGTGGTTTTAAAATAGTGGCAACGGGTTTAAAAGCCACATTAAAATAAATTTGATCGCCGGTGCTAATGCCACCTAAAATGCCGCCACTGTTATTGGTTTTAGTGCCGAAGTTTTTGGTAATTGCATCGTTGTTTTGCGAACCTAAAGTACAAGCGCCTTCAAATCCCGAACCATATTCAAATCCATGCGCGGCATTAATGCTCATCATGGCTTTGGCTAAATTAGCATGAAGTTTATCGAATACCGGTTCGCCTAAGCCAGCAGGAGCGTGGTCTATATGGCAGCGGATAATTCCGCCAACGGTATCGCCGTCTTTTTTAATATCTTCAATATAAGCAATCATCTCTGCTGCGGTTGCGCTATCGGGGCATTTAATGCTGTTGTTTTGCGCAATGCTTAAATCGAGTGTATGAATATCTTTTGTTAATTGAATAGGGCCAACTCTGGTAACAAAAGCAGTAATATGAATCTGTTCTTTTTTCAAAAGCATTTTAGCAATCGCACCAGCAGCAACCCTTGCAGCGGTTTCTCTAGCAGACGAACGGCCACCACCACGGTAATCGCGCGTGCCATATTTTTTCTCGTAAGTAAAATCGGCATGCGATGGGCGGAAGGTATCTTTTAAATAAGTATAATCTTTTTCTTTCGGATTTTCGTTGGCAATAATAATGCAAATAGGTGTGCCCATGGTTTGTCCATTAAATACGCCAGAAATAATTTTGGCTTCGTCGGATTCTTTGCGAGGGCTGGTAATGTGCGATTGGCCTGGCTTTCGGCGATCGAGTTCGGATTGTAAAAAATCCATATCAATGTTTAAACCAGCCGGGCAACCATCAATCACTACCCCAATGGCCTCGCCATGCGATTCGCCGAAAGTGTGAATTTTAAATAAAGTTCCAAAAGAATTTCCTGCCATATTATTGCAAGTTAAGGCTTAATCCGGTTTGTGCAAAATCATCCCAAAAACTACGGTACGATTTTTCGACAACCGCTGCATTGTTAATGGTGATATTAGGCCATTGTAAGGCAAGGGGCGCAAGGCACATGGCCATTCGATGATCTTGATGGGTATCGAATTCCAGGGCTTGAGTATAATCGTAAGGATGCGTATAGTTTATAAAGCAAATGCCTGCGCCTTCTTTTAGTTCGGCGCCAATTTTAGCTAATTCGATGCGCAAGGCTTCGGTTCTGTTACTTTCTTTATGCGCAAGTGTTTGTAGGCCCGTAAAGCGATAGGGTAAACGCATAGCGGCAGCAGTGGCAATTAATGTGGGCGCTAAATCGGGGCAATCTATGCAATCGATTAGCAATTCTTCTTTACAAATATTACCTGCGGTTATTTCGATGCCATCTTCATAGTATATGGTTTGTACGCCATAGTTTTCCATGAGCTTTGCAATACAAGCATCGCCTTGCGTACTATTTTTTTTC
>JAURMH010000057.1 GCA_030830805.1 Bacteroidota bacterium
GAAAAAAATCTATATTTTATGTTTATTAACCTTTGTGGTACAATGGGCATTTGCGCAAGCGCCATCCGCAGAACCGGTAGAAATGGCTGATTTGCTTAGGAGCTCTGGAAAAATCTATGTAGTCATAGGGACTATTTCTGTAGTATTCATTGGCTTAGCGATTTATCTTTTTTCAATAGACAAAAGACTCTCTAAATTAGAAAAAGAGCATAAATAATTTGCTAATCCTAATTATTAATCAAACATTTGCTCCATAATTTATTCAAACAAAACAAAAACCTATCATTAACTAGATTTATTATTTATGGCTAAAACCGTAAAAGCAAAAAAAGCTGAACCAGAAGTACATTTCTTCGGAGATGTATGTTCGTTTTTCGATAAAGCAGCTCGCTTTACACCGCACCCTCAAGGGTTGTTGAATCAAATTAAAACATGTAATAGTGTTTATCGTTTTCAATTTCCGATTCGAAAAGGAAATGGTCAATTCGAAGTAATCGATGCGTGGAGAGTAGAACACTCTCAACACAAATTACCAACTAAGGGTGGTATTCGTTACAGCGAGATGGTAAATGAAGATGAAGTGATGGCACTAGCTGCTTTAATGACATACAAATGTGCTGTTGTAAATGTTCCATTTGGTGGAGCAAAAGGTGGTGTAAAAATTAATCCAAAAAATTACACTGTCGATCAATTAGAAAACATTACCCGTCGTTATACTTCAGAATTAATTAAGAAAAATTTCATTGGTCCGGGCATCGATGTACCAGCTCCAGATTATGGAACAGGTGAACGCGAAATGTCTTGGATTGTAGATACCTATGCTGCCATGAACCCAGGTTCATTAGATGCTAGTGCTTGTGTTACTGGTAAACCAATTTCACAATCAGGTATCAATGGTAGAAGAGAAGCAACCGGTAGAGGTATATTTTATGCAGTTCGTGAATGCGTTAGCGTAAGCGAAGACATGAAAAAATTAGGCTTATCAGTTGGCTTAGAAGGTAAAAAAGTAATTGTACAAGGTTTAGGAAACGTTGGTTTCTATGCTTCTAAATTTATCCAAGAGGCAGGTGGAATTATTGTTGGTTTATGTGAATTTGAAGGTGCTATTTATAATCCAAAAGGATTAGATGTGGAAGCTGTTTTCAATCACCGTAAAAAAACAGGTTCAATTTTAAATTACAAAGGTGCAACTAAAGAATTTAAAAATTCATCTGTTGGTTTAGAGCAGGAATGTGATATTTTAATTCCAGCAGCTTTAGAAAACCAAATTACTAGCGCAAATATTTCTAAAATAAAAGCAAAAATTATTGCGGAAGGCGCAAATGGTCCAACTACTCCAGAAGCGGAAGAATTCTTTACCAAAAAAGGTGGTATCATTATTCCAGATATGTATTGTAATGCAGGTGGTGTAACGGTTTCTTACTTCGAATGGTTGAAAAACTTATCGCATGTTGCTTTTGGCCGTATGGATAAAAGATACGAAGAAAACGCTAGCAGAACTTTTGTAGATACTATTGAAAAAGCAACTGGTGTTACCTTATCGGCAGATCAACGCAAAGCAGTGATAAAAGGCCCTACAGAATTAGAGTTGGTAAACTCTGGTTTAGAAGACACCATGATTCGTTCATACCACGAAATGCGTGAAATTAAAGTAGTTAACAGAAAAGTAGACAGTTTAAGAACTGCCGCTTTTGTGGGCGCCATTGATAAAATTGCTGTATCATATATGAATCTTGGTATTTTCCCTTGATCCATGCTTATTATGCAGAAACAAAAAGCCTCGATTTTTTCGGGGCTTTTTTGTTTCTGCCCTATTTCTAAAAGGCTTATTAAATAGGCATTGTAGCCTAATTTCTCCTTATTTTTTTTTATATTTATTTTGAAAAAAATGGGAAATCAAAAGAACATACTCCTCGAAATCTGTGCTGCAAATTTTGCATCTGCAAAAGTAGCTAGTTTAGCAGGTGCAGACAGGATAGAGTTGTGTTCGGCATTAGCAGTTGGTGGCTTAACGCCTTCGCATGCTTTGCTCGAAGCGGTACAGCATGTGCTTGCAATTCCGGTGCATGTATTGGTTCGTCCCAGAGAAGGAGATTTTTTGTATAGTGATGCGGAGTTTCAAATCATGCAACAAGAAATTTTAAAAATCAAACAAATGGGTTTTGCTGGCGTAGTGTTTGGTATATTAAATGCCGATGCTTCCATAGATGAAAAAAGATGCGCAGCATTAGTCTCATTGGCAAAACCTATGCAACTAACTTTTCACCGTGCTTTCGACTTTGTATCGCAAGCTAATATAGCACTAGAAAAACTAATCGAATTAGGCTTTGATTATGTTTTAACCTCTGGTTTGAAAAGCACGGCCGAGTTGGGTTTAACGCAATTAACCGACTTAGTTGCCCAAGCAAATAATCGCATTCAAATCATACCCGCTGCTGGTATTAATGAAAGCAATGTTGCAGCAATCATACAAACAACAAAAGCCAACATTATTCATTGTTCACTAAGCGAAGAAGTACCAAGTAAAATGCAGGTTAATGTTGGACCTGATTTAGGATTTGTGAATGCAGTGTCGAGCGAAAAAAACATACGAGCGGTTAAAAAAATAATAACATCTATAAACCATGATTAAATTCGGCTCGATGTTATTTTTTTTGTTAAGTATTTGTGCATTAACAAATAGTCAAGCACAAACAATTATAGATTTAACAAATGCGTCACCTTGGTATTTTAAAGAAGCCAATAAGGCCGAGTCGCAATGGCTGCAGGCTAAAGTACCTGGCACCATTCACCAAGATTTGTTAGCTCATCAATTAATTGTAGATCCCTATTTATCAAATAACGAACAGCAGGCACAATGGCCAGATCAAAAGGAATGGCTTTACCAAACCACCATTTTATTCACGCCTGCTTTATCAGCTTTTCAGCAAATTGATTTAGTTTTCGAAGGCTTAGACACTGATGCAGAAATTTCAATCAATGGAAAAGTAATCGCAAGTGTTAATAATATGTTTCGTGTTTGGAAATTCAATATTCGAAAGCAATTAAAAATAGGTAATAATCAGTTGCAGGTAAAATTTTTATCCAGCGAAAAAATCGCAGCTTCGGCTTACGAAAAACTCCAACCTAAAATCCCATTAGATGAAAGAATCATGGTCCGCAAAGCAGCCTATCAATTTGGCTGGGATTGGGGCCCACGTTTGGTTACAGCAGGTATCTATAAAAATTTATATTTACATTGCTGGGATCAATTAAAAATAGCACACATTCAATATCAACAGTTGCAAATAGACACCTCAATGGCGCTCTTAAATGCTAAAATAGGTATCAATAGTCTTGTTGAACAAAAAATAAGCTATCAAATTATCGATAGTATCACCAAGCAAGTTTATGTAAGTAGTGAATTAAAAGTATTGAAAGGGCAGCAATTTTTTAACATTCCTTTTACAATTAATAAGCCCAAGCTTTGGTGGTGCAATGGTTTGGGGTCACCCAATTTATTAAATTTAACATTCATAATACAAAGTAAAAATATTAATATTTCAGAAAACACCCGCATAGGCTTGAGAAAAATTGAACTCATTCAACAAGCTGATCATATTGGTAAATCTTTTTATTTCAAATTAAATGGAGTACCTGTATTTATGAAAGGTGCCAATTATATACCGCAAGATAATTTTATACCTCGGGTAAGTAGCACGCAAACTAAAACTTTAATTCAACAAGCAAAAGCCGCAAACTTTAATATGTTAAGGGTTTGGGGCGGTGGCATCTACGAGAGCGATGTGTTTTATAACGCGTGTGACGAATCTGGAATTTTAGTTTGGCAAGATTTTATGTTCGCCTGTGGCTTAGTGCCTGGTGGCGCGGTATTTGCTAATAATGTCAAACAAGAAATTGCCGATCAACTCATTCGATTAAGAAACCATCCATGTATTGCATTATGGTGTGGTAACAACGAAGTAGCAGAAGGCTGGTCTAATTGGGGCTGGCAAAAACAATTTAATATAAGCGCTACAGATTCCATCCGAATTTGGTCCGATTACCAAAAAATATTTCATCAAATTATTCCATCGGTAATCGATAGCTTAAGCAATGGCATTGCTTATTGGCCATCTTCGCCAGAATTTGGTTGGGGAAGAAAAGAAAGTTTACAATTTGGTGATATTCATTATTGGGGTGTTTGGTGGGGCGAAGAACCTTTCGAAAAATACCAACAAAAAGTAGGTCGATTTGTATCAGAGTATGGCTTTCAATCTTTTCCAAGTAAAAGCACACTCGAAAAATTTACGAATTTAAACGAACGAAAATTAAATTCGACCACTATGCAAGCGCATCAAAAACATCCTAAAGGTTTTCAAATCATAGATCAGCAAATGGGCTTGTATTATCAAAAACCGCTAGACTTTAACACATATGCTTACACCAGTCAAGTTTTACAAGCAGAGGGCTTAAAAATGGCTATAGAAGCTCATCGAACAGCTATGCCATATTGTATGGGTACTTTGTATTGGCAGTTCAACGATTGTTGGCCGGTGGTGTCTTGGTCGAGCAGCGATTATTATCAAGATAAAAAGGCAGCCTATTATTTTGTTAAAAAAAGTTTTGCTACCAACATGTTGGCATTCAAAAAACAACAGGATTCTTTACAAGTTTGTTTAGTGAGTGATTCACTAAACGAAATGCAAGTCCAATTTAAATTTCGGGTAATGGATTTTACTGGAAAAAAAATCTTGGAAACCAATCAGTTGTTAAAGGTGGCGCCACAATCTGCTACTATGCTTTTAAATAAATCCATCGCTTCGATTATTTCTAAACATTCCTTGCAAAATTTAGTAGCTGTAGCAAGCATTCAAAAAGTCGATGGAAGTATAATAGATCAATATTTTTATTTTGATACTGTTAAAAATTTAGCCTTAAAAAAAGATACCATCCTACTACAACAAACTAGGCAAAACAACCAAGTAGCCATAACTTTACTTTCTCCAACATTAAAAAAGGATGTACAACTGACTACAAATATATCTGGTGAATTTTCTGATAATTATTTTGATCTCTTGCCCAATCAAACACAAATTATTTATTTCAAACCTGCACAGCTACAGACTTTGGAAAGTATTCCATTGACCACCAAATTCATCTATAATATAGATTCGAAAAAATAAATACCTATGAAAAAAATCATTTTGTACTTCTTTTGTTTCCCCATTTTGTTGGTTTCGGCACAAAAACAAACAACAAATTTAGCGTATATGGTTAATCCATTTATAGGTACAGGTGGCCATGGTCATACCTTTCCGGGTGCTTCAAGCCCTTTCGGCATGGTACAATTAAGCCCAGATACACGCCTAGATGGATGGGATGGTTGCGGCGGTTACCATTACGATGATAGTGTTATTTACGGTTTTTCTCATACGCATTTAAGCGGCACAGGTGTATCGGATTATGGTGATATTTTATTGATGCCCAGTACCAATCAGGCAGTTGATTTATCAAATTATGCCTATGCGCAAAAATTTAGTCACCAAGCAGAGTCGGCGCATGCGGGCTTTTATGAAGTTAAATTAGCTAATCAAGTGAGGGTTGCACTCACAGCAACTCCTAGAACTGGCTATCATCGCTATCAATTTCCAGATCAATCATCTATTAATTTGGTGCTCAATTTAAAACACCGCGATCAAGTGATTGCATCTAGCTTAAAACAAATCAATGCATATGAAATAGAAGGAATGCGACGTTCCAAAGCTTGGGCAAATGATCAACATGTTTATTTTGTGATGCGTTTTTCGAAGCCAATTCAAAGTATCAAATTAGCGAATCAACAATTAATAAAAATAGGAGATACTATTCAAGGTATAGACATCATTTCTCTCATTCATTTTCAAGAGGAGAAAAATACTACGCTAAC
>JAURMH010000058.1 GCA_030830805.1 Bacteroidota bacterium
CAAGACTGCTGTTTGCGTAGCTTTGCGGCGCAAGCAACCGCAAATGTAGATACCCGTTCTTCTAAATCGTTTAAATCTTTGGTGTTGCGTTCAAAGGTTCGGGTAGTCGCAATATTTTTTTTAGCGCCCAGGCTTTCTAAATCTAAGGTTGGTAAACCTTGTAAATCTCTTTTTAAACGAATGCCTACAATGCCCATATTTTTTTTTATCCAAGCATCGTTTGTGAGTGTAAAATCGTAAGCGCTAAATACATTAATGTGTTTTAATTTTTTACTTTGCTGCGAACCGATGCCCCAAACATCTTCTATTTTTAACCATTTCAGCGCTTTCGTTTTCTTTTCTTCACTGTCAATAATATATACGCCTGCTGTTTTCTCTGGATATTTTTTTGCAATTCGATTGGCTAATTTTGAGAGGGCTTTGCTTGGCGCAATACCCACGCTAATGGGGATGCCGGTCCATGTTAAAACTTTGCTGCGCATACTTGCTCCGTAATTTTGTAAATCGAAATTTTCAAATCCACTGAGCTTTAGAAATAATTCGTCGATGCTATAAATTTCTATTTCGGGGCTGTACTCCGATAAAATATTCATCACCCGATTACTGAGGTCGCCGTAGAGCGGAAAGTTAGCGGAGAACACACTCACTTGCTTTGCACGAAACAGTTCCTCGTATTGAAAAGCCGGTGCTCCCATAGGGATGCCAATGGCTTTAGCCTCGTTACTGCGTGCAATTACACAGCCATCGTTATTTGATAAAACCACTACCGGTTTACCATTCAATTCGGGCCGAAATAAGCGCTCACAAGAGGCGTAAAAATTATTGCAATCAACTAGCGCGAACATGGTATTTTTTTAATTACATAGGTTACCACGCCCCATACAACTAAATGATGGAAGGCCTCCATCTTAATTCCTTTGTATTCGCTGTTAGCGGGCATTAACCAAATTTCTTTATCGATAATTTTAATTTGTTTGAGCGTGAACTCACCATCTAAATAACAAACTGCAATTTTTCCATTGCTTGGCGGAATACTTTTGTCGATGATGATCAGGTCGCCATCGCCAATGCCTGCATCTTTCATTGAATAGCCTTTTACCCTGCCAAAAAAAGTAGCCGATGGGTGTTTAATTAAATGGGTGTTCAGGTCAATCTTAATGTCGACAAAATCGAGCGCAGGAGATGGAAACCCAGCACTGATACTGCTAGATAATAGGGGAAGGGCTAATTCGATGCTGTTTTCGCATAAAATAAGCTCGACAGCGGCATTTTGAGTGGTATTAAGAGGCATAATTGCTAAAAATATTAGCAATTATACAAGATTATCTATAGGATGTCAAGGAATGTGAGGAAATATTTTGAAGTTTTGAGGAAGGTACTTATAAACAAAAAAACCACTCTTTTCAGAGTGGTTTTTTGTGATCCCGCTGGGACTCGAACCCAGGACCCCAACATTAAAAGTGTTATGCTCTACCAGCTGAGCTACGAAATCATTCCCTTTTTCAAGGTCTGCAAATGTACAAGTTTCTATTAAAACTGCAAATGTTAATCCTAATTATTAATCAACAATTCTTTAATCTATTTAAAATCAGTAAATTTACTTATTCAGGTTTGTCTGAAACGGCCTTTTCTTTGGTGTCTCGAGCAATTTCGGTCGCTCTTTTGAAGTTCTTGGTATTGCTAAACAAACACCTATAAGTATAATGCGTTTTGGCTAATACGGCACCTACAGATTCGTGTAGTGCTCGCATTTTAGGATTGAAATCACCTACCCAAGACAATTCAATTTCTTTGTATTGATTCGTCTTCCTTATCATCTCAATACTTTTCATGATGAGAGCAGATTCTAAACCTGATTTTTGATATGCAGGTTTTACACCCATAATTACTACGCGCAAACGGTCCATTTTACCGATCATTCGGTAATAAGCAAATTTCAATTTGGCAAAGAAGTTAGTTTTGCCATTCATATATTTAATAACTTGATTGACATCTGGAATGGTAATTACAAATGCGGCAGGATTTCCATCTACATAAGCAAACCAAATGAAGCGCTCGTCTATAAAGGCTTTCATTTTTTCTAAACTTTCTAATACCGTTTGATTGCTCATAGGGCTAAAGTTTTCATGAAATTGCCATGCATCATTATAAATATTTTGAAAATCTTGAGAGTACTTATTCAAGTTCGAAAGCTTTAAATGTTCAAAGTTATAACCAGGTTTTTTCGAAACCCATTCGGCAATTTTCGCAAATCTTTCGGGCAAGGGTTTATGGGCATCCATGTGATTCGAAATTTGTTCGAAATATAAATTGAACCCATAACTTTCAAAAAGACTTTGATAGTATTCCGGATTGTAATTCATGCCAACTGCCGGATGCGTAAAGCCTTGTACCAATAAGCCCCAAAAATTATCGTTTTCGCCAAAATTAATAGGTCCGTCCATGGCTTCCATACCACGTGCTTGTAACCAATTGCGTGCTGTATCCATTAACAGTTTTGCTGCGCTTGCATCGTTTATGCATTCGAAGAAACCCATGCCGCCGGTGGGCTGGTCAAAAGTAAATGCTTTTTTCTGGTTGATAAAAGCCGCTACACGTCCAATGATTTTATTCCCATCTTTTAATATCCATCTGGTGGCTTCGCCATGTTGGTGGAAGTTATTGAAAGCGGGGTCAAAAATATGGTTGATTTCTATATCGAGTGGTCGAACATAAACCGCATCGTTTTGATAAATCAAATGCACCATGTCTAAAAAAGACTGTGCTTGTGCGGCTGTTTTAACTTCTATTATTTCCATTTTTTAGCTGCGTTGTTTTTTATCGTAAATACAAAACGAAAAATTATACGCATGTTCTTCGTCTGCAAGGTGATCTTCTTTAGAAACTAATTCCCATTCATCCCAGTTAATGGTAGGGAAGAAGGTGTCGGCTTCCAAATTAGCAGCTACTTTGGTGATGTAAAGCCTATTCACTAAAGTTAAAGATTGCTGGTAAATGCTTCCGCCACCAATGATATAGCAATCGGCATTCCCTACTAATTCAATGGCTGCATTCAAGGTAGAAGTAATTTCTGCACCAGCATATTGCAAATCTTTTTGCGTGCTAATGACAATATTTCTTCTGTTGGGTAAGGCTTTGCCAATAGACTCGAATGTTTTTCGGCCCATAATAATGGCATTACCAGATGTTACATTTTTAAAAAAGCTTAAATCTTTAGGTAAATGCCATAGTAATTGGTTGTCCTTACCAATAGCATTATTTTGATCGATGGCAACAATTAAGGCTATCATTATTTTATATTAAAAATTAAACAGCAACCGCTGCTTTGATGTGTGGATGAGGATCGTAGCCTTCAATGCTAAAATCTTCAAATTTAAAAGCCACTCTTTGTACGCCAAAAGATTTTCTTTTGTCCCCTGCTCTTTTTTTGTCGGCTGAAAACCTAGGAAAAGCAACCGACCGGTGTAATACTATTTGGTTATTCCCGCACTCAAAGTAGCATAATCAATCTTTTGTATATTCTCATAATCATAGACCTCTTGGTCAAACTGCACCGTATCTATGGTATTTAATATACGCTGGGTCCAATGCCCTGTGGGATATTGGCTGACATCTTCCATTTTTGGTATTGAAAACATAGTACAGATGTTCCCAGGTGGTATGGCGTGACCTA
>JAURMH010000059.1 GCA_030830805.1 Bacteroidota bacterium
GTTTAATAATGCGTTGGTAGCCCTTACCAGGATTTCAAATGCATTTTCGGCCATCAGGTTTTCTTTATCGAGCGTAGGATTCACTTCTACCAGCTCAAAACAACAAACTTTCTCAGAAGTCATTAAGCGGGCAATGAGGTTACCTGCTTCTCTTTCAGTCAAACCATTTGCCACTGGGGTACCTGTACCTTTAGATATAGAAGCATCCATGGAGTCTACATCGAAAGAAACATAAATCAAATCGCAATGATCTAATAACTGTAAAGCATCAATTGCAATACGCTCCACTCCTCTTTTACGAATTTCAGAAAGGGTGAAATTCTTCACTTTATTATGCTTCAATAAGAAGTTTTCCTGTACCTCGGTATCTCTTACGCCAATATAAACCAAATCGCTGTAACTGATTTTTGGGGCAATATTCCCAATATTTTTAAGCTGAAACCAGTAATTGAGGGTTTCCTGGTCTGGTTTATTCACTTTAGATTCAACATTGTCTTCATCCAACACAATGGCTAAAGGCATACCGTGCAAATTACCAGAGGGTGTGGTATAAGGTGAGTGGATATCTGAGTGAGCATCAATCCAAATAACTCCAAGTTTTAACTTAGGATGAGCCATTCTGATCCCAGAAATGGTTCCAGCAGCAGTACTGTGATCTCCAGCCAATACAATTGGGAATTCTTCGTTTTTTAAGGTTTTGGAAATTTCCTCTGCCACTCGTTCTGTCATGGTCAAAATACCAGAAATTCTTTTGGCATAACCGTTACCGGTCGACTCGAGCAATAAGTGGTTTTCGTTGGGCACTTCAACCGATTTGTGTTTCTTAAAATAACGACTACCAAAGTCGAGAGCGGCAATTTTAATGGCATCTACACCCAAACTGGCACCACGGGTACCGGCACCAATTTCAGATTTTACTTCAACAATCTTGATTTCTTTCATAACATGCGCTCAGATTTTCTTTGGCTTAGAGATAAATAATCTATAAAAACACTAAAGCCATTGCTTCTGCTTTTTTATCTTTGCCAAAATTAATAAAAAATGCAGAGCTACGCCGAATTTATAGACCTGAGTGTAGGTTTCCCTCAAGAAGGCTACGAGGTTATTGATGACGAGTTATATTTCCATGAATTAAACCTGATGGAAATGATAGAAACCTATGGTTCGCCCCTAAGGTTCACCTACTTACCAATAGTTTCAAAAAAAATACAACAAGCCAAATTATGGTTCCAAAGAGCCATTGTCAACAATAATTACAGAGGAAGTTATACCTATTGCTATTGTACCAAAAGCTCTCATTTTAGACATATTTTAGATGAAGTGCTTAAAAATGATGTGCATTTAGAAACTTCTTCGGCATTTGATATGCCAATTATTGATCATTTAGAGAAAAAAGGTATTTTAAATAAAGACATTACCGTTATCTGCAATGGCTACAAAAAAGACCATTACAAGCAATATATAGTAGATATGTTACATGATGGTTTTCATAATATCATTCCAATATTAGATAATAAAGAAGAGTTTTATTTCTACGATGACGAACTAGATGTAACCTGTAATTTAGGTATCCGAATTGCATCCGAAGAGCAACCCGATTCACAGTTTTATACTAGTAGATTAGGCATCAGAATGGAAGATGTTATTGATTTTTATCATCAAAGAATAGAATCACATCCAAATTTCAAAGTAAAATTATTGCATTTTTTCATCAATTCAGGTATCAGCGATACGCCTTATTACTGGAACGAACTCGAAAAATATGTTACCCTGTATTGTAAATTCAAAAAGGTAAATCCAGATTTAAGTATTTTAGATATTGGTGGTGGTATGCCATTCAAAAATTCTTTAACCTTTGAATTCGATTACGAATATATGGTGAATGAAATTGTGAAACGTATCAAAGATATTTGCGCAGAACACCAAGTAATGGAACCCGATATTATTACTGAATTTGGTAAATACACCGTTTCTGATGCCTCTGGAATTTTATATAAAGTGTTAGGGCGTAAACAACAAAACGATCGCGAAAAATGGTTAATGCTAGATGGTAGTTTTATTACAAACCTACCAGATGTTTGGGCTATGAACCAACGCTATATTTTATTACCCATTAATAATTGGGATTCGGAATACGAAAAAGTAAACTTAGGTGGCATCACCTGCGATGGCCAAGATTATTATAACCAAGAAGCGCACATGAACAATGTGTTTATGCCTAAAACGCGTAAGGTGCAATACCTTGGCTTCTTTCACACTGGAGCATATCAAGAAGTGTTAGGCGGATATGGTGGCGTACACCATTGTTTATTACCGCATCCAAAACATATTTTGATTCGTAAAAACAGAGACGAAACTTTTAATTACGAAGTATTTGGCGAAGAGCAAAACTCTAAACAAGTAATGAAATTATTGGGTTACGGCGGTTAAGCTATACATCAAACTTCTGCAACATTTTTAACATGGTGTCAAAATCTTTTGGATAGGGCGCTTCAATTTGGATTGCGGTATCCTCTGCTAATTTAAATCCAATCGATCTGGCGTGTAAAGCAAACCTTTTCATTATGGGTTGCTCTTCTTGCTCTTTAGACAATCGATAATTTCTTTTGACAGAAGATAACATAAAAGGTTTGCCACCGTATAAATCATCGCCAGTAATGCTGGCGCGTTGAGTAGCTAAATGAATTCTTATTTGATGCATTCTACCGGTTAAAGGCTTACATTCTATGAGGGTATAGTGTTTAAAATACTGTAAAGTTTTGAAATAAGTCTCCGCTTTTTTACCATCAATTTTATCAATTTTTACATTGCTTTTGCCATAGTTTACAATTGGTAAATCAATTAATAAATCATCGAATTTATGATGTCCGTCTACAAATGCATGGTATATTTTAGTTACTTCACGGTGTTCAAATTGCATACTAATTAAACGATAGGTTTCTGGATCTTTTGCAATTACTAATGCCCCAGAGGTTTCTCTATCTAAACGATGACAAACCTGCGCATCTGGCAAATATTGTTTAGCCATTCTAATAATGGTAATCGTATCGCCAGAACGATCGTCGAGTGTACTGATAAAAGCTGGTTTGTTGATCACAATCACATGATCATCCTCGAATAAAATGAGGTCTTTAAAATGCGGAAATTTCATAG
The DNA here is from genome assembly GCA_030830805.1 of Bacteroidota bacterium. Lineage (GTDB taxonomy): Bacteria > Bacteroidota > Bacteroidia > Sphingobacteriales > Sphingobacteriaceae > CAIKLP01. The sequence goes on from JAURMH010000059.1 coordinate 3,154, forward strand.
CACGAAGATAGGCTAATTAGCCTAAAGCTAAAAAATAATAATGTTTTATGGCTTTTTAAGGGTGAAGCTTAAAGTTGTTCCAACATTAATGGTGCTTCTTGCATGAATTGTTTGGCTATGCGCCTCAATGATATGTTTTACAATACTTAATCCTAAGCCAGTACCGCCACCCTCTCTCGAACGACTTTTATCAACACGATAAAATCTTTCAAATAACCTAGGAATGTGTTCCTCCGCAATACCAATTCCATTATCGGCTACTTCAATCAAGGCATTTTTATCCATATCGTAAATTCCAACCTGAGTGGTTCCATCATCATTTCCATACTTAATGGAATTGACAATTAAATTAATAACCACTTGACGAATTCGATCTTTATCTGCTTCGACCATAAATGGCACATCGCAACCATCCTTAAATTTTAGTGTGATATTTCTTTTAGCGGCTCTCGAAGCCAAAGAATCAAAAATGTCATGGATTAAATCATGGATATCGAATGGTTCCATTTCCATTGTTAAAAATCCTGATTCTAATTGGGTGATGGCTTCTAATTCGTCTACTAGTGTAGCAATACGATCGGTGCTCTTAGCCGCTTTCTTTAAAAATGGCACTGCCACAACGGGATCGTCTATGGCACCATCTAAAAGCGTATTGATATATCCTTGTATATTGAAAATTGGTGTTTTTAATTCATGCGAAACATTACCTAGAAATTCTTTTCGATACTGTTCCATTTCTCGCAATTGTTCAATTTCGGTAAACTTTGCTTCAGCCCAATTACGCACTTCATTTTCTACATCAGTGATTGGATCTGAAGATTGGAATTCGGGAAAACGAGGACCTACCTTTTTTAATTTAAGATTGTGAATATTTTTATAAACCAATTTTATTTTACGGTAAATGAAAACTTCAATTGCATAAATAAATAAGATAAAGGTAGTCGCAAAAGTAAATGCCAAAATAGAACTAATGGCAATGATATTTAAACCAGAAAAAAAAACGAATAATCCAACAAAGAAAGTTACCGCTAGGGCTGTGTAAAATGCGATACTTCGGGGTGTTGGATTTTTATTCATTCAATAAAATTACAATTAAATTTCGAATTTATATCCTACACCTTTAACGGTTGTAACATAATGATCGCCTAATTTTTCTCTTATTTTACGAATATGAACATCGATGGTACGGTTGGTTACCACCACAGATTCTTCCCAAATGCTATTTAAGATGCCTTCTCTTGTGAAAACCTTACCAGGCTTAGATGCTAAAAGATAAAGCAATTCAAATTCTTTTTTAGCAAGGGTTATTTTATTGCCATTTTGAAAAACTAAATAAGCTTCTCTATCGATCACTATATCTCCAATTTCTAATTTCATAGAAACAGCCGCATCCGCAACTGTATTTCGTCTTAAAATAGCATTGATTCTGCTAATTAAAGCTCTTGGCTTAATAGGCTTAGCAATATAATCGTCGGCTCCCACATTGAAACCAGAAATTTCTGAATACTCTTCGCTTCTTGCAGTTAAAAAAACCATATAGGTATTTTTAAACTCTGGCATGGCTCTTAATTGACGGCAAGTTTCGATACCGTCTAATTTAGGCATCATGATGTCTAATAAAATTAAGTCTGGAAGGTGTTTTTTAGCCATTTGAATGGCTTCCAATCCGTTTGATGCTGTTATATATAAATAACCTTCTTTATTTAAATTATAAGCGATTAACTCTAAAATATCAGGTTCATCGTCTACAATCAGAATTTTCTGTTTTACAGTACTCATATATAATATTTTACCAAATGTAGTTTAATGAATCCACTACTAGGGTTAAGTGTATGTTAAATAATTATAAAGTAGATGTAAAATTATTTCCTAACTTATTTTAATAACTGCTGTACTTTGGCCGCTAATTCGGCACCTCTTAAATTTTTCGCTACAATTCTACCCTCTTTGTTTAACAAAACGGTAAATGGAATGGCCTCTACTTTATATAATTTAGCTGCATCGGAAGCCCAATACTTTAAATCTGATACCTGGTTCCAAGTTAAGCCGTCATCCATAATTGCTTTTACCCATGCTTCTTTGTTTTTATCTAAAGAAACACCATAAATGGTAAATCCTTTTGCGTGGTATTTATTGTACAATAAAACATTGTTAGGATTTTCTTTTCGGCAAGGGCCGCACCAAGATGCCCAAAAATCAAGCAAAACTACTTGCCCTTTTAAAGAAGACAAGGAAATCAGTTCTCCTTTTGGATTTGTCAAATTAATATCTGGCGCTATTTCACCAATATTGAGCATTTTAATTTCAGAAAATCTCGCATAAAATTGCTGTGCATATTTAAAACTGTCTATTGATAGTGCATTTTCTTTAAATACTTGATCTATGAAATTATAGTTTTCCTCTGCATTCAAATAAGATAATGCATATAATTTTACTAAAAAATCTGGATGTGATTTTACATAATCTTGAATCAATTGAACTTGTAAATTCAATATTTCAAAATAAGATTGTTCTAATTTTTTTTGAATTTGCGCAATGTTTGGATCATTAACAGATTGTGCATATTGCTGTTGTAAAGCATTGACTTTTTGGAAAGTTTGATATAAAATATCGTTCACTTCTTTTAATTGTAAAGAAAGCGGTGAACCCTTTATTTCATAAGCCGCCATGGGTCCGGTTGCATCAAAATTTACTTCTACATCCGAAGTATTATCCAATACCAAATCGATGGCTTTTTTACCTTCAAAATTTAATCGATAAATTGCTTTTTCGTCGGCATTACCATAAATTTCAAAAGCTCCATTGCTCGAAATTTCTGCCGAATCTAACTCGATTACTTGACCTTCAATTTTCTCAAGTATCACTTTTGTTATAGTACCACCAGTAACTTTTCCTTTTATTTTAAAGCCATTGTTTTCGGAACATGATTGAAAAACAAAAAGAATAAGAAGAACAATACCAATATGATTTTTTTTCATTTTTTATTTTTCTAATGCTGCTATCACTAATTTATTTGCTTCTTTTGGGTCTAGCTTACCCTTTGCTAATTTCATAACTTCGCCCATAAATAAGCCTAATAAGCCTTTTTTACCCGATTTGTATTCCGCAACCTTATCTGGGTATTTAGCTAATACTTCGTTTACAAAAGCCATCATATCTTCATCAGAAGTATTGATAATGATATTTAATGATTGCGCTAATTCGGCAACATTGGCATTAGGATTATTGATCAATGCTGGAAATAAAATTTGCGTTGCACTGGTATTATTTATCTTACTTGATTCAATTAACTGAATAATTGCGGCTATTTGAATTGGAGGAATTGGAAAGTCTGTAATACCAATTGCTTGTTCATTGAGATACGATTTTACAGCACCCATAATCCAGTTTGCAGCTAATTTATAATTGGCACAATGCGTTCCCAATTCCATAAAATACTGCGCTAATTCTTTTTGATCTAAAAGTACATTGGCATCGTATGGCGTTAACTGATATTCTGTGGTAAACCTTTTAAATAGTTGCTCTGGAAGCGCAGGCATATCTCGCTCAATAGCCTGAATATACTCATTTGTGAGTACTACTGGTGGTAAATCTGGCTCCGGAAAATAACGGTAATCATTAGCCATTTCTTTTGATCTTAGCACGCTGGTTTTACCAGTTGCTGCATCAAAATTAAGGGTATTTTGATCTATATGTTCACCGGCTTTTACCAGTTCAACTTGACGTTGAAATTCGAATTCAATGGCACGTTGTACATTTCGTATAGAATTTAAATTTTTAACTTCACAACGATTACCAAATTCGGTTGCTCCTTTTTTTCTGACAGAAATATTGGCATCACAGCGCATACTACCTTCTTCCATATTTCCATCACATATTTCTAAATACCTTAGTACTTTACGAAGCTCTGTAAGGTAAGCTCCTGCTTGCTCTGAACTCCTAATGTCGGGCTCAGATACAATCTCAATTAAGGGAACACCTGCTCTATTTAAATCGATCAATGTATCTCTATAATCTTGGTCGTGAATGCTTTTTCCAGCATCTTCTTCCATATGTATTCTGGTAATACCTATCCTGCTTGTAGTACCGTCTTTTAATTTAACATCAACAAATCCATTGGTACATATAGGTGTGGTATCTTGTGTAATTTGATAACCTTTTGGTAAATCTGCATAGAAATAATTTTTTCTTGCATATTGATTTTCTAAACGAATAGTGCAATTGGTTGCTAAACCCATCTTGATCGCAAAATCAATTACTTGCGCATTTGCTTTAGGTAAAGTACCCGGATGACCCAAAGTAATTACACTAATGTTGGTATTTGGATCATCGCCAAAACCAGCAGAATCAGACGCATAAGCCTTACTTTTAGTGGATAATTGTGCGTGAATTTCTAAACCAACTACTAATTCAAATTCTTCCA
>JAURMH010000060.1 GCA_030830805.1 Bacteroidota bacterium
TAAATATTGTGTTGCAGCATCATCATTTCCTTTTAAAATACTTAATCCATCTGCAATACTCATACCTTTAACAGCATTTACAAATATAGGTGCCGCTTCTTTTGCAGCATCTTCGGCCGCTCTATTTAAGCTCAATAAAAAATCGTTTACTAATTTTTCTTGACCAAAACTCCTTAGCTTTTGTTCCATTTTTTTAGCTTCGCTTGGAAAGGGAATGTATAGTTTTGGGTTTTTATAATAACCATCAACGGCAGCAGCTGCTTTGCTTGCATTATTACTTCCAACTGTTAAGGCCTCTATTAAGCCCTCAATAATTTCGTCGTTACTTAAGGGGTTATTTCCAGCGTTAACTTGTTTAACAATGCTTTGTCCTTGTTTTTTCAGTTTATTATAGTCAATTTGTGCTACCGAAAATTGTGCAGCAAATAAAATGATGGCTAAGAAATAATATTTTTTCATTTTGTTTTTTTTGATGGTTTACAATTTTAATAATTTTCTTTTGATAAAAACGATACATTTAACAAGATGTTTGCAGAAATAATTACCATAGGCGACGAATTACTCATAGGCCAAGTAGTAGATACTAATTCGGCATGGATGGCCCAAAAACTCAATGCTATTGGCATAAGGGTTAAACAAATCACTTCTGTTTCGGATAATGCGGCACATATTTATAAGGCACTTGCCGAAGCTAAAGAACGAGCAGAAGTAGTATTTATTACGGGAGGTTTAGGCCCTACCAAAGACGATATTACCAAAAGTGTATTGCTAGATTTTTTTGGCGGCGAATTAGTGATTAATGAGCAAGCACTGCAAAATATACATGCTATTTTTGCTAGGTATAACAAACCAGTATTGCCCGCAAACCACCAACAGGCGGCTGTTCCATCTTCTTGCGAAATTATTTTAAACTTACAAGGTACAGCGCCAGGCATGTATTTCTATCAAAACAATTGTCATTATTTTTCGATGCCAGGTGTACCCTTTGAAATGATAGACATGATGGAAAATAGTATCATTCCAAAATTAAGTCAAACTTTAAAATTACCTTTTGTTTTACACGAAACCATTTTAACGGCAGGCATAGGAGAGTCCTTTTTAGCAGACTTAATTATCGAAGAAGAAGCGCAATTGCCATCACATATTCAATTAGCTTATTTACCCAAGTTAGGACAAGTACGATTGAGACTCAGTGCACATGGAGACAATCGCGCAGCACTGGAAAAAGAAATCAACTTTCATAAAAAGGCCATTGCTGAAAAAATAGCTGATTATGTTGTGTCTTTAACGGATATCAACATTGAAGAAGTTATTTTACAAATGTTAGTTGCTCAAAACAGTACTTTAGCTACTGCCGAAAGTTGCACTGGTGGTTATATAGGACATTTACTTACTGCAATTCCTGGTTCATCTAGATCCTATTTAGGCGGAGGAATTACTTATTCATACGGATTAAAAGAAAGCGTATTAGGCGTTAAATCAGACACTTTAAGCCAAACGGGTGCAGTAAGTGAGGAAACAGTAACGGAAATGGTTTTAGGGGCTCTAAAAGCCTTTAATTCAGATTATGCCATTGCATGTTCTGGTATCGCTGGGCCCGATGGTGGTACACCCGATAAACCAGTTGGAACGGTCTGGATTGCCGTTGCAAGTAAAAATAAGGTGCTTGCAAAAAAGTTTTTATTCGGAAATAAAAGAATGCAAAACATTGAAAGAACGGCAGTTAGTGCACTTTACATGCTTTATAGACTCCTCAAAGAGAATTAAAATTGAAGGATAAGCGAAATTCGATTATTTTTGTGCGTTGAAATAAATATTTATTGAAATAAGAATTATGGCTCAATACGAATTACTACTTCCAAAAATGGGTGAAAGTGTTGCCGAAGCAACCATCATTAAATGGGTGAAAGCTGCTGGCGATGCAATAGATGCAGATGAATCTGTATTAGAAATTGCAACCGATAAAGTTGATTCGGAAGTACCTTCTCCAGTTGCGGGAACTTTGGTAAAAACTTTATTTAATGAAGGTGATGTAGTAAAAGTGGGTGCCGTAATTGCAATTATTGAAACCGAAGCCGGTGCTGTAACAGCTGCACCTGCAGTGCAAGCTACCGTTGCAGTACCATCTGCCATACCAGGAATTGCCTTAACTGAAACAATAACAGAAAGTTCAAGAATTGCGAACACAGAAAATAGATTTTATTCTCCATTAGTTAAAAGCATAGCGGCAAGCGAAGGATTATCTCAACAAGAATTAGATAGTATAGCAGGATCGGGTAACGATGGTCGTGTAACAAAGAATGATATATTAAATTATTTAAGTAATAGAAAAGCTGGAACACCGCAAGTTGCTCCAACACCTGCGGTTGCAGCAGCTCCTGCGGCAACAGCAACGGCCCCAACTCCAGTAGCAGCAAGTAATTCAGCAAGTACATCTGAAATAAAAATCAATACACCGAATGTAACAGTTCATGCAGGCGACGAAGTCATAGAAATGGATCGCATGAGAAAACTCATTGCCGACCATATGGTTATGAGTAAACATGTTTCACCACATGTAACTTCATTTGTAGAAGCCGATGTAACTAACATTGTTAGATGGAGAGAAAAGATTAAAAAAGATTTCGAGAAAAAAGAAGGAGAGAAAATTACATTTACGCCAATTTTTATTGAGGCATTGGTTAAAACAATCAAAGATTTTCCAATGATCAATGTTTCTTTAAATGGAACACAGATAATCAAAAGAAAAAATATCAATATAGGTATGGCAGCTGCATTGCCTTCTGGAAATTTAATTGTTCCAGTAATTAAAAATGCAGATCAAATGAATTTAATTGGCATCACTAAAGTGGTAAACGATTTAGCTAATCGTTCAAGAAATAACAAATTAACTCCAGATGAAATTTCGGGCGGAACGTATACTTTAACCAATGTGGGTTCTTTCGGAAATGTAATGGGAACGCCTATTATCAACCAACCTCAAGTAGCAATTATGGCAGTTGGTGCGATTAGAAAAATGCCAGCAGTAATTGAAACGCCGGATGGAGATATGATTGCTATCAGACATAAAATGTACTTATCTCATTCTTACGATCACCGAATTGTAGATGGTGCATTAGGTGGCCAATTTGTTCGTCGTTTTGCAGATTACTTAGAAGCATTCGACGCTAATAGAGTTTTATAAATATTGGCTTTCGAGTAATTTATCTTAGTACTAGCTGAACGGTATTTCTACTTCTTTGTTCAATTAGCACTTCTTTGTTTTTACTGATTTCGTCTATGCTTGCTTGATTATAATGCCTCAAGGTGATTAAGGAAAGCGATTCATTATAATAAACTTTAAAATCTGATTTTAATACGGCAATTATTTGATTCAATTTTTCTTCATGGTAATCAAAGCAACAAGTCCAGGTCATGGCTGAGTTTTGCATGGTATTAATTTTGATATTTGCTTTCGCAAAATGCCCTAGTATGGTGCTTAAGTTTTGTTCAGAAATAAAAGAAAAATCTCTACTCGAAATACTCATTAAAACTTGCTCCTTTTTTACAATAATGGTAGGAATGGAATAAGTTATTTGATCAAATTGTCCAATATGAGTTCCCGTTCCAGCATGATTTAAAAATGGTTTTACAAACAAGGGTATAAGCTTATTTTGTAAGGGTTTTATCGTTTTAGGGTGAATTACAGTTGCACCATAATAAGTCATTTCTAGCGCTTCTGAATAGGGAAGGCGTTCGAATTTTTCGGTATTTGAAAATAACTTAGGATCTGCATTTAATACGCCATCTACATCTTTCCAAATAGTAACCGATGCGGCATTTAAACAGGCTGCAAAAATGGCTGCAGAATAATCAGAACCTTCGCGACCTAAAGTTGTCGTAAAATTCTCCGATGTACCCCCAATAAATCCTTGGGTAACAATCATTTTTTCGGATAATAATTTCGGGAAATCTTGTTGAATTAATGCGCTAGTTTCTTCCCAATTTACTTTTCCTTCTTGGTAATTATTATCTGTTTGAATATAACTTCTGGCATCTACCCAAATGCAAGGTAATCCTGTATAATTAAGGTATTCAGCAATAATTTTAGTGGATAGTATTTCTCCTAAGGATACAATTTGATCGTATATAAATGCGCTGTTTTCGTGAGGAGGTTCTTCTAATATCCAATCTAATTCTACAAATACATTTTCAATTTCATTGATTAAATGGGTATTGCTTTCTGCAAATAAATCATTTATAATTTGAAGATGCATTTGTTTTATGGAAAGTACTTTTGAAGCTAAATTTGCATCAGCATTGATAAAGCTTTTGTAAACTTCTTCTAAGGCATTGGTTGTTTTTGCCATGGCAGATACCACCATTACGGTTTCTTTGGTGCTTTGCTTACCTAGTAAAACGCTAATGTTTTTAACAGCTTCGGCATCTTTAACAGATGCGCCTCCAAATTTAAATACTTGCATTTGATGAGTTGATTTGTTCGGTTGTTAAACTACAGTTGATCCATTCAGAATCAAAACTGCTTGCATATTTTTGATAAAATTGAATCGCTTTTTCGTTCCAATCAAGCACTTGCCATACAATTCCTTTTAATTCTTTTGTTTTAGCTTCTTCAATTAATTGATTCATTAAAAGTGTACCAATGCCTTTGCCTCTGGCATTTTCGGTTACTAAAATATCTTCTAAATACATTCTATTTCCTTTCCAAGTAGAATAGCGAATATAATACAAGGCAAATGCATCAATTTGTTTATGTTCGTTTTCGTGCACAAAAGCCCACCATACGGGGTTTTCGCCAAATCCGGCGCTTTGCATTTCTGCTAATGTTACACTTACTTCGTTTGGTGCTTTTTCAAAAACAGCCAATTCTTTAATCAAAGTTAAAATGCTTGGACAATCCGAAATTACTGCTCGTCTGATCATTTATAATTAATTTCTTGGCACAATTTTAATTTCTTCTTCTCTAACTTGTTTGTTTTTTCTAAACGGTCGAATAATTAATCGGGTACCGTTATCGTAACTAAAGTAATTCCAGATCCAATTTATTAAAACTATTAATTTATTTCTAAATCCTACTAAAAATAATAGGTGTAAAAACATCCATACAAACCATGCAAAAACGCCTTGAAACCTGATGAGTGGCAAATCGACCACTGCTTTATTTCTGCCTATGGTGGCCATTGCGCCAAGGTCGTTGTATTTAAAAGCAGTTAAGGGTCTATCGTTTACTATATTGATGATATTATGTGCAAGGTTTTTGCCTTGTTGTATGGCAGCTTGCGCCACACCCGGATGTCCATTAGGATATTCTTCGGATTGCATCGCACACACATCACCAATGGCAAATATATGTTCGTAACCCATCACGGTATTGTATTGATCAACTATTAATTTACTTCCTCTTTCGGTTAAATCGCTGTCTAATCCAGCAATGGTTGCAGCCTTCACGCCAGCCGTCCAAATTAAATTCGAAGTATTTAAGATAACCCCACTTTCTAAGGTTGCGTTTAAGCTATTATAGCTCTTCACAGAATCATTTGTTCTTACCCGAACACCCATTTCTGTTAAAAATTCTTCGGCGCGTTTAGAAGCCTGTTCAGACATGCCGTTTAATAACCTAGGCGCACGCTCTATGATATTAATCTGCATTTTACTCAGATCTAAATCTGGGTAATCATTTGGTAAAACATGTAATTTTAATTCTGCCAATGCGCCGGCTGTTTCAACGCCAGTAGGGCCTCCACCAACAATCACAAAATTTATTAATTGTGCTTGCTCAGCTGGTTTATCTTTTAATAATGCCTCTTCGAAATTTTGCAAAATCAAACTTCTTAAATTTAATGCCTCTGGAATACTTTTCATGGGCATCGAATTATCTTTGATTTCTTGATTGCCAAAAAAGTTTGTTTTAGATCCGGTAGCTATTACTAAAAAGTCGTAAGATATTTCACCGATACTGGTTAAAATGGTTTTCTTTTCGGGCTGAATTAAATCTACCCTGGCCAATCTTACAATTATATTTTGATGGTGCTTAAATATTTTACGCAATGGAAATGCAATAGAATCTGGTTCTAAACCACCCGTTGCTACTTGGTATAATAAAGGTTGAAAAGTATGGTAATTATGTTGATCCAAGACCAATACTTGTACCTCTTTATTCCTTAATTTTTTGGCAACTTGAATACCTCCAAAGCCACCACCAATAACAATTACACGGGGAAAAGATGTTTCAGGAATTTCTAAGGCCATAGCTTTTAATCAAAAAAGGCCCATCGTTAGATGGGCCTTTTAAATATAATTGATCAATTAAGATTTATTGATATTTTTTTTATTGAATTCAACAATTACTGGAGATGCAACACAAATTGAAGAGTAAGTTCCAAATATTACACCTACTAATAAGGCGAATGAGAATCCTCTAATAACTGCTCCACCGAATATAAACAATACGAGTAATACGAATAATACGGTTAATGCAGTAATAATAGTTCTACTCAATGTGCTATTGATCGCATCGTTAATTACCTCATCCATTTTATCTGTTTTAGCATGGTGTAGGTTTAAGAACTCTCTGATACGGTCAAATACTACGACTGTATCTGTTACAGAATAACCTACAACGGTTAAGATTGCAGCAATAAATGCTTGGTCAATATCTAATGAGAAAGGTAAGTAACCATTAAATAAAGAGAAGAATGATAGTACTAAAAGCACATCATGTGTTAAAGCAACTAATGCAGCAATACTGTATTGCCATTTTCTAAATCGAATGAAAATATATAATGCAATAATAATGATCGAGAAAATTACGGCGTAAACAGATTTCGTTTTGATATCGTTTGCAATAGTAGGACCAACCTTTTGTGAACTCACCACTTCGGCATTTCCAGCGTTAAGACTTACTAAACCTTCTTTTAAAACTGATTCTACTTTTGCATCAGTTCCATCCGATTTCTCATCAATTAAATAAGAAGTAGTAATTTTTAAAGTATTGTCGTTACCAAATGTTTTTACATCTGTGGTGCTTGCAAATGCTTTATCTAAAGCTTCTCTGGCATCGTTAGCTAATACTGATTTCTCAAAACGAACTACATAAGTACGACCACCTTTAAAGTCTACACCTAAGCTGAATCCTCTGGTAAACATAGAGATTAAACCAGCTAATATGATAGTTCCAGAAATTAAGTAAAATACTTTTCTGTTTTTTACAAAGTTGAATTTTGCGTTTTTAAATGTATTTGCACTAAAAGGATTAGAGAATTTAATCATTTTATCTTTACTCAACATCCATTCAAAAATTAATCGAGTAATGAAAATAGAAGTAAATAATGAAGTTAAAATACCAATAATTAAAGTTGTAGCGAAACCTAAAATTGGACCTGAGCCAAACAATGCTAAAACAACACCTGACAAGAAGGTTGTTAATTGTGAGTCTAAGATAGAAGGCAGTGCATGTTTGAAACCATCTGAAATAGCTATTCTTAGCGATTTACCATGGGTTAATTCTTCTCTCACACGTTCGTAAATTAATACGTTGGCATCTACCGCCATACCCAATGTTAATACGATACCGGCAATACCTGGTAAGGTTAATACTGCACCTAAAGATGCTAACACACCCATTAAGAAAAACACGTTTACAAATACCGCAAGGTTAGCTACAAAGCCTGCATTGTTGTAATAAGCAACCATGAATAATAATACCACAACTAAGCCTAAAATACTTGACATTAAACCATTGTTGATAGCTTCTTTACCCAATGATGGACCAACAATTGCTTCTTCTACAATTTTAGCTGGAGCTGGAAGTTTACCTGCTTTTAATACGTTGGCTAAATCTTTTGTTTCGTTTACAGTAAAGCTTCCAGAGATTGTAGAAACACCACCACCAATTTCGTTCTGAACCGTTGGAGCAGAGTATACGGTGTTATCTAATACAATGGCAATAGATCGTTTGTTATCTTTATCTGCAGCAGCTTCTGCAGTCATGCGCTTCCAAGTTTTTGAACCTTCTGCATTCATCACCATCACTACTTCTGGTAAACCTTTTTGGTCTATGTCTGCGCGTGCATCTACAATTACATCACCTTCCAATGGTGCTTTACCATCTCTAGTGTTTGTTTTAATGGCATATAATTCAAAAATATTATTTTCGTTGATTGCCTTAACAGCCCATAAGAATCTTACATCTGTTGGAAAGTTTGCTCTAACCTCGGGCATCGCTAATATAGCATTTACCCTAGCTGTATCTTTTTGTTTAGCTAATCCAATTACAGGGCCTTGTTGTAGTACTTGTTGGCCTTGTTCATCTTGTGCAAGATTTGGAGTTAATATGGCAAATAAAGGATTGTCTTTTGCGAAGTTTTCGAATGATTGATCTTTTTTAGCAGTGTCTTTGCTAGCGGTATCTTTGCTAACTTTATTCAATAATGCTAAATCATTTGAAGATGAATCTTTTTTAGTTTCTGTTTTAGAAGTTGATGCAAGGGCTGTTGTATCGGTTGATTTTGAACTAACCGATAACTTACCTTTTAATGCCGCATTTGCTTTGTCTAAACTTCCGAAAATTTCTACGTTTGCGTATACATCCCAAAATTCTAATTGTGCCGAACCTTGTAATAATTTTCTAACACGCTCTGGTTCTGTAACACCAGGTAATTCAATTAATACGCGGTTGCTACCTTGTTGTAATTGAATGTTTGGTTGGGTTACACCAAATTTATCGATACGGGTTCTTAAGATATTAAAAGAACGATCAATCGCACTTTCAGATTCTGTACGAAGTACTTTCAATACTTCTTCGTTTGAAGAGCTATTGGTGATTCTTGGGCTATTCTCTTTAGTAGCGAATAATGCAGCTAATCTAACATTTGGTTTTAATTCGTTATATGCTTCGTAGAATAAAGAAATATAATCTTTTTGAGATTTAATACTTCTTTGCTCAGCTACTACTAATGCTTTGTTAAAAGCAGTATCTGTACTATAATTTGCCATAGAACGAATAAGATCTTTTAAGGAGATCTCCATAGTAACGTTCATACCGCCTTTTAAGTCAAGACCTAAATTTAATTGCAATTGCTTACATTCTTGGTAACTGAACTTTGCAAAACCTAAATTGTAAACAACTTCTGTTTGCATCGAATCCAAATACGCTTTTTCTTTTAATGGATCACCATTTGCAAATTCTTTAGCATCCTTTTCTACACCACTCGAAACAAAAGTAAATGAGAGAGAATAAACACATGCAATTGCTAAAGCAATTGCAAAAAATCTAATAGCACCTTTTCCCTGCATAATTTCTAAATAATAATTTTGATTAATATGATTAAATTCCTTGTTTTTTAATACTTACAAGCTTGCAAAGCTAATTATTTTTTTAATTTATTAAAGCACAAATTACCTTGCAATGCAATTATTATTGATTTGCATAAGTTGTTCATTATCAATTAAATAAGTAATAATGAAATCCTTGAATTTAGCTAAAAAAATAAGGGAAAATGCTTATATACTTGTATATTAAGTATTTAAGCTTTATTTAGATAAAAACATTCTTAACTGGTATGCCAGTTGTTCGATGTCTTTTTTTATTTCTTGATTGTTATGAATCACCACATCACAAACAGGTTGATAGGGTAAAAGGTATTTATCAAAAGCAGGCATCACGTGGTTATGCCATTGGTATAACACGGTTTCCATGTTTAAGCCTCTTTCCAATTGATCTCTTTGAATACGACGCGTTAATTTAATATCATGATCTGCGTCGATAAATATTTTTAAGTCAAAAGCCTTAAATAATTCTTGAAAATGAAAAATAAATAAACCTTCGATAACAACAATTGGAGCAGGGTTGATGGTTAATTCTTTTGGTTTAGCGTCTGGATTGTTAAATGTATACTCTAATTTTTTAACGGGCTTTCCTGCTAATAAACTTTGTATGTCTGCCATTAATTTCTCTTGATCTATCCCTTCTGGTAAATCGTAGTTAATTTGACCATTCTCATCAACATATTGTTCTGCTTGTGGTTTATAGTAATGGTCTTGAGATATTAAGCAAATTTCATCTGCATTGAAATGATTTAATAGGGCATTGAGTAAATAGGTTTTACCCGATGCGCTGCCACCTGCAATGCCAATTAAATATGGTTTTGCTAAATTCATTATTTAGGTGAAGCGTATGTTAGGTTGACTTTAAATTTTGGTTCGGTGGCATCTATTAAACTAGCTGCAGCTTTCGACAAAAGAATCACCAAGTTTTCGTTTTCAATGGCATTAGGAATGGTACCAATTATTTTCACATAAACCATTTTACCCGTTGCCGGATTACTTACTTTCATAATGGTGCCAATTACAGCAGAATTATGTAAAGCAATAGATTTTTTAGGATTCGAATTTTTATCATTTATCCATCCGGCAAGTCCAGTTTCGTTAACTTCTTTACTGTTTTCGTATGAATAATTTTTAGCAGTGATAACAGGGCTTTGACTTGTTTTTGTTGCTGTGCTTACTTTTGCAATGTTTAAGTTTTGTGTGGTAGGCACTTTTAATACCTGACCTAATTGCAAGCCGGTAGTTGTTAAATTATTTGCTTCTTGAATTGCAGTAGCGGTTGTACGATATTTTCTTGCAATGGCATATAAGCCCTCGCTTTTATCAACCTTATGTAATATATAATTTTGCGTATTAGTTTTTTCAATACCAATTGAATCAATTGCGGCATTGGCTACAAAATTCGAAAGTAATAATACTAGCATTAAGGCTAATTTTTTCATGGCACTAAGGTAGTTTTTTATGCTTTTAATTCGATAATTTCTATGGTATTTTTTTCTTTTAAAATTAATAGGTAATCGTGAATAACCATAAAATAGTCATTTTCGGGCCTTAAGTATTGAATACCTGTTGCTTGCCATTCGTAAATAATCGCATTATTTAAGCTTACTTTTAAATGAAAAGCTGAATTTAATGTTGCACTAATATCGAAGGCTTTATGCTGAATGCTTAACAGATTAGCGGAAGTACAAACAGGTAATTTTAAATGATTGGCACCAATTGGGTCTATCGTTAAATCTTGTATTATTTCGTTTTTGTCGAAGGCTAATAACTCAAATTTTTGAGGTTCTATTTTTAATAAATAGGAGATGATGCCTTGTTGAACAACAGTTTGAATGCCTCTTTGATAGTTTTCTAAAACAACTTTTTTAGCAGCTATATCGTATACCAATATATATTGCTGCTCGGGTCTGTTATTTGATATAGAAGATTGAAAAATAATTTTTTGTTGATATACTTTACAAATATTCCATTGTATTTCTGATGGCAATGGAATCTCAAGCACATTAATTTGTCCTGTTTTTAAACAAATATGATGATATTCCGTAATTCTTTTTTCGTTGTTTTTGCTAACAATAACAAGCATTTCAGACTTTTGGTCGTCAAAAATATGCCAGATTTGATCTTTAGAAGTGAAAGTATATTTTTTCAAATAAATTGAAATTAAAAACCAGTATAATTATGCGGACTGATTAATTTTAATTCCTCTTTTAAGTTATCACTAATCGCTAAACTATCAATAAAATTACGAATGCTTTCTTGGGTAATTTTTTCGTTTTTTCTAGTTAACTCTTTTAGTGCTTCGTATGGTTTAGGGAAATTTTCTCTTCTTAAAACTGTTTGTATAGCTTCTGCTACAATCGCCCAATTATTTTCGAGGTCTGCTGTTAGTGCGGCTTCGTTTAACATTAATTTTGCTAAACCTTTCTTTAAAGATTTAAAAGAAATTAAAGTATGTGCCAATGGAACGCCAATATTTCTAAAAACAGTAGAATCTGTTAAATCTCTTTGAAGCCTTGAAATAGGCAATTTTGCTGCTAAATGTTCAAATAAGGCATTCGCTAAACCAAGGTTTCCTTCTGCGTTTTCAAAATCGATAGGATTTACTTTATGAGGCATGGCAGAAGAACCAATTTCACCAGCTTTAATTTGTTGGTTAAAGTAATTCATCGATATATAAGACCACATGTCTCTACTAAAGTCGATTAATATGGTATTGATTCTTTTTAAGGCATCAAATTGCGCAGCAAAATTATCGTAATGTTCTACCTGAGTTGTTCTTTGAGAACGCGTTAAACCTAATTGATTATTTACAAAATCGTTTGCAAAATTAATCCAATCTATTTCGCCATAGGCTACTTTATGTGCATTGAAATTTCCGGTAGCACCGCCAAATTTAGCCGAATAAGGAATTTGTTTGAATTGAATTAATTGTACATTCAATCGCTCTACAAACACTTCTAGCTCTTTACCTAAACGAGTAGGCGAAGCAGGCTGTCCATGCGTATGAGCCAACATAGAGATGTCTTTCCAATTAGTTGCTAAAACCTGTAATTGCGCAATTAAACTTTCGATATGTGGAAAATAAACTTCGTGTACAGCTTGTTGAAAACTTAAAGGAATTGCGGTATTATTGATATCTTGTGAGGTTAATCCAAAATGAATATACTCCAAGTATTTTTCGAACCCCAATGCAGTAAAAGCTTCTTTTAAAAAATACTCA
Source organism: Bacteroidota bacterium (assembly GCA_030830805.1). Lineage (GTDB taxonomy): Bacteria > Bacteroidota > Bacteroidia > Sphingobacteriales > Sphingobacteriaceae > CAIKLP01. The sequence continues at coordinate 12,551 of JAURMH010000060.1, forward strand.
ACAGCTTTAACATCGTGATTGGTTACGGCTTCAATATCTTTTATTTTTTGCGCATCTTTTTCGTTAAAATGAATGGCTAAATTTCTAATGGCTTGGTAATTTTTGGAATCAAAATCTGCTAAACCAGGTAATTTTAAATCACATAATGCGATAAAATATTCTACTTCTACTAAAACACGGTATTTAATTAAAGCGGCTTCCGAAAAATAAGCAGCTAGTTCTTGTGTAGATTTTCTATATCTACCGTCTATAGGAGAAATGGCATTTAAAGCAAGGATATTCATGGTTTTCGAAATAAAGTGCAATTTAAGATTTTTTTTAAGCATGTACGATTAAAAACCCTATAAATTGACAAAAAAAGCGCATTTTGTAAAAAATTAGCAGGTATTAAATGTTATTCAAAGCGTATTTATTCTAATATTGTAAAACAAAAAAATCGTCGTTGGAAACTACATTAGAAAATATCTTATTGAAATATTGGGGCCATCCCAAATTTCGACCGATGCAAAAAGATATTATCGAATCGGTTTTGGCTAAACGAGATACTTTAGCCTTACTACCTACCGGTGGTGGAAAATCCGTTTGTTTTCAAGTGCCTACCTTAGCTCAAGAGGGATTAACAATCGTCATCTCACCATTAATCGCACTTATCAAAGACCAAGTAGAGGGTTTAAAAGCGAAAGGAACTAAAGCAGTATCTATTGTCTCTGGAATGA